>JAJDDQ010000040.1 GCA_029260215.1 Phycisphaerae bacterium
AACAGCTTCGCCAAGCCTCGCCGGGGCATTGCGAAGCCAAATCGGCAAGCAAAACCCGCCCAATTCAACATCAACACTGGCGATAATTGCAAAACATCGCGGAAAACACATTCCCGATGAGGTTGTTTAGCAACCTGTTAAGGAGGCCACATTGTCCCGGAATGTGCAGTTTTCCACTACTGGCGATCCACCACTTGTCGTCGTCCCGTAGACGATCAGTCCGGCCCCCATACCGCGATTGTCGTCGCAGCCGCCCACGTAATCATTTGCGTAGCCGCCTTGGATTATGAAGCCGTCGAGTTTCGCCGTTGAATCGGCACCGCTTCCCGTCACAATGTGTAGACTATTGTCACCCAAGTCGCCGTTGGCGATGCAGAAACCGTCGACGCATAGCTTCCCGTAACTGGCGCAATCCGGCAGGTCGTCCGTGCAGGCGATCGGAGGGCTGTCATCGCCGTTCAGGTCTCCACTTAGAATTGTAGGGTTGCACGGAATTCGGTTGTCTGGGCGAAGGACCGACTCCATACCTTCGAAACCCCCGTAGATGGCCACGTTGTCCCGTAGTTGGAACGTTGCGTTACGATCAAGCGCGGTTTGGTTCAGTCCCAGGTCCGGCGTGTAAGTACCCGCCGCCACCCAGATTTCTTTGCAGACCGGATTCGCGTTGAGTGCATCCTGTATATGTCGATAAGCCAAAAGCCAGGTGCTTCCGTTTCCGGGATTACCGATCCCGATGTCTACGTGCGCTGTGCAGTCCGCCTGTCCCAGTGCTGCATCACAAATCAACCCCAGGAACGCGAGTGAGATGACAATTCGCTTCATGATCCGAACTCCTCAATACAGATGATATGAAACCAAGGGCCGCTACCCGGCCCGAATACACATTCTTTCCCCTTCACAAGGAGGGGTCAGCACATTCTTTCCCCCCTTGCAAAGGGGGGATCAAGGGGGGTATGGACAAGAATAGTGCCCAATTCCGTCCAAACCTCTTCCGACCGCTCCTTTGCAAGGAGAAGAGAGGAAGAGAGACAGACTAACGGTTTCACACGCGCGAAACCGTCTCGCATCGCAGAATTCGCCGTCACCCGAAATTACGCGCGGATGAATCCGTAACATTCTATGGTACCGTAGCGTCGCACAACTGTACCGTCACGTGAAAATTGGATTATTCGTCTCAATTGAGCGGGGTGTCCGTTGACAGGTGCTTCCCCGGCGGCAACCATTGTCCAAAGAGCGTAACGGCCCAAAATTCGGGTTTCCGGCTGATGACGGGCGTGAAAACGCCCGCTTTGCAGGTGTCCCGGGCCAGATGGTCCCGTGTGCGCTCGGAATTTGTAGTACAGTTAGCGCAGTTGGACGATATGTCTAAAATGAATCAGCAAACACACAACATCTCCCTTGTAGCGTTGCTCGTCTGCTTATCTGGGAACACCGGTTTCGCAGACGCTCCCGCTGACGCCTCGCAAACCAAGGCTGGCGCCGCGGGCGAATGGTCCCCACAATCCGGTTGGCCGGCGGACATTCCCGGCTTAGCCTTCCCGGGGAGCATCAAGCCGGCTGTTGTGGATCTTGATCGTGACGGACGCAATGAAGTCGTGGTTGTGACTGGGCACGATATCCGAATTTTCACGGCGGATGGGCGTTTGCACGCCGATGCCTGGCCGGTCAAGTTCCCCGAGGATGGGACGACGGCCAATCTGCGCCTCACCGTTGCGAATTTGGACGAGGACAATGATCTGGAAGTGCTCTTTTCACGTAATGACGTCTCAACTGATCCACGGGAATGTACGCTGCATGCGTTCAACATCGACGGCACGTATGTGAACGGTTGGCCGCTAACTATAATTGGGCTTTGTCGCGATGCGTTGGTGGCGGACCTTGATCGCGACGGCATCAATGAGGTCGTTGTGGGAACGAGCGGGACACCGCTCCTCTACGTCCTGCTGGCCGACGGCACGCCGTTCAGCAATGGCTGGCCTCGTGAATTCGAGAACGGAGTCTCAAGGGTTGCAACCGCTGATCTGGATGGCGACGGTGATCTGGAAATCGTCATGCAGGATGCCCTGTTCCCGCCCCCGGCGCTGGTGTACGCCTTGCACCACGACGGCAGCGTGGTTGAAGGTTGGCCTGTCAGCGTGCCGGAGCAACTTGACTCGCCGCTGGTTGTCGGCGATGTCGATGGCGACGGGACAGCCGAAGTCGCGTTCGCATTGCTCGATTTCCAGGTCAGCGATCGGGTGTATCTTCTCGACCACCAAGGAAACCCCCACAGCGAAAACTGGCCCGTGACGCTTCCGGCATTTGGCGAACCGTTGAGATTGGCGATGGCGGACGTCGACGCGGACGGCACGCTCGATATTCTGGTGAGCGGGAGAATGCCGCAAGTCTTCGCGCTGGATCAATTCGGTAACAGCTTGCCCGGTTGGCCCGCGATCGTGCCCCCCGCACCGGGGGTTGTGCCGTTCAGCAATGTTGTCCACGCCGTGGCGGATGTCGATGCCGACGGTATGCCGGAATTGGTCGTAGGGTCGCGCCTCGGCGTGCTTGTTTTCAACCACGATGCCACGCCGCTGCCCGGAGCCAGCCCGCTGCCCATGGACGAGGATCAGCCCGTCGCGACTGCCAGTCTCACGGCGACGGTTGCGGACGCGGACCTGGACGGCGATGTGGAGATATTTTCCGGCGTATCGCGGACGTTGTACGCCTGGGACTTCCCCGGCCCCGAGTGCAGCGTGCAGTGGTCGCGATCGTCCGGCAGCTTGGCCAACACCGGTGCCGTCACCCCGCCCACTGTAGATCGCAGCGAATGGATTTTGTTCAACGACTGCCTCACCGGCCCCGCGACCGAGGCCCTGTCTCCCGAATGCAATTGCCTCGACGCCGACGGCGATGCCGACGTAGACTTCCACGACTTCGCCAGTCTCCAGCGCGAGTACGATTCACAGTAAGACTCCCGCTTCTCGCAGTGGAGCGGGTGGCACGGTCTGACGAAGTCAGGCCGTGGGAATCGTCCTGCGATCCACGGCCTTGCTGCGCAAGACCGTACCACCCGAGTCGGCATTGTGGATTCGCAACAGATCAGCCTCGTGCAATGCGTGCGTATCTATTGTCTTTTCCTTGCGACAGGGAACAATCTTTTCCCCCCTTGCGAAGGGGGGATACAGGGGGGGGTGGACCAGAGCAACGCGTCGTTTTGCAAGAAGAACCTCCCCCGGCCCCTCCTTGCGAAGGAGGGGAGGAAGAGGGCGATCGCCGCGTTTGTACGAGACAGGCTGAGACAAAGACGACCGTGACAATGCATCGGCCCTGTCGATGCGGTCGCGCACCCTGGGGCTGAATTCCCGCGCGTCTTGCGACGCCCGTTCAAAAACATCAGCCCCGCCGCCCGTTTGTGCCGATAGAATCTGGCCAAGGCCTGATTCAGGCTTATAATCTCAAGTCCTTGGGTCGCCCGTCCACAATGAACGAGTTCGATTTCCAAGGGTTCCAAGCGCGGAATGAACAGGGGTTTTTAGGGAGCGGTTCGTGCCGCCTGAACTGAACGGATACCGCACACTAAGCCAGATCGGCGTCGGGGCACGGTCAACGATCAATCAGATCGTGCGGACCACGACGGGGCACTTCTATGCGCTCAAACGCGTCGTCCGCAAGGGGGCTGAAGACGACCCGTTCATCAAACAGGTCGAAACCGAATTCGAGGTCGGCCACGCCGTGGACCACCCGGCTGTACGCAAGTGTCTGGAAATCCACCGCGACAAGAAATGGTTCAAAATTACCGAGATCAAGCTGGTCATGGAATACGTCGCCGGCAAAACGCTTGAGCAGGACAGGCCCGAGGAAATCGGGGGTGCCATTCGCGTCACCCGGCAGATCGCCGAAGGCCTGCACGCCATGCATGAACACGGCTTCGTCCACGCGGACATCAAGCCCAGCAACGTCATCCTCACCGAAGACGGCGTGAAAATCATCGATCTGGGCCAAAGCTGCCCCGTAGGCCACAAGAAGGAGCGTATCCAGGGAACCCCGGATTACATCTCTCCAGAGCAGGTGCGCAAGCTCCCGCTCGACCAGCGCACGGACGTTTTCAACCTCGGAGCCACGCTCTACTGGGTTTTGACCAACCGGAATTACCCCACCGAGATTCGCCAGTCGGCCAAGCCCGGCGGGCACGAAATCGCGTCGCCCACACAAACCCCCAAGGATATCAACCCGAAAATCCACGCCTCGCTGTCGCAACTGGCTATGGATTGCTGTAAGAATAATCCAGCCGATCGGCCGGCGGGCATGAAACAGGTCGTCGCCCGGTTGGATGTGGCGGAGCGAATGTGGAAAAGACAGCGGGAAACCGTCCACGACGGTACGGGGGAGTAGTTAACGCACCATTATGTCACGAACCCAGACAGACATGCAAACGCTGGAGGAGGCTGCTCAGCTCAATCGCGAGGACTCCCTGCTCGAAGGATCGCTGCTGACCTTTCCCGACTTCGGACAACTCGTGATGACCGGCGACATGCATGGCCACATGCGCAATTTCGAGCGTGTGAAAAACTACGCCGACCTGAGCCATTCGCCCGCGCGACACGTCATCCTGCACGAACTCATCCACGCCGAGCACAACGGCCCCATCGGCGACGATCATTCAATGGAGCTTGTCGTAGCCGCCGCCCGATGGAAGGTGGAATTCCCCGATCAGGTCCACTTCATCCAAAGCAACCACGAGATGGCCCAGCTTACCGGGAAAGCGATCTGCAAGGGCGGGCGTATCGTCAACTACGATTTTGAGTGCAGCCTGGCCAAGTCGTACGGTCGCCATGCGGACGACGTCAACGAAGCGCTCAAGGGGTACATCGCGTCTTTTCCGCTCGCCGCCAGAACCCGCAATCGCATCTTTCTCTCGCATTCCCTGCCCAATAAGGGGGATGTGCACCACTTCGACCCCACCATCATCGAACGCGAGCTCACCATCGACGACATGACCGAGGGCGGCCACGCCTACATGATGGTCTGGGGGCGGCACCTCCCCCCGGAGTGGCTGGACCACTTGGCCGAGGTTTTCGACGTTGATTTCTTCCTTTCCGGGCACCAGCCTCAGGAGGGCGGTTTCGGCATCATGCCCGAGCGCATGATTATCCTGGCCAGTGACCACAATCACGGTGCGATTTTGCCCTTCGACTTGAAAAAAACCTACACGCTGGACGATCTTTCGCGGCTGGTTCGCCCGCTTGCCTCAATTGCCTGACTTGCCTCGTCGTTACGGTCGCACTCCCGATGCCTTTTGGCGCGTCCTTTCGGATAGCTATTATTGGACCTTGGGTGGTGTGTCGCCGTGCGCATTTCACAGGCTTGTCGTCGCCCGGAAAAAAAACGCGGACCCCCGGCATTTTCCTCAAGGTTGCCGATAAGCACCGACGATACAAGTCCAGCGGAGTGGCTTCGGTTGGGGTCGGTGTGGACGATGGATCGCACGCCGGCAACCACGGAAGGGGCCAATCGGCGGAAGTGACTCATGTCATTCACGGACGAATGCGCGTGGGCTCTACGGTCATGAACGTGATCGAAGACGGCGCGCCGATCGTTCGGTGTGCATGAATCGCGGACACGGCGTAGCGCATTCGGTGCCGTATCGAAGAAGTTCAAACACCCTATGACAAGACCCATCGACAATCTGAACGCGGGCGGTGTCTCCAATCTGCAGCTTTCTCTCATTCAGGAGAAGGAAGCGCAGAAGCCGACGGTACGTTCCAACGGAAATTCGCTGGAGCCGCAGGACCGCGTCGAATTCTCCAGGCAGGGAGAGAGGTTGGCCAACCTCGAACAGGTGCGGGCACAGCGTGATGCGCGGATCGCCGGCATTCGCGAGGAAATCCGTAACGGCACGTACGAAACCGAAGCCCGCATCGGAACCGTGGTCGATCGGCTCTTCGGCGAGCTTTCCGCCATCGACGTCAAAGCGTAGCAGCCGTCTCAACCCAAAATAACGAGTCGCGGACTTCAGTACGCGCGGATGTCCCGAAGTCGGTACGCGCAAACCGCCGCGACCGGATCGAGAATTTGCGTTGGCTGCGGGGGATTGCACAACCCCGGCACGCGGCGCGGCTTGAGGTGATTGCATTCCGGGCCACATCCCTCGACGTCCACCCTCGCTACGCACTGCGGGCGAATTGTCCGATTCACGCTGAACCGGTAGAGTTGCGGCGGCTGGATTCACTCTCAGCGGAAATCCGTATTTCTCAGACGCGGAGTCGATCGCGATCCGTGCAGACCGATTGTGCGGCCAAGAGGATGCCGGCGGCGTGTCATCTTTGAATGAATCGAAGTCGTCAGCCCCATTGCGCGGGAGACCCTTGCTGACTGCGGCGCTCGGCGGCCTTGGGGTTGTCTACGGCGACATCGGGACCAGCCCGCTCTACGCGCTTCGGGCGTGCTTTCACGGTGCTCAATCCGTCGATCCGACTATGGAAAACATCCTCGGTATTCTGTCTCTGATCCTCTGGTCCCTCATTGTCATCATCTCCATCAAGTATCTTCTGGTCGTGATGCGGGCGAGCAATCACGGCGAAGGCGGAGTTCTCGCACTGATGGCGTTGGCTATCGAAGGACGAACATCGAAGCGGGCGCGATGGATGCTCATCCCGCTTGGTCTGTTCGCTGCGGGCCTCTTGTATGGGGATGGAATGATAACGCCCGCGATCTCCGTGTTGAGCGCGGTGGAAGGGCTGGAACTGGCGACGCCCGCTTTGGGAAAGTTTGTAATCCCGCTTTCGCTTGCCATTCTGATTGTGCTCTTCGCGTTTCAGCAGCGGGGCACGTCGCGCATGGCGAGCATCTTCGGGCCGGTGATGCTCGTGTGGTTTGTCAGCCTGATCGTTCTGGCGATTCCGGCGATTGCTCGGGAGCCGGGCGTGCTCGCCTCTTTCAATCCCCTTTTGGCCGTCAGCTTTTTTGTGCGTAACCAGGGCCACGCATTCCTGATCCTCGGCGTGGTCTTTCTCGTTGTGACGGGTGGCGAAGCGTTGTACGCAGACATGGGACATTTCGGGCTTCGCCCGATTCGCCTGGCGTGGTTCGCACTTGTCCTGCCGTCGCTCATCATAAACTACCTCGGGCAGGGTGCTCTGTTGATAAGTGACCCAGCCGCTGTGCGAAACCCGTTTTATCTGCTGGCCCCCGCTTGGGCTCGATACCCACTCGTGATCCTGGCGACCGTCGCGACGGTGATCGCATCGCAGGCCGTCATCACGGGGGCGTTCTCTCTTGCAAGCCAAGCGGTCCGCCTCGGGTATTCGCCGAGACTTAGAATCCTGCACACTTCCGCCGACCAGCGTGGCCAAGTCTACCTCCCGCTGATCAACTGGGCGTTGTTTGTCGCGGTCATCGGATTGATTCTTGTTTTTCGATCGTCGGCTGCGCTCGCGGGAGCGTACGGAATGGCAGTGAGCAGTACGATGCTGATTACCACCATCCTGCTTTACGTCGTGGCGAGAGACGTTTGGAAGTGGGGTCGTCCGACTGCTCTGCTGATCATGGGGTGTTTCCTGCTCCTCGATATAGCGTTTGTTTCGGCGAACGGTGTCAAGCTCCTCGCCGGCGGCTGGCTGCCGCTGGCGATCGGAATCATCGCGTGTGTCCTGATGACCACCTGGCAACAGGGACGTCGCAGCCTGCACGCTCGGTTGAAGAGAAAAACGGAATCGGTGGAGGCGTTCCTTGATCGAATCGAAGCGGCCGCGCCGTACCGGGTGCCCGGAGCCGCAGTTTACCTTTCTGCACATCCCGACGGCGTACCGTTCGCCCTGCTGCACAATCTCAAGCACAACAAGGTTCTTCACGAGACCGTGGCTATTCTGCGCATCGTCACCGACGAACGCCCTCGGGTACATGCGGCTGATCGTGTGGAGATCGAGCATTTCGATCGCGGTGTCTATCGCGTAACGGCGCGGTTCGGATTTATGGAACACCCCAGCATGACAGGGATTCTAACGAGCTGCAGGAAACAAGGCCTCGACCTCGACGCGGACGACGTGTTTTTCGTTCTGGGTCGCGAGACGCTGGCCGTCGAACGCGGAGCGAAAATGTCCCGCTGGCGCAAGACGGTGTTCGCCTGGATGTCGCGGAACGCCAGCGACGCAAGTTCGCACTTCGGCTTGCCGCCCGACCGCGTGATGGAAATTGGTGTGAAGCTGGAGTTTTGATTCGGAGAAAGCGGGCAGCCGCCTCGTGCGGATTCCGGACTGGTGCATCCCCAAGTGGGCGGCAACTCGCAGTGCAGAGTGGCACGGCCTGCCGGCGTAGTCGGTAGTCCGTGTGAGCTACGGAACACCACGGCCTGGCTACGCCAGACCGTGCCACCCAAAATGAGACGCAGCAATACCGGACGGCTTTGACGCCCGCGCTCCCCATGCATGGGCAGGCCGGTTAGAATCGGGGTGTGAACCTGACCCCCACAACCACCGTGCCGCCCGCGTCGACGGAGATGAAACGTCGCGCCATGCAGCAGTTTGACCGATGGGCTGACAGCTACGATCGGTCCATTCTGCATTTTTTCCTTTTCAAACCCAGCTATCTTACGCTGGTTACGGAAATCGCACGCTGGCATAGCGAGAACCCCAAGCCCTTTTCACTGCTCGATGTCGGTTGTGGAACGGGTGAGTTGGCTGGCTATCTCGCACATGGGCCTTTGCCGGTGACCACGGTCGGACTGGACTACGCAGCCAACATGTGCGTCAGTGCGGCGGCCAAGTTCACGGAGCTGGAAGGTTCGGACAGGCCTCAGTTTATCAACGGCGACAGCGAGCATCTTCCCTTCGCCGACGGCTCGTTCGACATGATCACCTGCTCGAATTCGTTCCATCATTACCCGCATCAGCAGAATGTCGTGAGCGAAATGATGCGTCTGCTGTCGCCGGGCGGGCGGCTGATCATCATCGACGGATTCCGCGATTGCGTGGTCGGGTGGTTTGTGTTCGACGTGGTGATCGCCAAGGTCGAGGGCGACGTGCATCACGCCCCCTGGCCTTTGATGACGAAGTATTTCGAAACCGCCGGCCTGACCGGGATCCGCCGTCGCAAGTTCAACTTCATTTTTCCCGCGTGCGCGACCATCGGCGACAAGCCGAAGGGTGCGTGACCGGCGGAACCCCGATCCGGGGAGTAGGCCAAAACCTGATATCAATTACCTATCAATTTGAAAGAAATTGATAGGTAATTGATGATTCTCAGGAATTTATCATCGGTTCAAGGAGTTTTTACGCGTTGCGCGGATGATCTCGATGCGACTGCGTGTGACCGTGGCTTGCCGATTGGCGGAGGCTGCGATGTCAAAAGGCGTTCCGTGTGGAAGCATTGCCCGCTAAACGGCAAGCCACTACCGGCTCGTAAACCGTGACCCGGGTGGGTTTTTTTCCGGGAGGCTTCACCTGCCGTACCAGCTCGATGCACTTGAAGTCTCAGGAGGCAAAACCTTTGATGCCACCATGCATGGCCACACTTTCTACGGAATCCGCCCCCCCGCGGCGATTGACTTTGGGCTCGCTCGGGGCTAGATTACGCCCCTCGAAGCATCCCGGATCACCGGGGGCGGCGGGTGGAGTCTGTTTCACCCGCAGCGGGCCCTGCTGTAGCGGCGGTGGGCTCGGGCCTCAAGTCCGGGACGGATTGATCGTTCTTTGTTGAACATCGGTCCGGAGCCGCGTCCTTTCGCGTGGCCTGCACAATGTTCCGAAGCGGATTGGTTCTCGTACGGCGGATTCCGTCTCTGTGCGCGGGTTGGTTGGTTCGGATTCATGCGGCGTCCTTGCCCGGTGGTGTAATGGTAACACACCAGGTTTTGATCCTGGTATTCCAGGTTCGAGCCCTGGCCGGGTAATTTCGTGGCGTCGATGCCTCAGCAGACTATTCAGGAGCAGGCGTTTCATGGCCGATGCGGTGGCCATCATTCTGGCGGCGGGTAAGAGCACGCGCATGAACAGCGCGCGGGCCAAGGTTCTGCACGAGGTTTGCGGTCAGCCCATGCTTGCCTACACCATCGATGCCTGTCGCAGTGCCGGGGTCGGGCGCATCCTGCTCGTTGTCGGGCACGACCGTCAGGCTGTCCGCGATGCCTTCTCCGATCAACCGGATATTGAATGGGTCGAGCAACTCGAACAAAAAGGCACAGGCCACGCCGTTCAGGTGTGTGCGGAGCGGCTGGGCGATTTTTCGGGGCAGACGGTTGTCCTTGCGGGGGACATGCCTCTGATTCGGGCCGAGACCGTTCGGGCGATGCTCGACGAACAGCGCAAGACGGGTGACGCGGTCACGCTTGCGACGACTGTTCTCGATGATCCCGGTGCGTATGGGCGTATCGATCGCGACGAAGCTGGCCGATTGCGTGGTATTGTCGAATTTGTGGATTGCAACGAACAGCAGCGGGCCATCGGCGAAGTCAACGTTAGTTACTATTGTTTCGATAACGCGCGCATGTTCGAGATGCTTGGTGAACTCAAAGCCGACAACGCCAAGGGCGAGTATTACCTTACGGACCTTGTTGGCATCGCGTTCGCCAAGGGGCATGGTGCCGGCGCTATTGCAGCCGTCGCACCGAATGATGCGATGGGTGTCAACACGCGCGGCGATCTCGCTTTGATCAATCGCATGATGCAGGAACGTATTCAGGATGCGTGGATGGCTGCCGGCGTTACGATTGTCAGCCCCGAGCGCACGTGGATCGAATCCGGCTGCTCGATCGGTGTGGAGTCGGTTATTCACCCATTCACGCACATTGCGTGTGGTGCGAGTATAGGACAGGGCTGTCGGGTCGGGCCGTACGCGACCGTTGCGGGCGATGATTCCATTCCCGACGGTGGTTCCGTCGGCTGTGTTCAATTCAGCGGAGCAACCTGTTCATGATCGGTACCCGCGACTGCAATCACGACCTGAATCGCCTGCGCATCTTCTCTGGAAGTTCCGTGCCCTCGCTTGCGGGCAAGATTTGTGAACATCTGGGGGTCGCACCCGGGCGGGCCACGATCGACTACTTCCCCGACGGCGAAACGCTTATCAAACTCGAAGACGACGTCCGAGGCCGGGATTGCTTCGTGGTGCAATCCACTTGCCCGCCGGTCAACAACAATCTTATGGAGCTTTTGATCTTCATTGATTCGCTCCGCCGGGCCAGCGCCGATCGCATCACAGCCGTTATTCCGTACTTCGGGTACGCGCGGCAGGATCGCAAGACCGAAGGTCGCACGCCGATCACAGCCAAGCTCGTCGCGAACATGATCGCGTCAGCCGGTGCCCATCGTGTGCTGGCGATGGACCTGCACGCCGACCAGATTCCGGGCTTTTTCGACATGCCGGTGGACCATCTGACAGCCGCCCCGGTCTTGTGCAGGCATTTTCAATCGCTGCAATTGGAAAACATCGCACTCGTGTCGCCGGACGTTGGCAATATCAAGACTGCCAACCGTTTCGCAGCGCGCCTTGGCGGTGACTTGGCTGTCATCGACAAGCGACGCTCTGCCGGTGGGACCGCGACGGCGATTCGTATTATCGGTGACGTCAGCGGCAAGACCGTGTGCATCTTCGACGACATGATTACGACCGCGGGCACCGCCACCGAGGCGGCCCGAATCGTTCGCGAACACGGTGCCGGCGACGTGTGCCTCGGTGCTACCCATGCGGTCTTCGCCGATCCCGCGTTTGATCGACTTGAAAAAGCCAACTTCAAGCACATCGTCGCGACGGATACCATCGGCACGACCGAGGAAGCCAAACGACGACTTCCCAATCTGACGACATTGACCGTGGCTGACCTGATCGCTGAAGCCATTCGGCGCATCCACCACCATGAATCGGTCAGCGCACTGTTTAAGGAACATTACAACCATCCGCACCACGTTTGATCAGACCGCGGATCGAAGGAGAATCTCGAAATATGAAAATCCCAACATTGAAGGCCGAGACGCGAACGCAGCGCGGCACGCGATTCTGCAGGAACCTTAGAGAGTCGGGGCGGTTGCCGGGCGTCATCTACGGGCACGGCGAAGAGCCTGTTTCCGTATCGTTCTCGGCACACGAACTCAAGATGGAACTGCGTCACGGCTCGCGCCTGATGAGTCTTGAGATGGGCGGGGAAGCCAAGCAATACCTCATCAAGGAAGTTCAGTACGACCACTTTGACAAGGACCCCGTACACGTCGACTTCGCCCGCGTCGATCTCGACGAGCGCGTGCGTGTTCAAGTCACGGTCGAGCTGCGCGGCACGCCGGCTGGTTTGAGCGAGGGCGGCATCCTCGATCAACTGCATGACAAAATTGAGGTCGAGTGTCGGGCGGGTGACATCCCGTCCACGCTGCATCCCAGCGTGGCCGGCTTGCTGGTGAACGACGCGCTGTGCGCCAAGGATATTGAGCTTCCCGAGGGCGTCACGCTGATTACCGGTCCCGACGAAAAAATTGCAATGGTCCATATTCTGGCGGTGAAGGCCGACGAAGCCACCGAAGAGGGGGCGGAGTCCACAGGTTCAGCCGAGCCGGAGCGTATCGGGCGTGTGGCTGAAGACCCCGAATCCAAGGACGCGTAAGGACACCGCTCGTGAGCCGCAGTCGTGAAACTAATCGTAGGCATGGGCAACCCGGGGGCGCAGTACGACGGAACGCGCCACAACGTCGGCTTCTCGGTGATCGATGCGCTGGCGGAGCGCTGGCAGATCGACATGACGCGGGAGAAGTTCCACGCGCGCTTCGGCGACGGGGAGATTCGCAACGAGCGCGTTGTATTGCTCAAGCCGATGACGTTCATGAACCGCAGCGGCGACGCGGTGCTGGCAGCCGGAAGATTCTATCGTCTGGAAAAGGACGATTTTCTGGTTGCCTACGACGACTGGGCGCTGCCGGTCGGGATGGTGCGCATTCGCCCGCGGGGTTCCGCGGGAAGCCACAACGGGTTACGCAGCGTGATTGAACGCGTGGGCTTTAATGATTTTGCGCGGCTGCGCGTGGGCATCGGCAAGCCGCTGGGCAACCCGGTGAACTTCGTGCTCACCCGTTTCGCGGGTCAGGAACTGATCGACGCGAAGGACGCCGTCGCGACCGCAGCCGATGCAGCCGAGTGCTGGCTCGAGCATGGCCCGATGACCGTTATGAACCGTTTCAACCGGCGGGTTGACGACGAACAGGAATAGAAGAAACAAATAAGAGTCCGGAAGGCATTGTTGGAGGTTTGACATTTGAGACAATACGAAGCCATGTTCATTTTTGATTCGACGTTTGCGACTGATTTCGCCGCCGTCGAAAAGGAAGTGGATCGCATCATGAATCGTGCCGGAGGCGAAGTGATCCTCTGCCGCAAGTGGGAGGAACGCAAACTCGCCTACGAAATCAATAAACGCAAGCGAGGCTGCTACGTGCTCTGCTTCTTCCGGGCGGCGACTGACAAGATCGTTGGCCTGGAGCGTGACTGCGTGCTGTCCGAAAGCATCCTTCGCGTGCTTGTGCTGCGTGCGGAAGAAGTCACGCCCAAGCGCATGGAACTGATGTTCGAGGAACGTGCGGAACGCGAAGGCGGTTCGGACGACTACAGGCGCGGCGATCGCCCCGCAAAGCCTGTCGAGAAAAAGAGCGAATCCGCCGCTGCGCCTGAAGGAGCAGCCACCGCAACAGCCGTGGCAGCGGAGCCAGCGGCAGCGGAACCGGCCGTAGAAGAAGCGGCACCGGCACCGGTGGCAGAAGACGCAGCCCCAGCGGCTGAAGCCGCTGCCGACGACAGTGAATCGACGGATAAGGAATAAGGTCGGCCCGGTCGCGGGCGCAACTTCGGAGCAGTCGCAATGGCCAATTTCAATCGCTTGATTCTCATCGGTAACCTGACGCGAGATCCCGAGCTTTCCTACACGCCAAGCAATACGCCGGTGTGCAAGTTCGGAATCGCGGTCAATCGCAAATGGTTTTCCAAACAGGAAAACGCTCAACGCGAAGAGACCATGTTCATCGATTGCACCGCCTGGGCGAAAGGCGGCGAGCTGATCAATCAGTATTGTCGCAAGGGAAATCCGCTCATGATCGAGGGGCGACTTGACCTCGATACCTGGACTTCGCCCGAAGGACAAAAACGCAGCAGGCACACCGTCACCGTGGAGAACTTCCAGTTCCTCAACAGCGGCGGGGGCGGGGGCGGAGGCGGAGCGCAAGGCGCTTCCGGCGGATACCGCGACAGCGGCCGAGCACCGGAATCGGAACGGGCACCGTTGCAGGCCCCAGTGCAAGCGTCGGCTCCGCCGGCGTCGCGCGCACCGGACGACGTGCCCTTTTAGCATCGTGATGACCGAGTAAACCAGCAAACATTGGACAGAGCGGCTGTCGCAGGCAAGTTATCCAAGCCGCCGATCAAGGAATAAGCAGCATGAAGTTATTGCTAACCAAAGACATCCCGCACCTCGGTATCGTGGGCGATGTTGTCAACGTATCAGCCGGTTACGGGCGGAACTACCTCCTCCCCAAGGGGCTGGGGACCGCCGCCACCGACGCCAACATGCGTGCCCTGGCTGAAGACCGCAAACAGGCAGAGGAACGTCGCCGCGTCGCCCGCGAAGCCATGATGGCCGCCGTCGATCGACTGCGTGAAGTCGAGATCACCATCGCAGCAGCCGCCAACGAAGACGGCGCTCTGTACGGCTCCGTCGGTCCGCGCGAAATTGCCTCCGCATTACGCGACGAAGGTCACGAAGTCGACGCCGCACACGTCCACCTGGACGTCCCGATTCGCCGGCTGGACAAGGTGATGGCCACCGTCAAACTCGCCGACGAAATCTCGGCAGAGGTCACCGTTTGGGTCGTTCGTTCGCAGGCATCGATCGACGAAGACGAGGGCGGCGAAAATCGCGAGCAGACCCAGGACGAAGAAAGCGACTAGTGCTCCGTCAGCGGTCGAACGATTGGTTGGGTGCCCCATCTCTTCAGAGGTGGGGAAGCAGGGAATTTCTTGGATTCGACTGCCCCACGGCTAAAGCCGTGGGGCACCCAACCTGTTAATTGAGTCGTGACAATGCACTAGAGGCTGTTCCCAAAGTGTGGCACGGGTTTTTAATCCGTGCCCGCACCGGTTAGAAACCGGTGCCACACCGAAAAAAGACACCGCAGCGGCGCTGCGTGTGCTTGACGACTTCGTCTGAGTTTGCAAGGTTGATCCGCCCATCCGCACGGCAAGGAGGCAGGTTGTGATAGCCGATCCCAACATGGCTGCGTCCGCCGCGGACCACGCTCAGGGGGTTCTCCCACCGCACAATATCGATGCCGAAATGTCGCTGCTCGGCTCCATGATGCTGGACCGCGATGCCATCTCCAACATCCTGCCCATCATCGGTCGCGAAGACAAACACTGGTTCTACCGACCCGATCACGAACTGCTCTTCGACGCCTTGATCGACATCTACGACGCCAACCGCGAAATCGACCTGGTCACCGTCTCCGACCACCTAAGGCAAAAGCAGCTACTCGACCAGGTCGGTGGCTTGGCCTATCTCGTCACGCTGGCCGAAAGCGTGCCCTCCGCCGCCAACGCCGAGCACTACGCGAAAATCGTCTGCGACAAGGGCATGCTCCGCGACCTCATCCGCTGCGTCAGCCAGATCAGCCAGGACGCCTTCGCAGACAACCTACCCGCCAACGAACTCATCGACCTGGCTGAGCAGGAGTTCTTCGCCGTCACCGAGCGGCGCATCAGCGGCCACGCCGTCCAGATTCGCGAGATGCTTGAAACCATCTACGCACAGGTGGAAGCCGGCGAGGAAAGCTACTCTTCGGGCGTAGCCTCCGGTTTCACCGCGCTCGACGATCTCACCAGCGGCTTCCAGCCCGGCGATTTCATCATTGTCGCAGGCCGACCGTCGATGGGCAAAACCGCTTTCGGACTCACCATCGCAACGCACATGGCCGTCGATGACAACATCCCCGTGGCCTTCTTTTCTATGGAGATGAGCAATCAGCAGGTGGCCCAGCGTATCCTCTGCTCGCGCGGCGAGGTTAATTCCTACCGCTTCCGTAAGCGGCAGATATCGGAAGAGGAAATCAGGCATCTGGGCCAATTGATTTGCGAGCAACTCGCGCCCGCTCCGCTGTACGTCGACGACACGCCGGGCATGACCATTATGGAGATGCGCGCGAAAATCCGACGTCTCGTGAGGCAGCACGACATCAAAGCCGTCTTCGTCGATTACCTCCAGCTCATGCACGTGCCCAAGTCCGAGTCCCGGCAGCAGGAAATCGCTACCATCAGTAGAGGCCTCAAAGGCGTCGGACGGGAATTGAACATCCCCATCATCGCGATGGCCCAGCTCAATCGTCAGGCAGAAGGCCGAGAAGGACACAAGCCCCGGATGAGCGACTTGCGCGAGTCGGGCGCCCTCGAGCAGGACGCCGACGTCATCATCCTCCTGCACCGCGAGGAGTACTACAAACCCGACAACCCCGACAACGCCGGCATCGCCGAGATCATCATCGCCAAGCAGCGCAACGGTCCCGTGGACACCATCAAACTCCAGTTCAACAAGCAGTTGACCAAGTTCAACAACCTCTCCATGACCGCCGACCACGGCGACTACACCTCCGCCCACGGCGCCCCGTTCTGATTCACCGCGCACAACCCCAACGAGCCGCGAGCTTCAGCTCGCGCGGATTCAGATTCGCAACACAGCGACCACACTCAAAGACGAACCCGTCAACATCGCCATAACAAAGTCGCCATGAACATTTCGACGGAACGCAAACGAACGGCCGGGGGTGCATCCCAAAACGGGTGGCAATTCGCAGTGCAGGGTGGCACGGTCTACCGGCGCAGTCGGTAGGCCGTGGGTGTTGCGGATATCCACGGCCTGGCTGCGCCAGACCGTGCCACCCAGAATGGGATGCACCCACGGCTGGGCCTTGGCGGATCATCTTTTCGTGCACCGTGATGGGCACAGCCTTTGGCGGGACAGAGGCCGCCGCTGACATCATTCACACGTGGCTGCTTCACTGAGATAGCGCCGAGCCCGGTCTGGTGGTCACGTTCGGACGCGTGTCCGTTGCGTACGACCAAACGGCGGCCATCCGCATCTCGTTCATGGGCATGAGCAGCGTAAGCGCCCGACGAACGACAGGCGGCGATATTTGTTGGCGGGGGCGGGGCGGCTATGCGGCTGGCTGGGCGTGGTGGTGATTGGGGGTGCCCGCGCCGAAGCGCTGCTTCCATCGACGGGGCGCGAGCTCGTGGATGTAATCGGCGGGATGGGCGTGAATCCGGGTGAGAACGTCTCGGAGATACGCGAACGGATACACGCCGGCGAGCTTGCAGGAGACCACGATGCTGAACAAGATGGCCGCGTTCTCGGTGCCAGTCTCACTGCCGGCGAACATCCAATTCTTGCGGCCAATGACCATCTGTTTGATCTGATGCTCCGAATGGTTGTTGTCGATCGAGAGGTAAGGAGTCGCGCAAGAATAAGATAAATGATTCTGCATGACTCCTCCGATTAAGGGTTCTCCTCCCAAAAAGTTACTGGAAGGATGTTGGTTCGAAGCGCTTTGTGCGACAACGACTTACCACACAATTCGCGTTTGGGCCTGCGGCTCGGGACCCTTTCGGCCGTCGCTCGCCCTGTCCGAGCGAAGCGAGTGGGCGACGGCTGACAGGGTGGGCCGCAGGCCGGCCCTGCGGACGGGCTCCCCGAGGCCCGAGATCGGCCAAAATCCCGTGAAATCAGTTTTTCAGGGCACCAAGGCCATCTCGCTTAGTAACTTTTTGGGAGGAGAACCCAACTTATTGGCAATACAATAACGGATCGAGGACTTCGAATCCGAGCGGAAGTGGATGCAAATGAATACCCGACGAAAGAAACGGTGACGCCGGAACAACTGGCAAGAGTGCGCCTCCGTCCGTCAATATTCCACGGAGAGCGGAACTATGCTGTTCTGCCGCACCAGGAATCATTTAACTTATTTTTACGCGAATCCTTATCGCGGCGGCAACACACCGATTTCACGTTGCCACGCGACGCCCTTGGCCAGTCCGCCGGTCAGCGGTGTCGTGGGCTTGTAGCCCAGCAGTGATTTGGCTTTGGTCAGATCGGCAACGTACTTCGTCACCTCGCCCGCGCGTGTTGGCTCAAACGTGACGTTAGGCTCTTTGCCGATCGCCAGCCCCAGGAGATTCACCACGTCAACCAAAGTGAATCCTTGGCCGGTGGCGAGGTTGATGGTCTCGTTCCACACTTTGCCATTGAGCAGGGCGTCCATGCCAGCCACCACGCCCGCGACGCAATCGTCGATGTACGTAAAATCGAGCACCTTTTCCCGACCGTAGACCACGATCGGTTCGCCCGCGGCGATGCGCTGAGCGAACAAAGGAATCACACGCTCCATGCGATCGATGTCGCAATCGTATCGGCCATAGACATTGCTGAATCGAAACACCAGATGCGGCAGGGCGTAGCAGCGCGAAAACGAGTAGATAAACGCTTCGCCAGCGATCTTGCTCGCGGAGTAGGGGCTTTCCGCTACGACGAAATCGGCATACGACTCTTGGGTAACGTGGTGCTGAATGTCGCCGTAGACTTCGCGCGAGCTGGCGAAGATGATCGGTATCTCCTCGGCCCGGCAGTAATCCAGCACGTTGAAGACGACGCGCACGTTGTCCATCGCCCGCTCGGGGTGTTCGACGAGTTCGAAGACCTTTGCGTTGGCGGCCAGGTGCAGCACGATGTCCGGCTTTGCGCCGACTTTGAAATCATCGAGGCCGGCGTTCCTCAGATCGACGGAGCGCATTTCGATGCGATCGGTCCACGTGTTCGGACGACGGTCAATGCCGATGACTTCGTCGCCGCGATCGAGCAATGCCAGCGAAACGGCGGTCCCTACCAAACCGCTCGACCCTGTGATGAGCGCGCGCATATCCTGCCAATCTCCGTTCGTTCGGTGTACCGATGATCGAAAATCCTCCCGAGATCACGATGTCCCCGGAAAATTGTCGTTGGAAGCGATTCCGAAACTCGCGTTCCAACGGCCCGCTACCGGCCGATGAAGGGCCGCGACAATGCCACTATTACTCAATTTTGGGGTCCGCGTCCAAGCAAGGGGTTGGCGTGCTTCGGTACGTCAGGCAGACCGTCGAGCAATCCACGCTCCGGCGGCGACGAGCGTGATCCCGACAAGGCAGCCCATCTTCTGCTGCATGCCGAAGCCTTCGTCGCTGCCGAATCCGAGCCAATCCGCCAGAACCGACAGGCCCGCTCCGACCAATCCGATCACGAGAATCGTCCTCGCTCGGGCGGCGGCACCGAGAATCAACAGGACGAGGCTGATCAAAAGCCCCTGACGCTGTCTCCATCCAAAGCCCTCACCCTCACCGAAATGAAGACTGTCGGCAAAAAGAGAAATCAGAAACGTTATGCCGCCGAACACGAAAAGAATGGCTGCGTCACCTCGGAGACGGTTGATTGAGATCGGGGTTCGCTCGATCGATTCCACGCATGCGGCACAATAATGTTCCATCGTCGCGACGCCGTCGCGCACGTCGGAAATGTGTACGATTGCGGGGGCACCGCAGGTTTCGCACTTGACCGCGCTGTGATGTACCGGGTTGGCTTCGCTCATGATGTTGCGTGCGCAGCCGGAGGCGGCGCATCCTCGACGACCAGTTTGGCCATGATCCACAATTCCAAAACGAGCATCGCAACCGCGAGCGGCATCATAAAAAATCCTGCGAAGTCGTGGAAAAAACGTTCCGCGAATTCGTCGTTGGTGATTTGGAACAGCAGGGCGGTCACGACGAGCCGGCCCACGTTGCACAGAATCGCGACGGGAAAACTTGAGAGAACCAGAGCTGCTTTTTGCCAAAGAGGGCGTCGTATCAGGTATGCCAAAGTCGACCCGACCACCAGGAACGCGGTCAACATGCGCAGCCCGCTGCAAGCTTCCGCCACGGCCAACGGCTTGTCGTTGCCGATGATGATGACGTGCCCTTCGCCCGATATGTCCACGCCGATCAATTCCAGCGTGAAAATAGCTCCGGACGTTGCGTAGTCCTGAAGCGGGCCTGAGATCATGTCATGCACCCGGCCCGGAAGCGGAATCATCAGAAACAGGAAGACCAGCAGCCATTTGAACCGCCAGGCCGCCCGGAAACCGGCGACCAGAACGACAACGCCGACGACGGTAAGGATCAACGCATAACGCTCAGCCGATTCGAACAGCCAGACGACACCGAACGCCCGACCTGCCTGCGCGGCGATCAAAATGGCCAGTCCTGCCAACCAGCTCGGCTTGACCGGGCAAGTTTTCAGTCGAGCGCGGTCGTGCCACAACAGGTAGACAATCGCGAGCGGGACCAGTTGCCCGACAGAATAGTTGTCGTCGGTCTTCCAGTCGCGGAACAGGCCCAGCATGACAGACCAATAAGACCAGAGCACCGCGCCCAATAGCACGACTGCCGCAATGAACGACGTTCGCATTGCGTTCGCCCCGGAATGTCTATTCGTGGGATCGGTCACGGATTACTGTCTCAACTCTCTAACGATTCAAGTGGTCGCTGCGCGGTTTTCGACGCAGAGTCTGCCACGGCAGTTTCGATCAGTTCCAGTATCAGCGGTGTGACTGAGGATGCGAACTCGCGCACCAATCGCTCCGCCACTTCCGGCGGAACAGAGCCGCCGCAGACAATCTGCACCTGGGCCGCGTAGGTTTCGCCAGCCGGTCTCGCGGCCCGGGAGCGAAGCAGTGACACGTCCGCGCACATCTGCCCGTCCACGACGTAGTAGTGAAGCACAGTCGTTCGCTCGCCGGCTAGCCCGCCTCGGTGGAAATGATGAATCTGGCAGGACAGCAGCGTGCCGTCGCTGAGTTTCAGATCATCGATCCGCTGCGTGCCGTCCCGCGTCCAACCCGCCCCGCGATAACACACTTCCGGGCGATGGGGCGCGAGATCGCGCAGATTTACACCGTATCCGATAAACAGCACAACCGAGCTTCCGCCGCGACGGTATACGCGACTGAGGTGGTCGTCGGTCTTGGTGGCTTCGACGACGCGGCTCGCCAGCGGCTCGTCCACGCCGATCCAGCCGTCAATGTACTCCGGCAGCGTGTCCAGCGTTCCCGGCGGCAGCGGGACACTCACCCCGGCCCGAGCGTAGTGAGCCGACAAGAGCCGGAACCCCGCGCCGAACGCGATCAGCAATACCGCCGTCGACCAAACGCTGATCCAGATTGTTTTCGCAGGCGCGTATTGCGACAAAGCCAAAATCCTCAATTCCCGGCTGCCCCGGCGTTGTTCATGCAATCAACGGGCATCAAGCCGAGCCAAGTCACGATCCCCGAACCGCACGCAGATCATTATCGCCCGCCAGCCGATGCACGCAACGATTATCGGCGATCGCTCGCCGCTCCCGAACCCTCGACGCGGTTCGTCACTAACTATCGTCGGCTCGAATGCCAGACCGTGCCAATAATCGCCCTGCGCGACCGTGTGGTTTCCGCGACCGTGGACGTCCGATAGCCGATTCCCGGTTTTGTCCCGATGGTTGCACTCCTCCTCCCCACCTTGCAAAGGAGGGGCTTGGGGGAGGTTCTTCTTGTGAACCGAAGCGTTACTCTGGTCCAGACCCCCCTGTATCCCCCCCTTTGCAAGGGGGGAAAAGAACGTTTCCTGTCGCAAGGCGAGGGTAGGTCGTGGCTTCGCATTGCGCATGGTTGAAGATTTACTCCTGAAGGTCGCACGGCTCGTGATGATTTTCCCCATGTCGTCGCTCCTTTGTCTTGCAGGAGCCTCCGTTTGAATGCTCCCGCACCAGTTCTGCGTTGCCGCACACATGCGAACTTACGCCTGCTGTCTACCAATAGAACGTCGCCGCTGATTCGCGCGGACGTAAAAAAAGCAATCAGGGGTGGCCGCCGCGCTCGGGCGGGGGGCTTGGGTGCCACCCCACACATCGAATTGCCACCCGTTCTGGGACGCACCCAGGGGGCGTCGCGCGTTTGCGTGCGGCTGTGGGTCGGATAGGGTGGGGGGTATGACGGTTGCTCGAAAAATTCGCCTTACGGACTACGCCAGCTGCGCGGGGTGAGCGGGAAAGCTCCCGGTGGAGCTGACCGCGCAGGTGCTGCGCAGCTTAGGTAAGATGTCCCATCCGAATCTGCTGGTTGATGCGGAACACTTCGACGACGCCGGGGTGTACCGTTTGAACGAGTCGACGGCTATCGTGCAGACTGTGGATTTCTTCCCGCCGCTGGTGGATGACCCGTTTACCTTCGGGCGTATCGCCGCGTCCAACGCACTGTCCGATGTTTATGCGATGGGGGGGACGCCGATCACGGCGCTCAACATCGTCGGTTTCCCGGACAAGGAACTGCCGGGGGAGATTCTCGTCGAGATTCTCAAGGGCGGTCAGGAGCGTGTGGCTGCGGCCGACGCGGTGCTGATCGGTGGGCACAGCGTACGCGACGCCGAGATCAAGTACGGGTTGGCGGTTACGGGCACGGTTCACCCGGATCGCATCGCGACCAACGGCGGGGCGCAGGTCGGTGATCGGCTTGTGCTTACGAAGCCGATCGGCAGCGGCGTGCTGACATCGGCTGCCAAACAGGGCAAGCTGCCCGTGGCGGACCTGGCGGAGGCCATCGATGTTATGGTCGGTCTGAATCGGGCGGCGGCTGACGCGATGATGAAGGTCGGTGCGCACGCAGCCACTGACGTGACCGGTTTTGGGCTTTTGGGCCATGCGTTTGAGATGGCGACTGCGAGCGGCGTTTCTTTGGTTATCGATTCTGGGTCGGTGCCGTTGTTGGCTGAGACGATGCGTTTTGCTTCGGAGGGGATTCTGACCCGTGCTCATAAGGGTACGCTTGGGCACCTTGGCGATCGACTGGCGACGGGCGATGTGGACGGGACGCTCGTGGGTGTGTTGGCGGACGCTCAGACTTCGGGTGGAATGTTGGTGGCTGTTGCGCCCGATCGGGTGGAGGAACTCCAATTGGAGCTTCGGGCTTCGGATGCGCACGCCTCGGCTGTCATCGGTGAGGTCGTTACGCAGACGTCGGCTTCGATTCTTCTTCGCTGATGGATTTGTTCTGTGATCGCGGCCTTTTGCGGGGCAGCGCCCGCTAAACGGCAAGCCACTACCGGCTTGTAGGCCGTCGCTCGGCTGGGGGTTTTTCGGGGGGTTTCACCGGCCGTACCCGCCCGCTGCGTTTGAAGTCTCAAGAGACGAACCCTCCGCCGCTGCCATGTATGGCCGCACCCGCACCCGCACCCGCCCCCCGCAGCTGGGGTCCGTTTTCACTTGAATCGAGCGAACTAATTGTGTACTGTGGTGCTGGAATTCCCAAGGACGGGAACAGTCCTGAATGCGGTGTGGTGCCCATTTGTTGGCCGTCTCGCGCCGCGCGAATTTCACACGCCGAATTGAATTGGAGCGATTAGATGGGTTGGTCGAAAGGGGTTTGCAGCGTTGGGTGTGTTCTCCTTTGTGTTTCACAAATGGCTTGGGCGGAGGTTCCACCTTCCCTGTCCCATCAGGGCGTTATTGCCGTGAACGGCGTGCGGTTTTCCGGCGATGGAGCGTTTCGTTTCGCGCTGGTCGACGCTGACACCGATGCGTATCTGTGGGTGAATGACGGGAGTGTAGTCGGGTCGCCCGACGCGCCGACGGACGCGGTGACGCTGCAGGTCATCAACGGTGTCTACCAGCTTCGGCTGGGCGATACGTCGCTCGCCAACATGACCGCGTTGCCCGTGAGCGTGTTCAACGAGAATGACAATGTCGTGTTGCGCATCTGGTTCGACGACGGCAGGGGGAATGGTATGCATCAGCTTTCTCCCGATCAGCCGATTGGCAGCGTGCCCTTCACGCATCACGCCGGGTCATCTGAGCGACTCAACATCCCGGGTGAAGACACATCAGCTGTCTTCGTTGGCGACTCCGGCAATGTTGGCATCGGAACCACCGCCCCCGGTGGTCGGTTGGAGATTCAAGCCCCAGCAGGCGAACCGACACAGGGCCAGATCCACATCGAAGGAAACGGCGGTAGCGGTGTCGGCGACGCCTTCATCAGTTTTGCCGAGGGTACAGAACCCGATTCGTTTTCGATGGGTGTGCGGGACAACGGTGATGAGTTCGCGATCTCCAAGGGGTTGACTTTGGACAATGATCCGAAGTTCGTTATTGACTATGATTCGGGAAACGTTGGGATCGGAACTACGACACCCGAAGGTACTCTCGAAGTCGCCGGTGGCGATGACGGCGCGGCGGTGATTTCCGGCTTCAACACGTCCACCCTATTCCTCAAACGCGACGGGGGCGGTTTCGACGCAGCCATGAGCAATCAGGGCGGAACCGCGCCGTTCGTCTTCTACGGAAACGGAGCGACCAACTCGACGGACCCCAACACGCTCAGCGAGTTGATGCGCATTACGTCAACGGGCCGCGTCGGCATTGGAACGAACAACCCCAGCGCTAGTCTCGACGTGGTGGGCACTACGGAACTTAATGGCAACGTCGGAATCGGTAGGGTTCCGAACAACCGGCTGGACGTCGAGCGTTCAATCGCGGGACCTGATAATGTTTCGTCCAGTTACGTCGCCCACATCCACAATCCAAACACGGGCGGAGATGGCGACGGTCTGATCATCGAGATTGGCGTTGATACTTTCAACGAGAATGCCACTACTTCGAACAACTTCATTCAGTTCCTTAGAGGTCCTCCTGGTATCGGTGGCCCTGCAGGGAAGATCCAAGGCAACGGTGGCTTTGGCGTGACTTATTCCACCTCAGGGTCAGACTTCGCCGAAGCACTGCCGCGCCAGGATCTCGAGGAAGTCATTAAGGCCGGTGATGTTGTCGGCGTGTTCGGCGGGAAGATCTCCAAGAGGACGGCCGGTGCGGAATGGGTCATGGCCGTCAGCACGGCCCCCGGATTCCTGGGCGGTGACAGCGACGATTCGAGGGGCGCGCGTGACGTGGTCGCGTTCATCGGTCAGGTGCCGGTCAAAGTTCGCGGCCCGGTTGCGATCGGCGACTACATCGTCGCTTCGGAGCTTGGGGACGGAACAGCGGTCGCCATCTCGCCATCCGCGATCGCGCTAGAGCATGGCCGCCTGACCGTCGGCCGCGCTTGGGAGGCTTCCGACGATGAAGGTGTTAAGCAAATCAACACCGCCGTCGGCCTGCCCGAATCAGCCTCGACCGCGGCAGCGCTTGCACGAACCGTGAGCTCGCAACAAGAGCAGATCAACGAGCTGCGGCGTGAAGTTCAAGTCGTACGCGCTCAGGCCGCCGAGTTGGCGTCGATGAGGCAGCGATTCGAGCGCATCGAAGCCACGCTGGCCCACGCTGCATCAGCCCCGTCTGCTGAATTGGCGCGATCGAACGCTCCGTCCGCCGGGCGGCCGACCGCGACCGCTTCTGGAGGTGCCAGATAACACGCACTGGACCGGGTGGCCCACGGCGGGAATGAATCGAGGCCGCAGCAGGAATTGGCGCGACGGTTCCGGCATGCCTCGCGTTGCTCGGACGTCGAAACGGGGACGCAGCTAGTATTGACTCCGTCTCTCAACGGCGATAGCCTCCGGGCATGCCAAGAACAGCGAGAGTAGCACCGGGCGGATTGGTTTATCACGTGTTGAATCGGGCGGTGGCGCGTCTGCCGCTGTTTCGCAAAGATGCGGATTATGCAGCCTTCGAGCGCGTGATGCTGGAGGCGCACGAGCGGTTCCCGACTCGGATCCTCGCGTGGTGCCTGATGCGCAACCACTGGCACTTCGTGATTTGGCCGCGGAAAGACGGAGAATTGACGGCCTTCCTGCGTTGGCTGACGCACACACACGTCATGCGCTGGCACGTCGCACACGGGACGGTGGGTTGCGGCCCGTTGTATCAAGGACGGTTCAAAAGTTTCCCGGTCCAGCGTGACGAGCATTTCCTGAACGTGTGCCGCTATGTCGAGCGAAACGCGCTGACCGCCAACATGATCGAACGGGCCGAGGATTGGCGATGGGGCAGCCTGTGGGCGCGTCGCAATGGCGATGATCGCTTGCGGTCGTTGCTGAGCGATTGGCCAATCGATCGGCCACGAAACTGGGTACAAGTGGTCAACAAGCCCATCTCCGCGAAGGAGCGCGCGCGGTTCCAGATCAGTATCGCCAAGAGTCAGCCGTTCGGCCACGAGTCGTGGCAGAAGCGAACGGCCACACGTCTGGGCCTGACCGCATCACTCCGTTCGGAAGGTCGCCCGAGAAAAGCCAGGGGCACCGACGCGGCGCCAGAAAACTAGCTGCGTCCCCGTTTCAAAACTTTGCGGAGCGTGGGGTGTGGTATTTGGCGTTCCTTATTGTCCGGCCGCTCCATTACTGTCGCGGTTCTGATGGGCTGCAATCGTTCTGCCGGAAGTGTCGTGTACCCGAACTGGGGATGCGTTGCGTTGAGGCTTGACGTTTGGCCTGCGGCCCGGACAATGTTCGTTTTCGACCTTTTGGGTGCGGATTGTCGGTATTTGCGGAGGGTACGCGGGTTCCGTAATTCGCCCGGATTGAGATTTGGCTTGGATGAGGGTTCTACTGGCTAATCCGCGGTGTTGCTGCGCTGGCGTTGATCGCGCCGTTGAGATCGTGGACGTTGCGTTAAAGCGTTTTGGCGCACCGGTTTACGTTCGCAAGGAGATCGTCCACAACAGTCACGTGGTGGAATCGTTCCGCGAGCGCGGCGTTATTTTTGTGGAAGAACTCGATGAAGTGCCTCCCGGGGCGGTCACAGTTTTCAGTGCTCACGGCGTGTCGCCCGCGGTGGAGTCGGCGGCGGCTGGTCGCAGTTTGACCGTGATCGACGCGACCTGCCCGCTGGTGACGAAGGTCCATTCTGAGGTAATTCGTTTTGTGAAAGAAGGTTACCACGTTCTCCTGGTAGGCCATCAGGGTCACGAGGAGGTCGAGGGTACGATGGGGTTCGCGCCCGACAACATCACATTGGTCGAAAACGTTTCGCAGGCGACGGAAATGGAGATCGCGCCAGCGGCGAAGTACATGATACTCATGCAGACGACGTTGAGCGTTGACGATACGCGCGAGATTGTGGATTCGCTGCGTAAGCGTCTGTCAAATGTGGAGTTACCGCCGTCCGAGGATATTTGCTACGCGACGCAGAACCGTCAGAATGCGGTTAAGGAAATGTGCGGGCGGGGGATTGATCTTCTTTTGGTGGTCGGTTCGTGGAATTCCAGCAATGCCAAGCGTCTGGCGGAAGTGGCGACGTCGCGCGGGATTGAGGCCCGGTTGATCGACGGTGCGGGAGAAATCGTACCGGATTGGGTCGTGAATGCGGTTTTGGTGGGTGTTACCGGTGGGGCGAGTACCCCGGATGCGCTTGTTCAAGGCGTTGTGGATCGGCTTCGGGCGCTGGGGGCGGAGTCGGTTGAGCTTTGCACGACGGCGGAGGAGAACACGGTTTTCAAGTTGCCGCCGATTCTCGCGGACGCGAAGGCGAAGGCCAGATAGGATAGACTTCGGAGTGCGGCTCGGTTGGCGCGCCGGGCGACACGCCGTCTCGAAGATTCCTAGTGCGCGGCTACACCCAATTGTGCGGGGCTCGCCAACCGCTCCCTCACGGTCGCGGCTCTGAAGGAGCGTGCGGAACCCGCAGGAAAAGGGGGGTCGCTGTACTTGGATGCTCGCGGGTGTTGCGGGCGAGGGAAATCCGTTGGAAACAAAACTACTTTGATTACGCAGTCAGCCGTTCAATTCGAGGCAGGAACAACCGGCAGGGTGATGGGCGGCTGGTGTTCGGATGGGCAGAGGCCGATGGTCGGCAATGAGGCTGTCGTGCGCGCTGTTCGCGACGTGACGCGACCTGTTCAACTGGTTTTGAGCGATGGAAGGCAGGCTGCGGCGGACGGTGGGGCCGTTACGCTGGGTGCCGGTGGCTTGGAAGCAGGGTGTTTACCCCTAGTGGGTTACGCGCCGGCATTGAGGCCTGAATGTCTTGGCTCGGCTGACTTTCGGGCTGCGCACGGTCTTCGATATGCTTACGTGGCTGGGGCGATGGCCAACGGTATCGCGTCGGAGGCGATGGTTGAGGCGATGTCTGCTTCGGGGATGATCGGATTTTTCGGGTCGGCTGGTCTTGAACTGGATCGCATTGAGGCTGCCATCGACCGGATTCAGCGAAACGTCGGGGACGGTTGCTATGGTTTCAACCTGATCCACTCGCCGAGCGAGCCGCAAATGGAGTCGGCTGTCGTGGATTTGTATCTGCGACGGGGCGTTCGGCTGGTCAGTGCTTCGGCCTATCTGGATTTGACGCTGCCTCTGGTTCGTTTTCGTCTGAGCGGGATTCGTGCTGGGGCGGACGGTGGGGTTGTGACGCCGAACCGGGTTATTGCGAAGGTTTCGCGGGTCGAGGTGGCGCGTAAGTTTTTCAGTCCTGCGCCTTTGGAGATGATCGAGCGGCTGGTGTCGGACGGCGTGCTGACGCGGGAGCAGGCTGAGCTGGCTGGTCGGGTTCCGGTGGCGGAGGATTTGACGGCTGAGGCGGATTCGGGCGGTCACACTGATAATCGTCCTGCGATTGCGTTGATTCCGACGATGATCGCGTTGGCGGAGGAGATGACCGAGGCCCACGGGTTCGCGAAACCGTTGCGTGTTGGTGCGGCGGGGGGGATTGCGACGCCTCAGTCCGCTGCGGCTGCTTTTGCGCTGGGGGCGGCCTATGTGCTGACGGGTTCGATCAATCAGGCCTGTGTGGAGGCTGGGACGTCTGAAACGGTGCGTGAAATGCTTGCGGAGGCGGGTCAGGCTGACATGACGATGGCCCCTGCGGCGGATATGTTTGAGATGGGGGTGAAGGTTCAGGTTCTGAAGTGGGGGACGATGTTTGCGGTCCGGGGGCGCAAGCTTTACGATCTATACCGTTCCTGCGCGTCGCTGGAGGACTTGCCCGCGAACCAGCGTGCGGTTCTGGAGCGAGATTATTTTCGGTGCAGTCTGGCGGAGGCGTGGGCGCGGACGTGTGCGTTTTTTGCGGAGCGCGATCCGAAACAGATTGAGCGGGCGGAGCGCGACGCGAAGCACAAGATGTCGCTGGTGTTTCGTTCGTACCTTGGTCGATCTTCGGATTGGGCCAATCGCGGTGAGCCGTCGCGGAAGTCGGATTACCAGATTTGGTGCGGTCCGGCGATGGGTGCGTTTAACGAGTGGACGCGGGGCAGCTTTTTGGCGAAGCCCGCGGCGCGCGATGTCGTGACGGTCGCGGTGAATCTTTTGGTCGGGGCTGCGGATATGACGCGCGTGGGCTGGTTGCGGGTCGGCGGTGTGTCGTTGCCGCGCGATGCGTATCGCGTTCGTCCTCGACCGGTGGAAGAGTTGAAAAGAATGTTGGCTGACGAGGCGGCATGAGCAACGAGCTTCGAACCGAACGTGAAAGCTACCGTCAGACACCCATCGCCATCGTCGGCATGGGGTGTCTGTTTCCGAATGCGCGTGATATTCGCGCATACTGGCGTCTGCTGCGACGCTGCGAGGACGCGGTGCGTGAGGTTCCGCCGACGCATTGGCTGATGGATGATTATGTTCATCCGGACAAGGTGTCGGGTGATTTCACCTATTGCGGGCGGGGGGCGTTCCTGCCTTCGGTCGATTTTGATCCTACGGAATTCGGTATTCCGCCGACTGTGCTGGAGGCTACGGACACCGCACAGCTTTTGGCGTTGAAGGTGGCTAAGGCTGCGCTGTGTGATGCGGGGTATGGCGGTGATCGGGAGTTCGACCGTTCGCGTGCGAGCGTTTTGCTTGGTGTGACGGGCACGCAGGAGCTGGTTATTTCGCTTGGTGCGCGGATGGGGCATCCGTTCTGGCGGAAGGCGATGCTTGAGGCTGGCATCGATGCGGAGCGTGCGGAGTCGATCGTCGATCGCATCGCGGACCAATATGTTTCGTGGCAGGAGAATTCATTTCCGGGATTGCTGGGGAATGTGGTGGCGGGCCGGATTGCGAACCGGCTTGATCTGCGCGGGACGAACTGCGTGGTGGACGCTGCTTGTGCGAGTTCTTTGAGTGCCGTACATCTGGCACTTATGGAATTGGCCGCCGGTCGGAGCGACATGGTTCTGACCGGTGGTGTGGACGCGCTCAACGACATTTTCATGTACATGTGTTTCAGCAAGACGCAGGCGCTTTCGCCGACGGGTGATGCGCGTCCGTTTTCGGGCGATGCGGACGGCACCGTGCTGGGTGAGGGCGTGGGTATGCTGGTGCTGAAGCGTCTGGACGACGCTCAGCGTGACGGCGACCGTGTTTACGCGACGATTCGCGGCGTGGGGACAGCCAGCGACGGTCGCTCGCAGAGCATTTACGCGCCGCGTGCGGGGGGGCAGGCTGACGCTTTGCGCGACGCTTACAAAGTGAGTGGTATTGATCCATCCACGGTCGAGTTGGTCGAGGCCCACGGGACTGGGACCAAAGTCGGCGACGCTGTTGAATTCGAGGCCCTTAAAACGGTCTATCGCGAATCGCAATCCGAAGGCAAGTGGTGCGCGCTGGGATCGGTCAAGTCGCAGATCGGGCATACCAAAGCGGCGGCTGGTGTGGCGGGTTTGATTAAGGCTGCGTTGGCGGTGCATCACAAGGTGCTGCCCCCGACCTTGAAAGTGTCTCGTCCGAACGAGAGCATGGGCTTGGATGCGAGTCCGTTTTATCTCAATACGAACGCGACACCCTGGACGAAACATTCCGAGCATCCTCGACGTGCAGCCGTCAGTTCGTTCGGATTCGGCGGGAGCAATTTTCACGCGGTGGTCGAGGAAGCTCCGATCGAATGTGCTCAGCCTGCGTGGGACGGTTCGGTGATGCCGATCGCGTTTTCGGCTGACGCGCGCGAGGTTTTGCTGGAACAGGTGGCGGAGTGGATTGCGTTTGTTGCGGGCGACGCGCGTGAGGATCAGATTGCTCATCGTGCGTGCGTGTCGCGTCGGGGCTTTTCGGCTGATCTTGCCTATCGTCTCGTGGTTGTGGTTGAGAAGGGCGATGACGTTGCGGTTGTGCTCAAGGGTGCGCTGGAACTGGTGCGTTCGAGCAATGTCGATGCGGAATCCAGCGATGGGAATGTGTTCTACGGTTGCGGCGTGAAGTCGCCCAAAGTTGCGTTCCTGTTTCCCGGTCAGGCTAGCCAATATGTGGGAATGGGTCGGGATTTGTTTTGCGTTTTCCCGGAGGCGCATCGGGCGATTGAAGAGTCAGACGCCGGTGTGGAATATGGCGATTCGCTGAGTGCGCGCATTTTCCCGCATGCGACATTCGACCGGGCGGAGCGTGCTCGGCAGGAGGCGGACCTTACGCGGACCGACGTTGCTCAGCCGGCCATCGGAACGGTGGCGTTGGCGGCGATGCGTGTGCTCGAACGGTTCGGAGTCAGGCCTGACATTTCGGCGGGTCACAGTTATGGGGAGCTGGTCGCGTTGCGGTCGGCTGGTCGTATCGACGACGCTGCTTTGCTCGCACTGTCTCGCGTGCGCGGGGCATTGATGGCGGATTCGACGGTTGCGCGTGGGGCGATGGCGGCTGTGTCCGCCCCTGTGGATGCTTTGCAGGAGATGGTGGATGACGCGGGGCTTGACGTTGTGCTGGCGCATCGCAACACGCCGAAGCAGGGCGTATTGTCGGGGGCGCCGGAATCGATTGATGCTGCTTTGAAATGTTGCGCGCAGAAGGGTTGGCCTTCGACGCGGTTGAATGTATCCGGCGCGTTTCACAGCCCGTTGATGTCGAGTGCTCGGGATCGGTTCCGGGACGCGCTGGCGACGGTATCCATTGATGCCGGCGCCAGGCCTGTGTACGCCAATGCCACGAGTGAGGTTTTTCCCGACGATGCGGACGCGGTGCGCGATTCGCTGGCGAATCAGTTTGTGCAGCCCGTGGACTTTGTCGGGTTGGTTCGTCGTTTGCACGGGGAGGGCGTGACGCATTTCGTGGAGGTCGGCCCGAAGAATGTGCTGACGAAGCTGGTGCGGGCGATCCTTCCCGATATAGGTGCCAGGGTCGTGTCAGTTGACGTGGGGCAGAGTGGTTCCGGGCTGACGCAGTTGGCCCGTGTCTTGGGCGGCTTGGCTGTTGCGGGCTGTCATGTGAAACTCGATGAATGGGAACCGGACGTTCCCGAACCCCGTCAGCCGCGGATGGTCGTTCCGCTTGTGGGGGCCAACTACCGTAATCCGAAGAATCGCGTCAGTCGTGTGCAGGCCTGTGGGTCTGATCGGCTGACTCAGGAAACGAACACAGTGAAACGCAGTGTACCTACCAACGGCTCGGCGGCACCTGGGGCGTCGATTTCGGAGCCTCTCCATCCTGTGGCACAACATGTACGTCCGGCGTCTGCGGCGGCACCTTTGCAATCGTCGGTTGGCGGCGAGGTGCTGCAAGTTGTGCAGGAAGGGCTTCGTGCGATGCAGAAATTGCAGGAGCAGACAGCCGACGCGCACAAGCGATTCCTCGAAGGGCAGGAGCTGGCGCAGAAGACGTTTCAGATGGTTCTGCAAGAGCAGCATCGCATCGTGCATCACACGATGGGTCATCCGGTTTCGCCGCCCGCTTATCCTGCGGTGGCGGCTCGTTCGCCGGAGACGTCGGTGTCCGATCCGAGCGGAGTGGTTGGGGCACGCGAGGCGTTGGTTGGGGCTGTGGCTGCGGCGGTGCCGCCGGTCGCGTCTGAAGGGAATGGTCATCTGGGGCGGGTTGAATCTGCGTTGCTGAAGGCTGTGTCGGAGACGACGGGTTATCCGATCGACTCGGTGCATCTTGATATGGATTTGGAGTCGGACCTCGGAATTGACAGCGTTCGTCGAAACGCGCTGTTGGCTCGGTTGGGTGAGTATTATCCGCAGGCGGCTGCGATTGCACCGGATCAGTCGTATCGACTTACGACACTGCGACAGATTGCCGAGCATGCTGCCAATGGCAATGGTCACGTGCCCGCGCATGTTGGCGGCAACGGAACTTCGCAGACGGAGGCTTCGGCTTCGCCTACACCTGCAACGGTGGATCAGGCGGAGTCGGGATCGGCTGAGCTGGCGCAGACATTGCTCGAAGTGGTTGCGCATCTGACCGGTTATCCGATTGAGATGCTCGATTGTGACATGGATATGGAGGCTGACCTCGGCATCGATTCGATCAAGCGTGTTGAGATTCTCGCGGAAGTGCAGACGCGCATGCCGGGTTTGAAGGAAGTCGACTCGTCGTACATGGGCAGTATGCGTACGCTGCGGAACATTATTGATTACCTTGACGAGCAGGAATCGCCGGGCGGTGCGGTTGGTGGAAATGGTCACGTTCAGGCCGCACCGGCGACGCAGCCTCAGCCGGCGCAGGACCGGGAAGTTGCGGTGTCGCCTGTTCCGGTGGCGACATCGTTGGACCGCCGGGTGCTTCGTGTGAAGCCGTTGTCCGATCAGCCTGAAGCGGGCGTGTTGCCTTTGGCGAGCGGTCGTGAGGTTTTGATCGTGGGTGACGATGCGCTGGCGACTGCGTTGCGGGATCGTCTTTCGGCTGACGGTGTGTCGGCGCGGCGTGCGTCCTGGAAATCTACGCGGAAGAAATCCAAGACGGAAATCGGCGGGTTGATACTCGTTGCATCGGGTGCATCAACCGAGGCCGCTTCGGCCAAGGCTGGTTCAGCCGAGGCTTTGACGAAAATGCTCAAGGAGGCGTTCGCGGTTGCGAAGTCTTGTGGGGCGGATTTGTGCGAGGCTGCCGGTGAGGGCGGGGCGTTTCTTGCGACGGTCACGCGCATGGACGGTGCGTTCGGGCTTCGCGGTGGAGCGTTCGAGCCGCTGCAGGGCGGATTGGCTGGGTTGGCCAAGACGGTTGGGTGCGAGTGGTCTGAGGTTCGGGTGCGGGCGTTCGATGTTGATCCGCAATGGAAGAATGCGTCGGAAGCGGCTGATGCGATTGTTCGTACACTTGGAACCACGGGGCCGACAGAGATTGGTTTGTCAGCCGACGGGCGGTGCAGTCTGGAGCTTGCGGCGGGTGACGCTCCTTCCGGTGACATTGATCTGTCACAAGGCGATGTTGTTCTGGTTTCCGGCGGGGCGCGCGGTGTGACGGCTGAGGCTGTGATGTCGCTCGCGTCATTCAAGCCGGTGCTCGTGCTGTTTGGTCGTTCGCCTGAGCCTGAGGGTGAGCCGCAATGGTTGAGTGGTTTGACCGGTGAGGCGGAGATCAAGCGGGCTGTCCTCGAACACGAATTCCGAGGGCAGGCTACGCCGACGGATGTGCGTACGTCTTACAATCGCATTATGGCTGGTCGGGAGATTCGACGGCAGATCGGTCGCATGGAGCGGGCTGGTGCGTCGGTTGTGTACCGGTCGCTGGACATTCGCGATGCGCGGGCGGTGCGGGCGGAGGTGGCTGACATTCGCGCGTCGTTCGGATCGCCGCGGATGCTGGTACACGGTGCGGGCGTGCTTCATGATCGGGCTATTTTGGACAAGACGCCCGAGCAATTTGATAACGTGTTCGACACAAAAATCGTCGGGTTGTTGAACCTGCTCGACGCTACGAAAGATGACGATCTGCGGGCGATCGGGTTGTTTTCGTCCGTTAGCGGGCGTTTTGGGCGACGGGGTCAAATCGACTACGCGATGGCCAACGAGTGCGTGAACAAGCTGGCCCGTCGTCTGGCTGCGGATCGTCCGAAGTGCCGCGTTGTGGCACTGAACTGGGGGCCTTGGGATGGCGGCATGGTGGACGCGACGCTTCGTGCGGAATTTGAGCGTGAAGGGGTTGGGCTTATCCCGCTGGATGCGGGGTCGCGCGCTTTTGGTGCGGAACTCGCTCAACGTGCGTCGGGAGATGTTGAGGTTGTTTTGGGGGCTGGTTTCGATGGTCTGATGGATGGTGGTCTTGAAGACGATGTTCAGACACGGAGCGTGCCCGCTTTGCCGGTCGCGTACGAGCGACGTCTGGACCTTGATCGTCACGAATTTCTTCGCTCTCACGTGTTTGCGTCCAGGCCTGTGTTGCCGATCGCGGTTATGGTTGAGTGGTTGGGGCATGCTGCGCTGCACGATCATCCCGGTTTGATTCTCGCGGGGCTGGATGATTTTCGACTCTTTGGCGGCGTGGTGGTGGATCAGGCCGGTGTGGATTTGAGTTTCGCTGCCGGCAGGGTGCGTAAGACGGGTGACCTGTTCGAGGTTGACGTGGAGCTGGCCAGCGTTGACGTTGACGTGGAGCTGGCCAGCGTTGACGCGCCCACGCGGCGTACAGTGCATGCTCGGGCGACTGCGTTGCTCTCAAGTGTGTGTCGGCCTGCTGACAACAGCCGTGCGGAACGGATCGAGGGCAATGGCGCGCCGATTCCGTCCGACCCGTACGATGCGATTCTTTTCCACGGGCCGCATTTTCATACCATTGAGCGCATTACCTGCATGTCGCGGGAAGGGATTGCTGCCCAGGTGCGTTCCGCTCCGTCGCCGTCGGCCTGGATGACCGATCCGCTGCGCAGTGAATGGCTTGGCGATCCCTTGGTCGTGGACGCCGCTTTGCAGTTGGGCATTGTTTGGGCGCATCAACATCTCGGAGCCGGTGCTTTGCCGAGCCGTATCGGGCGTATTCGTTTCTTCAGAAGTGTGTTTCCGGCGGAGGGTGTCTCCGTTGCTTTGCGCGTTGTGGATGCGTCGCGTCACGCATTGACCGCGGATGCTTCGATTCTGGACGCCGCAGGCGTACCGATCGCGCAGATCAGCCGATGTGTCTGGACGGTTGATCCGTCGCTGGCGGATGCGTTCTGTGAACGGAGCTTGGCTGGGGCGTCTTGCTGAACGGGCGTAGATGAATGGAGCACACACCGCCGATCGCCATCGTCGGCTTGGGCGGGCTTTTTCCCGACGCGCCCGATCCCGCAACCTTCCTGCGAAACATTCTGCACGGTCATGATGCTTCGCGCCCCGTACCGGTTGGGCGGTGGGCGTTGGAACTGCCCGACGCCTACGAACCCGGGCCTGCGCACGACAAAGTTTATTCCGCCAAAGCGTGCCTCGTGGACGATTTTTCGTTCGATGCGCAGTATCTCCAACTTGCAGCCGGGGCGTTGGACGGGCTTGACCCGCTGTATCGCATTGTTCTTCACGTGGGGCGGCAGGCGTTTCGCGACGCGGTCACGAAAAATCTCGATCTTGATCGCGTTGGTGTTGTCCTTGCGTCGATTGCGCTGCCCACCGATGGATCCTCAGCCGTTACGCGCGAGGTGTATGGGCGGGCTTTTGAGCGGAAGCTCTTTGGACCGTCGGTGGGCGATGGGCAGCGGCTGAAGTCTTTATCGTGTCCTGCCAATGCGCGGGTCACTTCGCTTCCCGCTTCGCTGCTGGCGCGTGCTTTGGGTTTGGGCGGCGGATCGTTCACGCTGGATGCCGCCTGTGCGTCGAGCTTTTACGCGATCAAGCTGGCTTGCGACGAGCTTCACGAGGGTAGGGCGGACGCGATGCTGGCGGGCGGTGTTTCGAGGCCTGATTCTTTGTTCACGCAGATGGGCTTTTCGCAATTGCGTGCGCTGTCGCCGAGCGGTGTCTGTCGGCCTTTTGATCGCGATGCCGATGGTTTGGTGGTCGGCGAAGGGGCGGGCATTTTTGTCTTGAAACGGTTGGACGACGCGCTACGCGACTGCGACGACATTCGCGGCTTGATTCGCGGGATCGGCTTGTCGAACGATGCAGCCGGGAGTTTGCTGGCGGCTGATGCGAGCGGTCAGCTTCGGGCGATGCGTTCTGCTTACGAGCGCGCCGGGTGGAAGCCGACGGATGTTGACCTGATTGAGTGCCACGGAACCGGCACTCCACTGGGCGACGCGGCGGAGTTGAACAGTCTGCGTGCGTTGTGGGGTGCTACGGGCTGGACGCGCCGTGTTTGCCCGATCGGATCGGTGAAGTCGAACGTCGGGCATCTTCTGACGGCGGCGGGGGCAGCGGGGTTGGCCAAGACGCTGCTGGCGATGCGCGAGAAGGTACTGCCGCCGTCCATCAACTTTCAGACGCCGACCGAGGGGTCACCGCTTTTCGACGGGCCTTTTCGCGTTCAAACTGAGGCTGAAGATTGGTCACGGCGCGAAGCGGGGCAGCCGAGGCGTGCGGCGGTGAGCGGATTCGGATTCGGTGGTATTAACGCGCATCTTCTCATCGAGGAATTCGATGCGGACCTGCATCAGCCGGCGAAACGAAGCGTTCCGCGTGTGCCTGTGAATCGCGAGCGTCCCGATGTTGCCATTGTGGGTATGGACATCGCTATTGGGCAAAGCGTCACGTTAAGTCGTTTCGAGGAACTTGTTTTTTCTGGTGAGGCGTGGGGCGAGGATCGTCCGGCTGACAGATGGTTGGGTTGCGAGGACGTTGTCGAGGATGATCGACGTGGCGGCGCGTACATTGAGTCGGTCTCCGTACCGGCGGGCAAGTTTCGCCTGCCGCCGAATGAGATCGCGGAAGTTCTGCCGCAGCAATTGCTGATGCTTCAATCCGTGGCCCGGGCGATCGAGGACGCCGGGATCGACCCGCGTGCAGCGGCTGAGCGGACGGGTGTATTCATCGGCATGAGCCTGGACCTGAACACGACCAACTTTCATCATCGCTGGAACCTGCTGAACGAGGCTCGCCGGTGGAATGCAGAGCGTGGGCTTTGGCTGAACGAACAGGAACTGAACGAATGGGTTGCGCAACTGCGCGAAGCCTCCGGGCCTCCGTTGACGCCGGCGCGTGTGGTGGGGTCGCTGGGCAACATCATCGCGAGCCGTATCGCGCGGGAGTACGGATTTGGCGGGCCTGGGTATGCGATATCTTCCGAGGAGGGATCGGGTCTGCGTGCGCTTGAGATCGGCATGCGTGCGCTGCAGCGCGGCGAGCTGGACGTGGCTGTTGTGGGTGCGGTGGACCTGCCGGGCGATGTGCGCAACGAATTGTCGCTGTGCGGAATTCGTGCGATGAGCGTCTCGGGCGAGGTTAGACCGTTCGACGCGAAGGCTTCGGGATCAGCTGTTGCGGAGGGAGTAGCCGCCGTAATTCTGCAGCGCGTGTCGGACGCGTGCGCGGCGCATCGATCTTCATACGCAGTGGTGGAGGGAATCGGCTTCGCGAGCGGATCGTCCGCCGATCGGCTGGACACTGAATCATCGCGGCGGGCGATGGGTCGCGGTCTTGGCGACGCGGGCGTGGACGCACGAGCGATCACGTATCTCGAAACGAGCGGTTGCGGTGAACCGTTGGAAGACGCCGCGGAAATTGGCGCGTTGGCCGACGTTTTCGAGTGTCGCGCGGAAGCGCATCCAGTCTGTGCAATCGGCGCGCTGGCTGGGCATTGTGGTAACGCCGGTGCGGCTGCCGGACTGGCATCGGTGGTAAAGGCGTCGGTCAGCTTGGCCAATCGCGTGCTTCCCCCGTTGCGGGGATTCGTCGATGCAGCGGAACCGCAGGCATGGGGTCGCGGGCGTTTTTTCGCGCCGGAATCGGCACAGCACTGGATTCAAGATCGATCAGAAGGACCGCGTCGGGCGGGCGTACATTGCAGGACGTTGGACGGCGGTGCTGCCTTTGTCGTACTGCGCGACGCGGTGGAAGCCTCGACGCGCGCCGACTCTTCGTCACCCTGTCGCCGTGTTTCGCCCGTCGAGCGAGGCCAATCTGCGCAGACGCTTTTTGCGCTGACCGGACGTGACGCGAATGAGCTTTTGAGTGAACTGGAACGACTTCGCCAACGCATCGATAAAGCGGATGATGTTGGCTCGCTCGCTCGTCGCTGGGATTCCGAGCGACGGGCCGATGCATCGCCGGCTTGCCTGCGTTTGGTTTTGCGATCGGAGCATCGCGATGATCTTCGCAAGGTGATCGAAGAGGCCGTCGCGACCGTAAGAAACAGTCAAAAATCCGCACTGACCGGCACGTCGGTTTATTATTCGAAGGAGCCCGAGTTCGCGGGCGAGCGTGTTGCGTTCGTTTTCCCTGGATCGGGAAGTCATTTCATCGGTATGGGCCGATCGTTGTTCGAACGTTGGCCTGAAGTGCTCGAACAACTCGACGGGGAGACCGAGCACCTTCGCAGCCAGATGCGCCCGGACCTGTACCAACCGCGTCGATTCTCCTGGCCTGCCGATTGGCGGGCGGATGCGGACGCGCTTATCCGTCGCGACCCGGTGGCGATGATTATGGGGCAGGTGGCGTGTTCGGTGGCCATGAATGATTTGCTGGTGCATCTCGGCGTGAATCCGTCCAGTGTCATCGGCTACAGTTTGGGCGAGACGGCTGCGATGTTCGCGACTCGGGCCTGGCGCGATCGGGACGATATGTTCCGGCGCATGCACGCATCGCCTTTGTTTCGCACTGAGCTTGCCGGCTCGTACGATGCGGTTGCGCGTTGTTGGCGTTTCGCAAACGATGAGCCTGTCGATTGGCGTGTCGTGGTGGTGAATCGGCCTGCCGGAGAGGTTCGGCGTGTGTTGGCTGGGCGCGAGCGCGTGTACCTGCTCATCGTCAACGCGCCGGATGAATGCGTGGTCGGCGGGCAGGGGCGTGTGGTGGACGAGGTCGTTCGGGCGCTTTCGTGTGAGGCCTTCCCGCTGGACGGCGCGTCGAGCGTTCATTGCGAAATCGTGCATGAAGTGGCGGATTGCTATCGCGACCTGCATCTGTTGAATACGACGCCCGCCGCCGACATCGCTTACTACAGTTCAGCCGCTAGCAAGCGCATCCCGATCGATTGCGATTCAGCCGCTGAGTCGATTCTCAATCAGGCGTTGCACGGGTTCGACTTCACCAAGGTCGTCGAACAGGCTTGGCGGGACGGCGTGCGTGTATTCGTCGAGCCGGGGCCTGGCGCGTCCTGCACCCGGATGATCGGCAAGATTCTGGCGGGCAAACCGCATTTGGCGCGGGCGGCGTGCATGCCGGGTGAAGATGACATCACAACCGTTCTATCGCTTCTCGCGAGGCTGTTTGTTGAAGGTGTTATCGACGACTTCGGACGCCTGTTCGATGGCGACGATACGAACTTTTCGCCTCGCAAGACCTCGCGGGATACTTCCGCCGGTCACTGTATCGTCGTGCCCGTGGGCGGTCTGAATCCCAAGCCGAAGCGTCCCTTGAAGCGTTCTGCCGACGACCGCCCCAAGCCAATGACGATTCCGGCAGGGATCGCGCAATCCGCTGATTCGAGCGTGGCATCGGTGGCGGCGCCCGATGCGATGCTTATGAACGCGATTGCGGAAAGCGGCATCGCGACGGCTCGGGCGCACGACACGTTCCTGCGTGTTTCGCAACAGTCGCTGGCGGACATGGGTGAAGCCATTGCGTTGCAGGCGCGTCTTCTGGAATCGCACGACGCGCATGCATTGCGACTCGACGGGCGCGGTGACACGCCGCCCCGTGAAGCTGACAGCGGGCCGACGATCGACAAGGCGCGTCCGCTGTTCGACCGGGCGATGTGCATGGAGTTCGCCGTCGGATCGGTCGCGCGCGTATTGGGCCCGGAGTTCGCAGAGGTTGACGGGTACCCCGTGCGTGTTCGTTTGCCGGACGAGCCGTTGATGCTCGTGGACCGCATCCTCGAAATCGACGCCGAGGAGCGATCCCTAAAGGGCGGGTGCGTGGTGACCGAGCACGATGTGCTTGAAGGCGCGTGGTATCTCGACGGCCATCGGGCGCCGGTCTGCGTCACCGTCGAAGCAGGGCAGGCGGACCTTTTTCTGTGTTCCTATCTCGGCATCGACCTGGCTGTTAAGGGTACGCGCTCCTATCGATTGCTCGATGCGATTGTGGTTTTTCACCGTGGTCTGCCGCAGCCGGGGGAGACGATTCGATACGAAATCCACATCGATCGATTCGTAAAGCAAGGCGAGACGTACCTTTTCTTTTTCCGCTTCGAGGGCACGATCGACGGTCAGCCGATGATCTCGATGCGTGATGGTTGCGCGGGCTTTTTCACGGAGCAGGAAATCGCGGAATCGGGCGGTATCGTGCGGACGGCTGAGGATCGCGCTCCCACCGCCGGCAAGCGTCCCGCCGACCTGCCCGAATTCGTGCCCGTATCTGTCGAAGCGTACGACGAGCGGGCGATCGATGCTTTGCGACGGGGGGAGTTGGCTGCTTGCTTTGGATCGTTGTTTGAAAATCTTCCGATCGAAAACCCGGTACGTCTTCCCGGCGGGCGCATGCGTCTGGTGCATCGCGTTGTGCAGCTTGAACCAGTCGGCGGTCGTTTCGGTCTCGGCTGCATCCGTGCGGAGGCGGACATTCACAGCGACGACTGGTTCCTGACCTGCCACTTTCCGGACGACATGGTCATGCCCGGCACGCTGATGTACGAATGCTGCGCGCATACGCTGCGCATCCTGCTGATGCGCATGGGCTGGGTGTGCGAGCACGAAAGCGTGTGCTACGAGCCGGTGGCTGGTGTGCCCGCGCGTCTGAAATGCAGGGGCCCGGTAACGCCCGAAACGCGGCTGGTTACATACGACGTCGAGATCAAGGAGATCGGTTTCAATCCGCAGCCGTACGTGCTTGCGGACGCGCTGATGTACGCCGACGGCGACGATGAGCCGATCGTGCAATTCAAGGACATGCCGCTGCAAATGACCGGCGTGTTCCGCGAGACGTTCGCTCGCGTGTGGGATCACCGCAATCAACACGAGCCGAAATCGGAAGTGGCGTTGATCGGCGACGCACCGCTCGCAGACGACCCCGCACCCGCTGTTTACGACAACGACCGGATTTTCGCGTTCGCCGTCGGCAGGCCGTCGGACGCGTTTGGCCAACCGTACAAGATTTTCGATTCCGGGCGACGCATCGCGCGCCTGCCGGGGCCGCCTTACAAATTTCTCGACCGCATCACCCGCGTTCAGCCCGAACCGTGGAAGCTGACGCCCGGCGGCTGGATCGAAGCTCAATACGACGTGCCGCGTGACGCATGGTACTTCAACGCCAATCGCCAGATTTCCATGCCGTTCGGTGTGATTCTCGAAATCGCGCTTCAGCCCTGCGGGTGGCTGGCTGCTTATCTGGGGTCCGCGTTGCAGAGTGCCGTTGATCTGTCATTCCGCAATCTCGGCGGTGACGCCATTCTTCACGAAGAATTGAAGCCCGACGCGGGCACGCTGACCACCCGTGTGCGCATGACCAAAGTGTCCCGGGCCGGCGGCATGATTATCGAGGCGTTCGACATGCAGATATGGCGTCAGGGACTGATCGTCTACGACGGCGAAACCACGTTCGGATTCTTCACAGCCGAGGCGTTGGCGCAGCAGGTCGGCATTCGCGATGCACAGGAGCGCAGGCACGTTCCTTCCGGTGCGGAAATCGCACGGGCGATACCCGTTCACGTGAATCACGATGGCCCAACGACGCCGGACGCTGCCACAGAGATTTGCGAATCGCATCGCGTCAAGGGGCTAAAGCAACCCTCGACCGTGTTGCGCATGATCGACGAAGTCGAGCTGTTCATTCCCGACGGCGGACCGGCTGGGAAAGGTTTGATCCGCGGTATCAAGCGGGTCGACCCCGACGAGTGGTTCTTCAAAGCTCATTTTTATCAGGATCCGGTATGCCCCGGCTCGCTGGGTTTGGAGTCGTTTCTGCAACTTCTGAAGGTCGTCGCGGTCCATCGCTGGGGCGATAAGTTCGCCGAAACGCATCGCTTCGAGCCGATGGCCGTTGGCGCGAAACACCGTTGGCTGTACCGTGGCCAAGTTGTCCCCGGCAACCATCGCGTGGATGTCGAAGCCTTCATCACCGAAATCGTCGACGGCGACGAACCGCTGATTCGGGCCGACGGTTTCCTGCGCGTGGACGGGGTTACGGTTTATGAAATGATTGATTTCACACTCCGGTTAGTGCCGGCCAACCGCTGAGATTCATGCGTTACACGCGAGTATTCATCCAATCGATCGGGTACCAGCTCGCGCCCAATGTGGTGTCGACCGCCTCGCTGGAAGCGCGACTCGCGCCAGTCTACAAAGCGCTAAGAGTGCCGCCGAATCAGATCGAGCCATTGACCGGCGTGCGCGAACGACGCTACTGGGACGCAGGCCAGACGATGGCCGGCGGCGCTCTCAAGGCCGCCCGCAAGGCGCTCGAAACCGCCGATTTCGACCCGCACGATCTGGGCATGCTTCTGTATGCAGGCGTTTGCCGAGACAATCTCGAGCCGGCCACCGCGTGCGAAGTGGCGGACCGGTTGGACGTCCGAGGCCGAGCGATCGTTCACGATGTGTCCAACGCTTGTCTCGGGCTGATGAATTCCATTTTCCTCGTCGCCAACGCCATCGAGCTAGGCCAAATCAACGCGGGGTTGGTCGTTTCATGCGAATCCGCGCGGCAGATCGTCGACCTGACCATCGAACGCATGCTGCAAAAGTGCGACATGGAAACGTTCAAAGCGTCGATGGCTACCATGACCGGCGGATCGGGAGCCGCCGCCGTGCTGCTCGTCAACGAAACACTGGCCCGCGACGGGCATCGCGTGGCCGGCGGCGTGTTGCGCAGCGCCCCCGAGCATCACACGCTCAGTCGGTGGGGGCCTGATTCGGGCGTACCCACTAGCGGCCCGCAGATTATGGAGACCGACGCAGCCGCCACGTTGGACCACGGTGTGCGACTCGGCTGTGCGACGCATCGCGATTTCCTGGAAGAACTCGGCTGGCCCGCCCCCGGCCCTGATCGGGTCATCTGTCATCAGGTTGGTTCCGCGCATCGGCTGACCGTCCTGAAGGCAGTCGAAATTCCGATCGAGCGGGATTTTTGCACATTTGAGTATCTCGGTAACATCGGCACCGTATCGTTGCCGCTGACCGCCGCAGTGGCCGACGAACGCGGGTTTCTAGAACGCGGGCAACGCGTCGGGTTTTTCGGAATCGGCAGCGGGTTGAATTGCCTGCTCCTTGGAATCGAGTGGTAGGAGGGCGCGCGTGACGTTCGATCTCTCCCCATATCGGCACCTTTATCCCTTCGAAAGTCGCTGGCTGAACATCGACGGCCAGCGCATGCACTATGTTGACGAAGGCGCGGGCGAACCCATCCTCTTCGTCCACGGCAATCCGACATGGTCGTTCTTTTTCCGGCGATTGATCGTCGAACTGCGTAAGGATTATCGCGTCATCGCGATGGACCACATCGGTTGCGGCCTGTCGGACAAGCCTGACGATCGCGCGTACAACCACACGCTCGCCCGCCGCGCCGCCGACCTCGACGCACTTATCGACCACCTCGGGCTGACCACGTTCTCGATGGGCATGCACGATTGGGGCGGGATGATCGGCACAACCTCAGCCCTCCGCCATCTGCCCGCGATACGCTCACTCGTTTACTTCAACACCGCCGCGTTCCTGCTGCCCGCGCCAAAACGCATGCCGCTGCGACTGTCGCTGATACGCAGCGTCCCGTTGATCGGCGCTCCGCTGGTGCTCGGCCTTAACGCATTCGCACGATCAGCCATAAACATGGCCGTAGTCAAAAAGCTCCCCCGCGACGTCGCAGCCGCCTATCTCGCGCCGTACGATCGCTGGTCGCATCGGCGGGCGGTGTTGCGATTCGTGCAGGACATCCCGCTCAAACCGGGCGACCAGGCATACGAAACCGTCAAACACGTGGACGACAATCTGCACACATTGCAGGACATTCCGACATTTATCGCGTGGGGCGAACGTGATTTTGTGTTCGATCGTCATTTCCTGGACGAATGGCGAAAACGCCTGCCGCAAGCGTCCATCCACGCGTTCCCGGACGCCGGTCATTACGTGCTCGAAGACGCCGGCGACCAAATCGTGCCGTTGCTTCGCGACTTCCTTGCACAGCATCATTATCGAGTGTCAGCCGTTGACACCGTCGAGGCTGCGTCATGATCGCGCCCACCGCGCCGGCTCAGCCCGTGGTAAAGTTGCGTGAGCGCGTGAATATCGTCGATCGCGTGACGGAAATGGCTGCACGCTTCCCGAAAAAGCACGCCGTCGTCTGGCCCGTCTCGCGACGAGGTCGTGAAGTTCGCTACCAGAGCGTCACCTTCGCGGAATTGATCGAAGAAATCGACGCATGCGCGCGAGGCCTGCGTTCGATCGGCGTCGCGAGAGGCCATCGGTGTGTCGTATTCGTGAAACCCGGGCTGGATTTCTTCGCCATCGTTTTCGCATTGTTCAAGCTGGGGGCTGTCCCCGTACTCATCGATCCCGGAATCGGCAAACAGCAGATGCGCGCCAGTTTGGCCGAAGTCGAATCCGACGCGTTCATCGGCGTACCCATCGCGCACGTGTTTCGCAAGCTCTATCCGCAGGCCTTCCGCAAACTCCGCGCCACGGTAACGGTAGGGCGACGCTGGTTCTGGGGCGGTCATCGCCTACGCGACATTCGCCGCAAAAAAGGACCGCCGATCGCAACCGAACCGACCCGCGCCGAAGACGTAGCCGCAATCCTGTTCACCAGCGGCAGCACCGGGCCGGCCAAAGGCGTGATCTACACACACGGCGTGTTCGATGCACAGATACGATCCCTCCGCGACCACTTCGGCTTCTCCGAGTCGGAAAAAGACCTGCCGACCTTTCCGCTTTTCGCACTTTTCGACGCAGCCCTCGGCATGACAGCCGTTCTGCCAGATATGGATTTCACCAAGCCGGGTTCCGTCGATCCGCGACGCATCATCGAACCGATTATCGAATTCAAAATCACGCATATGTTCGGCTCGCCCGCTTTGCTCGATCGCGTCAGCCGCTACGGTGTGGAAACAGGCGCGAAGCTGCCGACCTTGCGACGCGTCATCACCGCCGGCGCACCCGTCAGTCCGGATATCCTCGAACGGATGCACGGCATGCTGTCACGCGATGCGGAAATACTCACACCCTACGGCGCCACCGAGTGCCTGCCCGTGGCATCGATCGGCAGCCGCGAAATCCTGGCCGAAACCCGTTCTGTGACAGCCGCCGGCGGTGGCACCTGCGTAGGCAAACCCATGCCGGAACTTACCGTCCGCGTGATCTCCATAAGCGACGACCCCATCGAAGAGTGGAACGACCAGATAACGTTGCCCACCGGCCGCATCGGCGAAATCGTTGTCAAGGGTGATGTCGCAACGCGCGCCTACCATCATCGCCCCGATGCCACACGCGCCGCCAAGATTCGCGACGGTGACGACGTCTGGCACCGCATGGGCGACGTCGGATACTTCGATGAAACCGGCCGACTCTGGTTCTGCGGTCGAAAGGCACACCGGGTCATCACACGCGACGAAACGCTTTTCACCGTGCCCTGCGAAGCGATCTTCAACCAACACCCCGCTGTGTTACGCAGCGCGCTCGTAGGCCTCAGTACGGGCAACGAACAACAGCCGGTAATCTGCATCGAATTGGAAGCGTCGAGCAGGAACGCGAACCGCGACGACCTCGCGCGCGAGTTGCTGACGCTCGCCCGCACCAGCAAGCTCACCGCCAACATCCGTCGCGTCTTGTTTCACCCCGCATTCCCCGTGGACGTGCGACACAATTCCAAAATCTTCCGGGAAAAACTGGCGATCTGGGCCGCAAGGCAACCGTTTTGAACGATGATTCCCACTATCGTCACACGCCCGAGCGCGCTCTCGTAACCGGCGGCAGCGGCTTCCTCGGTCGAGCGACCATAGAAAAATTGCTCGAACGCGGCGACCACGTCAGGAGCCTGCACAGAGGCCATTATCCCGAGCTGGAAGACATGGGCGTCGAAGTGATCCGAGGCGACGTCCGCGATGCCTCCGTGGTGCGAAAAGCCGCCGAGGATTGCGATGTCGTCTACCACGTCGCCGCCAAGTCGGGCTTCTGGGGTGCCTACCGCGAATACCACGAAACAAATGTGCAGGGCACGCACAACGTGCTGAACGCATGCAAAGAAAACGGCGTCGGACGACTGGTCTACACGAGTTCGCCCAGCGTTTTGTTCCACGGCGGCGACATGCAGGGTGTGGACGAATCCGCACCCTACCCGAGGCGATTCATCTCAAACTATTCCGCCACCAAAGCCAAAGCGGAACAAGCTGTGCTGGCCGCGAATTCCGCCGATTTGAAGACTATCGCACTCAGGCCGCACCTCATCTGGGGCCCGCGTGACAACCACATCGTGCCGCGCTTTATCGCACAAGGGGCAGCCGGTAAACTCCGCTGTCTCGGCGACGGCCAAAATCTCGTTGACGTAACCTACATCGACAACGCAGCCGATGCTCAAACGCTGGCTGCGGACGCATTGAGCACCAACCCAAACGCAGCCGGCCGAGCGTTTTTCATCAGCCAGGGCGAACCGATCAAACTCTGGGACATCATCAACGGCATCCTCGCTGCCGCCGGTGTGCCGCCGGTCAACCGTTCCCTGCCCCGCGCAGTAGGATGGACCGCCGGGGCCGTCCTGGAAATGGCCTACAAAGTTCTTCGTTTACCGGGCGAGCCGCGTATGACGCGCTTCGTCGCCAACGTGCTCTACACCCACCACTGGTTCGATATTTCCGCTGCCCGCCGCGAACTTGGATACCAGCCGCGCGTCACAGTGGAACAAGGGCTTGAACGTCTTGAGACATGGCTCCGCAAAACCGGCCGATATCTCGGCAATCGCCGAAATATCAACCAGTGAATTTCAACCAAAGCGCAGCGAGCCGCGAACTTCAGTTCGCGCGGACGCACCAGACACGACAACCGCAGTTTGCTCCGCGTCCATCAAATGTGATTGATTCGGATGAACTTCAAATATGACAGTCGCGCACATTGACCGCCCGGGCACACGCCTGCACATCATCAAGCACAAACGCACACCCCACGAGCAGCCCATGCTCGACTTCCTTGGCATACTGCACGCTGGCTGGAACGCGCGGGCAGTACTGATCCGACCAGAACAGCTTAAGGAACAGAATCTGCCCCGGCTCGAATCGCGACCCGGACAAAAACGCGACGCCGACCTCGCTGGCATTGTGTAATGCCACGCTCACGTCCATCGCGCCGCGGTGTCCCGCCCGAACCAGCATAGGCCAGGAACGGTGATATCGGCGTTTGGCTCGCCGCCGGGCGCCGACATCGTATTCGCTGCGTTCGCGCGTCGCCTCCATAAACCGGTCGATTTCTTCGCGCAGAACGAGTTCAGGTTCGATTTCAATAACTGCCATGTGATTACCCTCTTTCCCCAACCATTTGTACGATTGACGGAGCCTTTGAGCAAAACAATGTGGGTCCGATAGTTCTTGCGCGAATACCACACCCGCAAGCCAACTCCAATCAACCCCGAAAGGGTCAGCAAGCGCAACCGTGGCTTGCCGTTTAGCAGACGTTACGATGTCAGAAGGCGTCCCCTGTGGAAGCAGCCTCGCAAAGAGACGATTCTTCCGATGTCACCATGTAGGGCCACACCCTGCGGCGCTCGTCCGTGATCCGGCGTATTTCTCGAACATGAGATATGAACTAGAATCCCGGTTCGGAATGTCCACGACACATATCGGAACCGGGAGTACGGCATGAACAGCCTCACGCAGGTCATGAAGGAATTGAAGAAATGCGGTAGCGAGCAGACGCGTAAGATATACGCGCGGCACGGAGCCGGCGACAATGTATTCGGCATGAAAGCGGCGGACCTGAAAGCGATCGCCAAGAAAATCAAGGGGAACCACGAGCTGGCGTGCGAACTCTACGAAACCGGAAACTACGACGCGATGTATCTTGCGGGGCTGGTGGCTGACGGAAAACAGATGAGCAAGAAAGAGTTGGACGACTGGGCCAAGTCGGCTGCGTGGCTGTGGATTTCGGAGCACGCCGTGCCTTGGGTGGCGTCGGAAAGTCAGCACGGACGCGACATGGCGATGAAGTGGATCAAGCTGAAGAAAAAGGAATCCATCGCGGCCTGTGGATGGTCTACGTATTCCAGCCTGGTGGCCATCACGCCGGACGAGGAGTTGGACCTGGCTGAAATCAAAGAGTTGCTGAAGCGCGTTGAGAAGGAGATCGACGCATCAGCCAATCGTGTGAAGTACACGATGAACGGTTTCGTCATCGCCGCGGCGATGTATGTGACGCCGGTCATGAAACAGGCCAAGGCCACCGCGAAGAAACTCGGCAAAGTCGAAGTGGATATGGGCGATACCGCCTGTAAAGTGCCGCTGGCATTGGAATACATCGAGAAGTTGGAGAAAGCGGGCCGGGTCGGGAAGAAGCGCAAAACCACGCGGTGTTAGGAACACGCTCGTCGCCCCCGTCACGCGCGGCATGATATTTTACGAAAAAGAAACATAGCGATCAGGTGGGGGTCGGAGAGTGGCGCTCCGCTCCGAAAGGGTCAGCAAGTGCAGTAGTGGCTTGCCGTTTAGCGGACGCTACGATGCCTCACCCGATCGAGCGAACAGCCGCAACAACCATCGCCGCCGCCGTATCGATTTCGGATTCCGTCGTATGGCGTCCCAGGCTGAAACGAATCGCCCCCAACGCGATATCGCGGGGCACGTTCATCGCTGAAAGAACCTGCGACGGATCATGCCGACCCCCGTGGCAGGCCGCCCCCGGGCTGGCGGCGATTTCGGGCAGCTTCGCCAGAATGTCCTGCCCGATCAACTCGCGAAACCCGATGTTCAGCGTGTTCGGCAGGCGATTCTCCGGATGACCGTTCAAGACGACGCGATCCCCCAACCCCTCACGCAGCAAGTTGTGGAATTTGGCGCAAAGCCCGCGCGATTTGCCACTGTTTGTGTCGGCTGCCAACTCCGCCGCTACCCCCAAACCCACAATGCTCGGGACGGGTTCCGTTCCCGACCGCCGCCCCTTCTCGTGGCCAGCTCCGTGAATCAGAGGCTCGATTTCCTGCCCGGAACGGATGTACAACGCCCCAACACCCGCCGGGGCGTAAAGCTTGTGCCCAGCCAGCGTCAGAAAGTCCACTCCGAGGTCGTCGACCTTGGCGTCAATTTTGCCGATGGACTGAGCCGCATCCGTGTGAACGGGTACGCCAGCCTCATGTGCGATACGTGCGATATCCGCAAGCGGCTGAATCGTCCCGACTTCGTTGTTGGCGTGCATGATGGTGACGAGGATCGTGTCCGGCGTGATGGCTTTGCGGACATCCTCGGGGTCAACCCATCCCGTGCCATCGACGGGCACTTTCGTGATCTTGCAACCGCGTGATTCAAGAAACGCGCACGGCGCTAGGATGGCTGGGTGCTCCACAGCCGACGTCACAATGTGGCAGGGGCGACCGGCGTAGCGCTCGAACATGCCCTTCAGAACGAAGTTGTTGGACTCGCTGCCCCCGGAGGTGAAAACGATTTCGTCAGGCGAAGCGCCCAGCAAACGGGCCACCTGTTCTCGCGCCCGATCGATAGCCGACCGCATCTTGCGACCCAGCGCGTGTCCACTCGAGGGGTTGCCGTGGTGCTCCTTCAAATAAGGCCACATAGCTTCCACGACGGAATCTTCGAGCGGGGTTGTGGCGTTGAAATCAAGATAAATCACCGGATCCTCCTTCGTTTGTGGTCGGGGAATCATGCTAGCGGATCGGAGCGTTCACGGCGAGCACGAGTTTTAAGGAGTCGGGAGCAATCCTGTTCGGAACACAGATTGCATGTGGGCGGTGGCGAGGCCGCTGTATGTTTTCGCGCCACACTTTACTTGCGCGCCGGGCGGCCTGCGCGCATACTGTCCGGCGATGGCTGGGACTCCAAAACCGAAGATCAGAGCGCTGGACCTCCACGGCTTCAAGCACTTCAAGCTGCTAAGCCCCATCCTCGAGAAGCTCCATGACAACGCCTGTCACCGCGACCGGGCCCACAATCGAAAGCTCCACTACGATCAGTGCGCGGCCCTCATCCTTGCTCTACTTCTTCAATCCCATCGTCACCAGCCTCCGCGGCGTGAACCCGGCCGAGACCATCGCCGAGGCACTCAAAACTTACCTGACCACCGGTCAACTTCCCCCGCTACCAGCCTGAACCATTGCACGTGGCTGAAGAGTTACGATTCTTCAAGCACGTCCTGGGTCGCCGGCACTTGATAAGCCACGCCGCCAACGGAATCGAAATCCAAGTATACCTGGGCATGATTGCCTGTTTGTTGATTGCGTTGTGGACGGGCAAAAAACCGACGCTGCGCACCTACGAGATGATCTGTCATTACTTCACGGGTTTAGCCGACTGTGCAAAGCTATTCAATTCGAAGCCATTGCGATGGACATGAATGGAGCGTATGCCGCCGAGGTGCAGGATCAATGTTCTGACGCTGAGATCGTGTATGACCTGTTCCACATGGTGGCCAAGTACGGGCGCGAGGTAATTGACAAGGTGCGTGCCTCCGAGGCCAAGCGGCAGACGAATCGCGGTGCGCGAAAAGTCATCAAAAGCTCGCGCCGGTTGTTGTTGCGAAACAGTGGGAATCTCAAACGCAAAGATCGCGTTCGACTTCGAGAACTGCTCGCAGCCAACCCGCGTTTGGCGGCGGTCTACGTGCTGAAAGATGATCTCAAGACTCTGTGGGACTATCGCTACCGGAAATGGGCGAAGCGCTTCTTTGAGGAATGGTACACGCGGGCGATTCGCGGCCGGATCGAACCGCTGAAGCGTTTCGCTCGACAACTACGCGAGAAGATCGATGGTATTCTGAGCCACTGCCAATACCCACTGCACACGAGCCTCCTGGAGGGCATCATGAACAAGATCAAAGCGATCAAGAGGATGGCCTACGGATTCCGCGATGACGACTACTTCTTCCTCAAGATCAGAGCCGCGTTCCCCGGAATTTCCGGATGAACCAAATGTCTACTGGCAGACATTGCCCGATGCCGTCTGGGCTGGGATTGCGGTGATGGTGAAAGCTTCAGCGGGCGAGGCAGAGTTATTCCACTCGCCCGCCGGCAAACCCTCCGCCAACGCCCTTTGAGTCTCTCAACGACGGGTGTTTTGGGTATCGAACGTGCGAACATGCCTAGCGAATATCGTAGACGCGACCTGAGCACCGATTGCGCGAGCGATGACAGCCGCTGAGTCGGCGTCCAAATTGTCGCTCTTTCTGTGATCTGCAATGCTTCTGAAGCGCCTTGATTCACTATTCGATGTGAGTTATTGATATACTTGGTTGCTACGCAGTCGTTCGAATCCCACCGTTACCGATTTTTGAGGTCACTTTGGGGTTGGATGATCGGATCAGTGTGTTTGTGTGCTTCGGAGAGTGAGAGCCCGATGGTCTGGAATTGGAAATGAGCAAACGTACGACACGCTGGAAGCGATCAAATTCTTGCCAATTCGTGGGCTGCTTGCATCTGGATCCGCTGTGCGGCAGCCCGGGTTGGAAGGGGCAGTTCGCCCCGGTCATCGATCGGTGTCTACGAGAGGCTGAAGTTTACAAAAACGCTGGCGTAGACGGATTGATTATCGAAAACACGCATGATCGTCCGTATCAAAAGACGCAGGTGGACGCAGGCTGCGTGGCGGGGTTGGCCGTCGCCTGTCACGCTGTCCGAGAACGCTTTGGTGGTCCCGTCGGTTTGCAAATTCTCGCAGGTGCCGATGTCGCAGCGATCGACGTTGCAGCCACATGTGACTTGGACTTCATTCGGTCCGAAGGCTTTGCGTATGCGCATGTGGCTGATGAAGGAATCATCGAAGGGGATGCAGCCAACATCCTTCGCCGCCGATCACACGTCTTTGCGGGTGGAATAGAAGTCTGGACGGACATCAAGAAAAAACATGGATCGCATGCGATAACCGGTGATCTTGATTTGCGAGAGGCCGCACGGGGCGCAGTTTATTGTGGTGCGGACGCTGTCATCGTAACAGGCGGATTGACCGGCGAGCCGCCGCGTGTCGAGGATGTCGCGTCATTGGCAGGTTTGCACTGCCGCGTCGTTGTCGGATCCGGTGTCGATGCAAGAAACATCTCGGAATTCGGAGCCGTCGCGGATGTACTGATCGTTGGCTCCGCGTGTAAGAGAGGCGGCGACTGGAAGGGGCCGATCGATGCCAATCGTGTTCAACGCCTCGTCGATAAATTGCACTCGACTCAAGCCTGACCTGTCCCTGCCGAAGACTCCGTCGCCCTTGTCAGATGAGGGCTTACGTTGCCGGCGAAACAGGGATTGGCAAGCGTACGACTTTCCCTCACAAACACCGAATTGAGGTTGTCCCATGACCTTCGTGAACCTGCTCGGCTTTGCTCGCTCGGCGATGCCGTCGGTGATGGCCTGACGGTAGACCGGGTCGAACAGACTGGCGATCTCTTCCAGCCGTCGCAGCAAGGCGTCGAATTCGTGGAGATTCAAGATTGCGGATCGGTAATCGCCTGCTGAAATCCCCGAGGTCGTGAAGGTCAACGTCGTTGTAGGAGTCGAAATCGCCGGCTTGGCAGGTGTCGAAGGCAAGGACGCGAAGCCATAAATCTCTTACGCCCTGATTATTAACAAGGGCCTGCGCGACGCTTTGGGGCATCGTGTAAGCCCTTGCGATGATTACCCCCAACGGGACTCGAACCCGTGTCTCCAGGATGAGAACCTGATATCCTAGGCCGCTAGACGATGGGGGCGGCTAACTCGGTCGGGCTTCAAAACACCCGCCGATCAATGGGGAAAGGGTAGGGACCGAACGCGTATTCGTCAACCGCCCACCGTGTCGCCGCGTCGCAGTTGTGAGACGGGATTGACGCTTCGAAATCCGAGGATCAGGATGTGATGAAATCCAGCAAATCGTCGATCGCGATGTTCGCAAACGTCGTAGCGGAGTCCGAAACAGCGTAGGGGATGAGCAGTTGGCCGTTGTGCCTCAACGCCCCGCACGTGTACACGACGTTGGGGACGTACCCCTCGCGCTCTTTCTCGTTTGGCTCGATGAGCGGCCGGGAGGCCGACGCGATGATCTTCGACGGATTGTCAAGGTCGAGCAGCATCGCACCGATGCAGTACCGTCGCATCGGCCCCACGCCGTGCGTCAGCAGAATCCAGCCGTGCTCAGTTTCGATGGGCGACCCGCAATTGCCGATCTGAATAATCTCCCAGGGTTGCTCCGGGCCTCTCAGCTTCGTGGCATCATTCCAGAAGCGCACGTTGCTTGAACGCATGAGGAAGAGGTTTTCATTGTCCAATCGCCCGATCATCATGAACTTGCCGCCGACCTTGCGCGGGAACAACGCCATGCCCTTATTCTGCACGCACTTGCCGTTCATGGTCATGATGTGAAAACGGCGAAAATCCTTGGTCGTGAGAATCTGCGGGAGAATATGGAAACCGTTGTAGGCAGTATACGTGCCGTAGTAGGTCACGCTCCCGTCGTCGTCGACGAAACGCACGAAACGTGCGTCTTCAATGCCCCGGCTTTCATTCTCGGTCACCGGGAAAATCACCATTTCCGAAATGGGACAGTCCGTGGGATAGCTCAATTGATAATTCGAGTGGGCAAGCCAGATCATGCTCTCAGCCGCGTCCTCGAAATCCGTATCTCCGGTCACCCCCTGACGCAGTTCCGCGACGACGTGTTGCAGATCGATGGCCGTGAATCGGTCGGGAAGTTCGTCAATGATATGACCAGCCTGCTCGTTGTAGCCGCCCATTTCAATGAGCTTGAGAAAGAACTGATACTTGTCTTTGATCGCATCCCGGTCGGGCATGACGCTCGCGACGTATGGGCTTAGCTCTTCAAACGTGATATTGCCCCGTGCGTCCACCACGCCCGTGCGAAACGCGATGGATGAAATGTGCCCTTCGCCGGTCGCGCGCAGGCTTAGTATGAACCGGCACGCCCCGTCTTCCATACCACTTTGATCCATGTGCGGGACGATCGACGGATTGAACAACGCAGCCGCTTCGATCGCGTATTCCATCGTGAAATACGCACCGACGAGCATACGCTGCTGCTCCGTAAGCACGGTGTCGACCGGCGCGATCTGCAGAATCTCCCGCGCACTGCGATCGAATATCCCGACCACATTCCGATGCCGGCCCGAGAAATTGCGCATGACCTCATCGAGTTGGCCCGACGCCTGCTCGTGCGACAGGTTCAAAATCCGATCGATGATGCCCCGGATACGCTCGGCATCCCCGGGGACGAGAAGGCGCGTAATGACCCGGCGATCGTCGGAGATGAACTGCTCCGTTCGACGCGTCAGTTTCGGCTTGTTATCGGACATCAACTTGGGATTCTCACACTGCTGAAACATTCGATTCATATCGGCAGATCATCGTCGTCGCGCGACGAACGCATCGGATTTTCGGTCGGCCCGACCGCGCCAAGCCACATCCCTTCGCCCGCAGCCGCCAATACCAGGAGCGGCAACACCATCAACCCGAACATGTGCCACTTTATCGCCCCTTCAATGCCGCCTGAAAACACCCCTTGCCCGAGGCACAACCCCAACGCGACAACGATCGCGAGCAGTTCGAGCATGTTCAACGCCAACCCGATCGAAACCCGGGGCGTGCGTGCAGCCGACTCCGGGAGCGTCATGTCACCAGCCCGACGTCCCAAAAGGTGAAACCCAACGCCCAGCGTGAAGCCCAGTGACGCCACGGCTGCGATCGCGGTTGGTCGCGTCGCACCCGCAGCCACCACAATAGCGCAGAGCGTCGCGTTGTTGGCAAGAATCCCCGCGAATCTCGTCAGCCACGACTCGCTCTTTACGAGAGGCAGGACGAAAAGTTCAACCCATCGGTCGATGAGTCGCACGACCACAAACTTGCCCGACGTCGCCATCGTCCAACCGGCCCACACTCCGACGAGGGCAAGCCCGACCCCGAAGAACATCGCCGGCAACAGATGGCTGAGCTTTTCGAACAGATCGCTCATATGTAGTTATGGGACCAGCGAACGCGCAGGATCACTCCGCGTGATGTGTGGTTGTGGAGATTTTTATCCAATTCGTTGGCGCCAGGGACCGGTGATGGCCAGCGTCAGGCCGCCTTCCTGAAGATTGACGAACAAGGTCGATCCGTCGGGCGAAAAGACAGCCCCGGCGAATTCGGAAACATCCGTGGCATTGCGGGCGAACTTGTAGAGCGAACCTTCCGGCGTCACGCCGACCAGATACTGATCGCCCGTGCCGTCCTCGCAAACGATCAAATCTCCCCACGGTGCCACCGTGAGATTGTCCGCGTTTTCGAGCAGCCCGGGATCGTTCGGCTCCAGAAAAAGCTCCAGTTGGCCGGGCTTGCTGTCTTCCTTGCCCGTGCCCTCGACCGGGCTTGGTGTGTACTTCCAGATATGCCCAGCCAGCGCTCTGCCGCCGTTGGTGCAGGCGAAGTAAACCACGCCCCGGCCGTACCACATTCCTTCCGCGCGGGCGAAGCGGGCGGCACCCAACTGATGCATGCGATACCGCAGATCATTCTGAAGGCCATGCACATCGTCCACATCCAGCCAGCGCACCGCCAGCGTCTGCCCGACGCGAATGGTCGGCCCCATCGGCTGATCGTGCTCGTCGAACCAGTTGCGCACGTCAGCTTGTTGCTGATCGCGTATGGCCAGCGCTTGCAGCTTGCCCCCGCGATGCAGGTTCCCGGGTTCTTTCGGAATGAACCGATAGATCACACCGTCGTGCTGATCCTCGGTCTGGTAAACGATGCCCGTTCTCGGATCGACGGCGACAGCCTCACGTCTGAATCGACCCATCGCCGACAGCGGCACCGGTTTGACCGGAAGCCCCTCCATCGTGGCGGGAACTTCAAAGGCGTAACCGTGATGCTGTCGGAGACCTTCCTCCGCACGGTACTCGGTTTCCTCACAGGTGATCCACGTGTTCCACGGCGTGGGGCCGCCAGCGCAATTGTTGATCGTTCCCGCGAGGCTGAGCACCTGCCGCTCAACCTTCTGAGTCTTGGTGTTGAACAGGATATTTGTCGTGCCCCCGAGGCAGCGAATTTTGTCCTCGCCGATGTCGTAAAAACACTTCGGGTCCAGATTTTTCAACAACTCGTCGTCCGCGCCGAACGGTCCGATGTCCGCACGAGCCGGGTCGTTTTCGTGGTTGCGTATCAGGATGGTCCTGCCATCCGGGCCGGGGAAGGCAGCCATCCCGTCGGGGTTGCCGGGAACAACAAAGCAATCGTCCATCGTATCAGAGGCACGGGAGACAACGCGGCAGGAGAATCCCTTGGGCAGATCGAGGATGTTGGCCGGGTCTGAAATCAGACGGCCGAACCCGTAGCCGACCTCCGCATCATCGCGGCTGGCGGCCAACGCATCGGTATCGAGCATGCTTCGCAGCCCGGCGAAACCGAGCGAGACAGCCCCTGCGGACTGAAGGAAATGGCGTCGCGATGGAAATTGTGCGGCCATTCCCCGAACTCTCGAGGGAGTTTACTTGCAGGCGATGCAGATCCGTCTGAGAAAATGGAGGCGAAGAGACTCGAACTCTCGACCTTCGCATTGCGAACGCGACGCTCTCCCAACTGAGCTACGCCCCCCTGTTTTCGACTGCGTGCCCTTATAACCGAGCGTGGCCTGCGAGACAAGATGGATAAGGAAAACTTACCGCCGACGACGCCGGAGCATGACCGTCGCGCCGAGCGAAAGCAGCAGGGCGGTTGTGGGTTCCGGAACGCTGGACGGAATCGTGCCCGGTGTGATGTCGAGTGCGTCGGCGCTGACGAAACTCGTATCCGGCACGTCGTCGCCCAGCAGGTTGGCGAAAAAAGCGACGGCTGACAGGCGGGTCAGCTCGTCCTCGTTCAGCTTCCCGCCCGCGTCGACCTTGGCCTGCAATGCGGAGACGATGTCGAATGCCTGCTGCTCGCGAAAAACGCGCCCGCTGAATTCCGCGAAGATATTTTCCAAGCCAGCCGCTTCAAAAAACGGGTCCGTAACCGTGGCCAGGAAGTCCGCCACGATGTTGCCTTCAAGGTCGAGTGGGCCGAGGTCGAAATCGGCGTTGCCCGTCGCGAAATCCTCAAACCGGCCGTCAAGAAACGTCGTCTGACGGTTGGAGGCCTGCAAGCTCAGATCGTAGCTTCCGAACTGGTTGATCTTGCCGCGGATGTCGAACAGAAAGTTCCCGACGATCTGCGTACTGTTCGTGCCGCTGTCGAAACTGAACGAGTAAACGATAGGCTGAGCAGGGCCAACGGTCGGAACCTGATTCGGGTTAATATTGAACAAGCCGGAACTCAGCGTGAATTCCAGTTCCCGAATCTGTCGCCCGCCGGTCTCGAACACGAACGACGCAGGCCCGTTCAGGGAGAACTCGAAGTCGCCAAGGTCGATGGTGTTCCCCTGGAAGTTGTTGGCGATGACAGCGATCGACGAGTTGGACGTGCCGACATAGGTCGAGTCGGCCGTGAACCCGGCGAACCGGAGCGTCTTGACCAGATCCTCGAACATGCCAGCCCGAAGCGGCGACGCGATCAGAACCATCGTGGCCAACGCGAAAACCCATTGTCTGCTGCGATTCATCCAAACACTCCGAAAGCGAGTTTCCTTCGTTCCATCCCGTCCAGCCTAAACCTACGCCCGCCGCCCGCGACACGCAAGCCCGCCGACCCGGAACCAGCGCAACGCCCGGACGGTCCCAACCCAACGAGCCGCGGACTTCAGTCCGCGCGGACCCCCGAACAAAAACGATCCGACGTAACAGGTCAGCCGTGTGCAGTGTCGGATGACGAAAAACACCGCGAAGGCGAAATGTATTCGTACAAACGTAACGATCACCTTCTTCCTCCCCTCCTTACGAAGGAGGGGCCGGGGGAGGTTCTTTGTGCGAAGCGAGACGTTGCTCTGGTCCAGACCCCCCTGTATCCCCCCTTCGTAAAGGAGGGGAAAATTGTTCCCTGTTGCAAGAAAGGGGCGGAGAATACGCACGCATTGCACATGGCTGACCTGTTACGATCCCACGAACCGCGCCGCCTCAGCCCATCCACACCCCAATCACCGACCACGAAACGCCACCGCCCATGCAGCCGAGCGCCACACCATGTTATCGACGATTCGCAGCGATTCCTACGCTTTCCCGCCCAATTCGACTGACCCAATAACCCCAGCCCCACCTGCCGCCTGTGCGGAGCGTTTTTCCAGCGTTTCGCGAACGTAAAGGCAGGTTTCAGTCGAAACACCGCGTCCGCAAGCGACACTCCGGTCGCGCCACCGTTGCACTTTTTCGGACGACATTCCGAGAACGCGATCCAATCACGAGAGTCGACAAGCCGGCCCGGTGGATAGACGCGAATCGTGGCGGTGGGGCGTCTCGATTGAGTCGAGCGGTTGGATTGGATACGATGGAAGGCGTGTAATGTGACAACTGAAAAAGTATACCTGCTGGATGGAGTCAGTCATGCACGCCTTAACGCACGTCGCAGTTTTGTTAAGCACCGCGTTTGTTGCCGCACAGCAGCCTGACGCAGACAAGCGGGATGCCGATCCATCGCAGGTCATGCAGCACGCGCGGACGCTTGCCGGGAACGGTCAGCACGAGGAGGCCTTGGCAGAACTCCTGTGGTGCTTCGATTATGGTGCCAAAGAAAATCCCGCCTTTGTAGGAGTACGTCTTTCGTTCCTTCCAGTGCAGATCGCGGAGCTTGGCAAAAAGTACCCGCCGGCGTTGGACGCGCTTCGCGAACGGCGAGACACCGCCGAACAACGGGCGGCAAAAACGAAGGGCACGAACCGTTACATGATGGACGTGATGGAATTGGCCGCTCTTGATCACTACCTTGGAAATGACGCGGCCAACCTTGAACTTTACGATGAGTTGAAGAGTGAATCGCCCGACTCGCCGATCCTGAAATTCCTGGGCCACCATGTCGTGGATGAGCTCATCAAGGCGGGCCGTGAGGACGAAGCCCGAGAGGTCGGTGCGGCCAAGAACAAATCAAGGCGGGCTGTTCGCAAGCCGGTGGATATTGAGCGGGCCTGGCCGCGTGACGCATCGACCCGGCTGATTGTCGACTCCGCCATCCGGCCAACAACAGCCTATGCACTGGACAGCGTACAGTATGAGCAGGAGTTGTCCGCCAGCCGAAGTGAGGAAGAAAGGCTGAGCGTGCTCAAGCGGCGATGGGATGCGGTTGTTCTCGCTGCGACTTACTGTGACGTGGTCACAAGTGCGTGGTTTCATCAATCGGTTCAAAATTGGCAAAGTGGATGGCTGATTACAGGAACATGGACAGTTCGGGCGGATGGCGACCTGAATGCTTCGCACGACGCATTGAGTAAGGCCACTTTCTTGGTGACCGGAGATTGCGAGGCGGATGTTTCTGTTACCGAAAATGGAATAGTCCACATTTATGGTGACCTCAGATCGACCCTCACGATATCGGGACAAAGCGAGGTCGTCATCGGCGGGGACATAACCGAGGACGCAGTCATTGAAGGAGACGGCATCCTGCGTGTGTTCGTCGGTGGCAACATGGACGGCCGGATCGTGAGCAAGGGCGGCGCGATGTTGTGGATTAACGGCGATGTATCCGGAAGCGTTCACACAGGCCGTCCGATCACGAAACTCCACGTCATTGGAGATTTCTTTGGGCAGTTAATGCCGTCGAATGTCGCTCACCTCGCATACCTTGACGTGCGGGGTGCTATGGCTTCCGAGCTGGTGGCGAAAACGGCTGGGTATGGCTGGTCTGAATTCAACGCATCGATAGGGATAAGCGACGTGTCTCCCGGGCTTTACACCAAGAATCGAATGTCGAGCGCACGTTGGGTCGTTCATGCCAATCAACCATGAGAGCAATAGGTACTTTCAGCGCCACGAGGTGGCAGAGATGCCTCGGACGGCGCGCGTCCTTGACCGCAGGAAGTTCGCGCGTTCTCAACCCGTTGTGCTTGAACATGCCCGGCGGAAAGCCGGGCATGCCACCCATGTCTATGGCGCCCGCTGACGACTTCGCGCAGGTCATCGCGAATTCGCAAATTTATTCATCTACACGGCTTTCGATTCCGTATCCCCTTGCAGAATCGGATTATCCTATGGTCGAGAGAACGTCCCATAATGCGCGTGGTCAAGCGAATCGCCGAATGGATCGCACGCTATCGCTACCCGCTGATCCCGGCGGTCGCAGCGGTGGTGCTTGCGTTGCCGTCTCTGTTTGTGGGAATCCAAGCCGACGACTGGGCGCTGCGGTCGGCTGCGCTGGGGATTGACCCTGTGCCCGGGGTCAGCATCAACCCCTGGCAGCCGTTCATGTTCGAGGGGGACGCCGACACTTACCGTGCATTGATGGATCATGGCTGGCTGCCGTGGTGGACCGACTTGCAATGTCGCACGGTTCACATGCGCTTCATCCCGCTGATGACGCATTTTCTCGACTTTCGCCTTTGGGACGCGACCCCGATCATCATGCACATCCATTCGCTGCTGTGGTTTGCTGCGGTGGTGTATCTGGCTTGCGTTTTGTATCGCCGGTTGCTGGGGCCTGCACATCCGGTATGGGTGGTGGGATTGGCTGCCCTGTTGTTCGCCATCGACGAAGCCCACGCGATCCCCGCGTCGTGGTTGGCCAATCGTAATTCGCTGGTCGCGGCTGTCTTCGGAATCGCGACGCTCATCTTCTACGACCGCTATCGACGCGACGGCTGGTCCGCCGGAGCGCTGCTCGCACCGGCTGCGCTGCTGTTGAGCCTGTTGAGCAAAGAGGAAGGAATATGTACGGTCGCCTACCTGTTCGCCTACGCAATGTTCATCGATCGCGCTGCATGGCGAAATCGATTGGCTGCGTTGGCTCCTTGCGTGATCGTGGTCGCTGCTTGGCTCGTTGCGTACAAGACACTTGGGTACGGAGCACAGCACACCGACGTGTACTTCGATCCGTCGGAAAACCCAATCGCGTTTGTACATCAGATTATTCAGAAGGGGCCTGTGTATCTGCTGGGCCAGTTCGGTCTGCCGCCGTCGGACGCGACCACGGCATGGTCCGCAGCGGCCTACCGAATTCATTGGTTGTGGGCGGTTATTTACGTTTCGGTCCTTGCGGTCTTTTTGTTCCCGCTGATTAGGCGAGATGCGACCGCACGGTTCTGGGCCTGTGGCATGCTGTTGTCGGTCATTCCTTCTTGTGCGATTTTTCCGAGCGACCGATTGCTCATGTTTGCCGGTGTCGGCGGTCATGCTCTTGTGGCGATGTGGTTGGCGGGTGTGTTCAGTTCCGCAGGCTGGTTGCCGAAATCGACGGCGTGGCGACGCGGTGCGCGCTGGACCACGCGCGTGTTGATTGCGATCCACTTGGTCGTAGCTCCTCTGGGGCTGCTGGCAGGCTCGTACTCGATGCGCCTGGTCGGTGCCATGCTGGACCGAAACTATGAAACGATGCCCACCGATGCGGCCTTCGCGAACCAGACCGTAGTCTTCGTCAACTCCCGTTCTCAAATGATTGATCGTTGCTTGTTCTTGTCGCGTGAAGCCGTGGGCATTCCTGTTCCGAATTACGCCCTAACCTTAGCACCCGCTGCCAGCGGCTCTGTCGTGACGCGCGTGGACGACCGAACGCTGGTCGTCAGACCCGACGGTGGATATCTCAAGCCGCTGCGTTGGACGCCGCCGGAGGATCGACCCGCGCCGTGGGTGTCGACGCGCTACATTGGGCAGTTGCTGGACACGCTGACGCGCAGCGCAAGACATCCGATGCGAATCGGCGAACGCGTGGAATTGTCAACGGCCACCGTAACGATCACCGCGTTGACCGCAGACGGCCGTCCAGCGGAAGCGACGTTCGTCTTCGCAAAATCGTTGGATGCGGCGTCCTATCGCTGGCTGATGTCGACCTCAGACGGCTATCAGCCGTTTTTCCCCCCACGCGTCGGGGAGACCAAAAGCGTTCCGTCGGTTTTCGACTAATCCCCGTGTTGCGTTTCCGGGTTCAGATCATCGCACAGGGCGGTGACGCCCCGGAACATGCGGGCGGCGGCATCGAGAACGATGGCTGACTCGACGGGAGTCATATTCACCGCGTCCAGAGCGGCGCGATACTCAAGCCACTTCGAGCGTTGATCGTCACCGTAGGGATCGAGAAAGCGCGTGCCAGCCTCAGTAAGGTTGAAGGCCAGGCGAATGCTGCGGGCGATGTACCGGCTGCCGTTGTTGCTTCCCTCGAGGACATAATGAAACCCCAGAGCGGCTGCGGGCTGCTCGGCGACGGTCGATTCGATTTCGGCCATGAGTCTTTTCGTGCCTCGCGTGGCCGATCGATCATCGAGGCCGATGTGGTCCAAATCCTGTGTCAGGCGAATGGATTGGAAATAGGCCGACTTGATCACGCTGCGGACAGCCGGGTGTTCACTTTGTGCGACGCAGCGTTCAAGCGTGCGATGCACGTGGAACATCTGTGCAAGAAAACGCCCGTACGCATGCCGCGTAACTCTTCCAGCTACCAGGGCCGTCTGGAACGGGTGTTTTTCGGCGATATCGTGGAGGGCTCTGGTGTCGCTCCTGAGCGCGTCGCAAATTCCGGGGGCTGTTTGGATCATGATGGCCTCCTGATGGTAATGAGAATCAGTCTCAATAAGTCTGTTGACGGGGGAGGTTATTCGTGAGTCTGAATCGTGTCAACGAATTTCGCCTGAAATTCCGATTTCGATGGGCCGCGATCAGAATTCCGCTGGCGGCGAGTACTGCGTTGAGGAACAGGGGTTTTGGGCCGGATGGCGAAAATGGGAGGGGGAGTCCAACCTGAATGGCTGGGGTGCCGATAAACCGGCGTGTCTCTTGCGATTATTGACAAAAGGCGATTTGGGAGCGGCGAACGCGATGGGCGGGCGGCTGAGGCTGTTCGGGTGTCGGTTTGGCGGGGTGACGCTCCGGCGGGGTGGGATGCTTTTGTGCGCGGGGTGGTTGGCGGGAGCGTGTTTCACTCCGAGGCGTGGGGTGGGGCGATCGCCTCAGCGTTCGGACATAAAACGGTTTATGTGACGGCTTTGCGCGCGGGTGAGATTGTGGCGGGTGTGCCGCTGTGTGTTGTGCGGAGTCTGCTGGGCGGGACGATGGTAGTGAGTATGCCCTATGGGGTGTACGGCGGGGTCTTGGGGGAGGATGAGGCGGCTGTCGAACTGGTGTATCGAGAGGCGCGGGCTTTCGCTCAAAGCGTCGATGCCCGGGTTTTGGATTTTCGGTCGGAAATCGCGCGGTTTGGCGATGCGATGACGAGCGATCGATATGTGACGTTTCGGCGGGCGCTGCCGGACGATCCGGCGGCGTGTCTGGGGATGTTGCCACGGAAGGCGCGGGCGGCTGCTCGGGCTGCTCGGGAAAAGTATCGGCTGGACGTTTCTGACGACGATGGGCATCTTCCCGACGTTTGGCGATTGTATTGCCGGAACATGTCGCGGCTGGCGTCGCTGAGTTACCCGTTTCGGTTTTTTGAGGAGCTGATCGCGCGGACGCCGGGTGAGCATCTGGTTTCGCTGGTGTCCTTCGAGGGTCGGCCTGTGGCGGGGTTGGTGACGTTTCTGTTTGAGGGAACGGCGATGCCTTATTTCGTGGGCGCGGACGAGCGGTTCAAGCATGTCAGCGCGTATAACCTTATCTATCTTGCGGCGATGGAGCGGGCGGTAAAGTTGGGTTATCGGTCGTTCGATTTTGGTCGTTCGCGACGGGACAATTCGGGTTCGTGCGCGTTCAAGCGTAATCAAGGGTTTGAGGCTACCGCTCTGGCGTATCAAACGGTGACTTTTGCGGGTCGTCGGGCGGCGAATCTTTCGCCGAGCAACCCGAGGTTCGCGTTGGCGCGACGGGTTTGGCCTCGGTTGCCGATGGCGCTGACGTGTCCGTTGAGCGGGTGGTTGAGTCGTCACATTCCGGGGTAGCTCTGATCTTGCGGATTCTATACCTGGCTCATCGCATTCCTTATCCGCCGAACAAAGGCGACAAGATTCGTTCGTATCATCAACTGTCGTACCTGGCGGAGCGCCATGAGGTTTGGTGCGCGTTTTTCGTGGACGATCCGAAGGATATGCAATATCTGCCTGCGATGCGCTGGCTGTGCAAGGAAGTGCATGCGGTTGCCTCGTCGCGGCGGCGATTGATGGTGCGCGGGGCGGTCGGGATGGTGTTGGGGCGTTCGATGACGGCGTCTGCGTATGCGGATCGAGCGTTTGCGCGCGGGGTTCGGTCGTGGTGTGAGAAGATTGATTTCGATGCGGCGGTTTTCTTTTCTTCGGGAATGGCTCGCTATCGCGAAATGGTTCGGGCGCGGCGGAAGGTGCTGGATTTTTGCGACTGGGACAGTTTGAAATGGCGGGCGTATGCGGAGATGGCTGCGGTTCCGATGCGCTGGTTGTATCGCGTGGAGGCTGACCGGTTGGGCCGGGCGGAGCGGCGATGGATTGAGGAATTCGACGCGTGTACGGTAGTCACGGATCGGGAGCGGGAGGCGTTGGGGGATGTCGGATTGCGTTCGCGCGTGCATGTGGTTGGGAACGGTGTTGATTCGGTCGATTCGCATTTTGCGGGTGGGGAAAAGGATGGGCCTCGGGTTGGGTTCGTGGGGCAGATGGACTATGGGCCTAACGTGGAGGCGGTGACGTGGTTTGCGGAGCACGTTTGGCCTGCGGTTCGCCGGGAGGTGCCGGGTGCGGAGTTCAGGATTGTGGGGCGATCGCCGACGCGGCGCGTGCGGGCGCTGGGCGGGTTGGCGGGCATTCGGGTGACGGGTGAGGTGGCGGACCCGGCGGAGCATGTGGCGGGGTTCGATGTGAGTGTGGCACCGATGCGTGTGGGGCGGGGGGTTCAGAACAAGGTTTTGGAATCGATGGCGGCGGGTCGGCCTGTGGTGCTGACGTCGGCGGCGGCGGAGGGGATCGACGCGGTGGATGGGGATCATTTCGTGGTGCGGGATGATCCTCGGACGATGACGAAGGATTTGGTTTCTCTATTACGAGACCCGTCGGCGGGGCGGGAGTTGGGGCTGGCGGGCAAGCGTCATGTGGCGGAGCGGTACAGTTGGGATCGGGAGATGGGGAAGTTTGAGGCGTTGTTGCGGGGGTGAGGTAGGGCGGTGGCGTTTCGGCATGGATACGTGCCGGTTGAAAATAATGTTGGATGGGTCTGGGGGCGTCCGCGCGGACTGAAGTCCGCGGCTCGTGGGGTGCGCATGTTGTGGGGATGGCGTAGGGTGGTGGGGGTTGAATCCGGCGCGACTTTCTGGGTTGGTCATTTCGAGATACGATCGCGATCATAATGATCGCTTCTTTTTTATGTTCGTTGGCGGGCGGGATGCTGGCTGTGTTGAGCGTGAGTCGGCTTGAGCCGGCGGCGCGGCGTTTCGTTCGGTTGATTTGTCTGCTGTCGTTCGCGATTCTGGTGGGCGTGGCGGTTTGGAGCGTTATGCGCGGGCGCTGGTCGGCGGGGGGGCTGTCGACGGCGGGGGCGGTTTTTTCGATGGCTGCTTCGCTGCTTGGTGCGGTGGCATTCTTGCTTTCTCCGTTGATGGAGTCGCGATCAGGGTTGATTCGCGGGATGGCGGGTGCGGGGGGTGTGCTGGGTGTGTCGGCTGCCTGCGCCTGGTCGGGGGCGATGGAAAGCCCGGCGGGGGCGTTGACGGTGGTTAACGTCCTGGGGCAGAGTTGCGGGGCGTTTCTGCTGGGCAGTGTGACGGTGGCGTGGCTGTTGGGGCATGCGTATCTGACGGCGACGCAGATGACGATTGCGCCGCTGAAGCGGGTGGGGATTTTGTTCGGGTTGGCGGTGGGTGTGCGTTGGGTTTTTCTGCTGGCGTTCATCGGTGCTACTTATTTTGGATATCTGGGCGACGGCGAAGTCTCCAGGCAGTTGGCCAGCATGTGGCTGGTGTTGTCGCTGCGCGTTTGCGTGGGGCTGATGGCTGTCGGGTTGTTTGCGTACATGGTGATCGATTGCGTACGGTTGCGTAGTACGCAGTCCGCGACGGGGATTTTGTACTTTGCGTCGGTGTTCGTTTACATTGGTGAGTTGAGCAGCCAGCATCTGGTGAGCGAGCTGGGTGTGGCGTTTTGACTACTTGTGAGAGTTCAGCCGTGTGCAATGTTGAATGGCGACAAGCACTATTGGGTCTGGTGGACGCAGCGGTCGCCTTCTTCCTCCCCTCCTTGCAAAGGAGGGGCTTTGGGGGAGGCTCTTCTTGCAACGCGACGTATTGCTCTGGTCCGGCCCCCCTGTATCTCCCCTTTACAAGGGGGGAAAAGATCGTTTCACGCCGTAGGGAGGAGAGAGCGTTTCCTGTTGCAATATAGAGGCGAATAATGGCCTCCCGTTGCGTATGGCTGAAGAGTTTTGAATATTTTTCGCGGGGTTAGGGTTTGATGCAAATTCGGTTTCATTGTCCGACGGATGGATGCGTGGCCATCGTTGAATACGAACCGCTCGAAGAGGCTGGCGGGGGGATTGACTGCCCGCGTTGCAAGAAGCGGATCGCGCTGGCGTACACGGAGGCGATGCGTGATCGCGGGATTGTCGATCAGTGTTCCGTCTGCGGCAGCCGGGAGTTGTTCATTCGCAAGGATTTTCCCCAGGCGATCGGTTTGGCCATCGTTGTGGTGGCGGGAATTTGCAGCGTCATTTTCTATCGCACGAATATCTTGTGGGCGTGGGCTGCGCTGGCGACGGCGTTGCTGATTGATTTGGCGTTGTACCTCGCCATTGGGAAGGTGACGACTTGCTACGCCTGTCGTGCGGAGTATCGCAAAGCTGGTCTGAACCCGGAGCACGAGGGGTTTGATCTGGCTACATCGGAGAAGTTTTAGGGGTCGCGCAAGAATAAGTTAAATGATTCTGTACTGGTTCAGCGTGAATTGGACAATCCGTCCATTGTGTTAAGCAACTCCCCGTCACGCGCGTGGCGGGGTTCTCGGTCCTCGTTCTGGCCTCCGGCGGGCGTGCTCGGCCTCGGGTCGGGAACTATCGGGGGCCGCCCCTTCCG
>JAJDDQ010000005.1 GCA_029260215.1 Phycisphaerae bacterium
TGCTCGGTGCGCGTCACGATGGTCTCAAGCTCGGCGGCTTCTCGCTCCAAGAAGCGAATCATCAGACGCCCATCGCCGCCGGGGCGCCGATAGGTGGCGACGCGCGCTTTCAGGTTGCGCGCCTTGCCGACGTACAGAACCTTCCCGGCGTCATCCTTGAATAGGTAGACTCCGGGTCGATCCGTGACGCCGTCGATTGACCATCGAATCTCGCTCATCTGGACCGAAACATAACAGACTTGCACCCGAACCGAGTTCCAACATGCCCCTCTACCGCGTCCTCATTCACGGCTCCGACTTTCGCGTTTCGCAAGACGGCCCCGCCGGCGCCGCCGATTTCTTCGCCACTCGCTGGGTGAACGCGAAAGAGGAATCGCAACTCGAAGCGGTCGCGATCGAATCGATCAGCAAGGAGTTGCAAGCGCTCGTCGAGGACGGAGGCGCGCCGCAACTGTTCGTCGAGGAGAGCCAACCGGCGGAGTCCCCGCCGAGCGGCGTGGAGCCAGGCTTCTCCTGGTTCGAGCATGACGACGAGGAAGCGGGCTTCGAGGCGCGCGAAGGCGAGTACGAGGCGTTCTGGGGGTGAGGTGAGTACGGATTTGTGCCTGGCTCCGGACTCACCGCGCGAGCTCGACCGCCTCGAGCTCGGACAGCCGGTCGCGCAGTCTCGCGGCGGTCTCGAACTCCAACTCACCCGCAGCGCGCAGCATGTCGTCACGCAGCTTTTGGATCTCGCCGCGCAGGCGAGCCGGCTGCCAGGTTTGAGGGTCGTCTTCGGCGACGGCCGTCGGATCGTCCGGGAGGTGGGCGACATCGGAATAGTCCATGTCGTAGAGCGCTTCGATGCTCTCGCGGACAGGCTTGAGGATCGTCTTGGGCTCGATGCCGTGCTCCTCGTTATAGATCACTTGGAGCGCCCGTCGGCGGCTGACCTCGTCCATCGTGGTCTGCATCGAAGCCGTGACACGATCGGCGAACATGATCACACGACCCTCGACGTTACGAGCCGCACGTCCGCAGGTCTGAATCAGCGAAGTCGTTGACCGCAAGAAGCCTTCCTTGTCGGCGTCCAAGATCGCGACGAGCGCAACCTCCGGCAAGTCGAGGCCTTCTCGCAAGAGGTTGATGCCGACCAACACGTCGAACGATCCGAGCCGCAAGTCGCGCAGAATCGCGGTGCGCTCGATCGCATCGATCTCCGAGTGCAAGTAGCGAACCCGAATGCCCAACTCCGAGTAGTAGGTCGTGAGCTCTTCGGCCGAGCGCTTCGTCAAGGTGGTCACCAGCACTCGCCACCCCTTCGCGACCACCGTGCGAATCTCAGCGAGTAGGTCATCCACCTGAGTCCGCGCCGGACGGACTTCGATCGGCGGATCGAGGAGCCCGGTCGGACGAACGATCTGCTCGGCGACGTGGTCCCCGGAGTGCTCTCGCTCGTACGGACCGGGAGTCGCCGAAACGTACACGACCTGGTTGATCAGACCCTTCCACTCTTCGAACCGCAGCGGTCGATTGTCGAGCGCGCTCGGCAAGCGGAACCCGTGCTCGACCAGCGTTTCCTTGCGCGACCGATCGCCCTTGTACATCGCCCCCACCTGCGGCACGGAGACGTGACTCTCGTCGATAAAGACTAGCCAGTCCTCGGGGAAATAGTTGCACAGCGTGAAGGGCGCTTCGCCCGCCGCACGGCCATCCATATAACGCGAGTAGTTCTCGATGCCGTTGCAGATGCCCATCGTGCGCAGCATCTCGAGATCGTGCCGCGTTCGTTGTTCGAGGCGTTGCTCTTCGAGCAAGCGGCGCGGTCCATGTAGCTCGGGGAGGCGTAGCTCGAGCTCGGCTTGAATCCCCTCCGTCGCCGGGATCAGCCGGTCCTGCGGAGTCACGTAGTGCGAGGCGGGGAAGATCGTGACGTGTTCGGGTTCGCGCAGCACTTCACCGCGCAGCAGATTCACGATCGCAAAGCTCTCGATCTCGTCGCCCCACATCTCGATGCGCACGATCTTCTCGTCCTCGTAGGCCGGAAAGATCTCGATCACATCGCCGCGTGCGCGAAAGGTTCCGCGACGAAAGTCGATATTGTTGCGCGCGTACTGCATGCGAGTCAGCTTGCGCAACAAGTCGTCGCGTTCGATCGCTTGGCCCTTCTCCAGTCGAAGCGCCATCTCGAGATAGTTCTTCGGCGAGCCGAGACCGTAGATGCACGAGACCGAAGCCACGATGATCACGTCACGTCGCTCGAGCAGGGAGCGCGTCGCGCTGTTGCGCATGCGCTCGATGTTCTCGTTGCGACTCGCGTCCTTCTCGATGAACGTATCCGTCGAGGCGACGTAGGCTTCGGGCTGGTAGTAGTCGTAGTAGCTGACGAAATACCCCACCGCGTTTGTGGGAAAAAGCTCTCGAAATTCCTCGAAAAGCTGGGCAGCCAGTGTCTTGTTGTGCGAAATGACCAGAGCGGGACGCTGCAAACGCTCGATCACGTTGGCCATCGTAAACGTCTTGCCCGATCCGGTGACACCCATGAGGCACTGGGCTTGCCGATCTGCCTCGATGCCGGCCACCAGCTTTTCGATCGCCTGAGGCTGATCCCCCTGAGGCTTGAACGGGCTGATAATCTTGAATTCGGGCACGGTCGGCTCCTCGACGACTGCGGTACGCTGGAACCGGTTCTCTTCATGCACAGCGAGCCGCGAACTTCAGTTCGCGCGGATTTCCCAAACGCCGAAACCGCAATCCGCTCGCCCGCAGCATCACCGGTACATCGACAAACCTTGCTTGCGGGTTCTGCTCGCTCTTTCAGAGCCGCGACCGTGAGGGAGCGGTTAGCGCAAACCCGCACAATCAGGTGTGGCCATGCACTACGCCGCCGGTTTCATGATATCGCCGTGGCTCTTCACGCGGGCGCGCCAGTTATCCGAGGTGCCGAATTCCTCGTCCAACTCTTCAAATTCCAGGTAGTAAAGCGTGGTGAAGTCCGTCAGCGTGGAATCGAAATCGAGATAACCCCCGCGAACAAAAAAGACAGCCGGGTCGCCGATTTGCTTCTCAACGCCGTTCTCGTCCGTCTTGACATGCCAATACTCAACGGTGATTTCTTCGACCGCCCACCCGTGACGTTCCGTCACCGTGAACGTGATAAACGCCTTCTCGTTCTCGTACCTCACCTCACACGCGACGTCGAACTCAGGCTGATCCTCGACCTCGACACCCTCGAAATCCTCCGGGAAAACGAATACCTCGCGCGTGTCAACAGGCGGTGCGTCGCTTCCGTCGAATCCCTTCTTCATTTGGGACGTTGTGAAACTGTTGTACCACAGCCCGGCCGCCACCAGCCCGACCGCAACGATAATAATACCAATAGCGCGCATGTTGGATTTTCGCTTTTGTTGGTTCACCCGACGCTCCTTCAACCGATCACCGTCCGAAGACCTTTCAGGCCTCTCAGACAGTCAATCTCTTCACGATGACCGCCGTCAGGTCGTCCGCCTGCGGTGTGCCCGCACCGAACGCGACGACGGCTGCGTGAAGCTCGGAAATGATACGGGACGCGGGCTTGTCGCGAAAGCGGTTGATGACCTCATTCATCCGCGAAATCCCGAATTGCTCGCCCTTCGTGTCCGCCCACTCGAAAAAACCGTCCGTGACCAGGATGAACATATCACCCGGGGCGAGATTGATAGGCGTGTCCGATTCCGCGTCCAATTCCGCAACAATCCCCAACGGGTAGGTCGTCGCCGGCAATTCCAGGCAAACACCGGTTTTCCGCTGATAGTGAAGGAGTGGCCCGTGACCGGCGCTGAGAAACTCGATCACGTGTTTTTCCGAGTCCAGAGCACCCAGAAACGCCGTGACGAATCGACCACTGTCCAAATCCGGGTGAATCAGCGCGTTGGTCCGTGTGAGAAGTTCACCCGGATCGCTCGATGACGATGCCAAAGCCCGAACCAGCGCACGGCACGCACACGCGATCAGTGCCGGACCGACGCCGTGGCCCGTCACGTCCGCCATCAGAATCCCCAGCCGACCGTCCGCCAGAGGCACGAAGTCGTAGCAGTCGCCGCCTGTTTCGTCGGCTGGCTTGTTGAAGCCAGCCACGTCGTAATCCGCGACGGTCGGATCGGATTTCGGCAGCAGCCGCTGTTGAATCTCACGAGCGAGCGCCAAGTCGTGTTCTATTTTTTGCTTCAGCGCGTACTCTTCCAGCAGCATCTGCCGATGCACACCGACACCAGCCAGCTTGCCCAGCGCTTCCGCCCGATGCACGTCCCCGTTCTCAAAACCCCCGCCGCGCTTGTTGAGCGCTTGCAGCACGCCGACGGTTTGCCCGTCATGACCCGCCATCGGAAACGTCAGCAGGTTGCGCGTGCGAAAACCCGTGCGACGATCGACTTCAGGGTTGAAACGGCTGTCCGCGTAAACGTCCGGCACGTTGATCATCGCACGCGACTGAAACGCCTCACCGGCAATGCCCGCATGAGCCGGGATGCGGATCGTCTCCTCACCCGTCGCCACCAGGCTGAACAACTCGTTCGACTCTTTGTCGAACAGGAACACCGTCGCCCGCTCGCAATCAAGAATTTGCAAGACAGCTTTCTCGATTTTCACGAGCAACGGCACCAGCTCGGTGGTCGCGCCGAATTCCCGCGCCACCTCGAGCAGTGCGTCTAAGTCTGTCGAAGGCCTGTCAAAGGTCATGGGAGTCATCAGACTTTACAGAGTCGCAGAATCAAGCCGGGAATTCAAGTAATACCGAACTTCCCATAAAAGTATGATATCAACGCAGTGAGGGGGCAAACAAAAAGGCCCATCGACGGATTCCCGGCGAGGGCCTGTTCAAAACCTGTTTGCAGGGGCGTCCCCGCCCATTTACCCCGGTTTACTCCGGGAGACGCTCGAGAACTTTGTCCACCAAGCCGTAATCCAGGGTTTCCGCCGCACTAAGCCACTTGTTGCGGTCGCAGTCACGCTCGATGGTGGCCATGTCCTTGCCGGAACGGGAATGGATGATCTCATACAACCGCGTCCGCAGCCGCAGGATTTCCTCCGCCTCGATTTCCAGGTCGGTCGCCGCCCCCTGCATCGATCCGCCCAGCAGAGGCTGGTGAAGCAGAGCACGCGAGTTCGGAAGGATGTAACGCTTGCCCTTGGCACCGCCGCACAGCAGGATCGCACCCATGCTGGCCGCCATGCCCACGCAGTACGTCGCGACATCGCAACGCACAAACTGCATCGTGTCGTAGATAGCCAACCCCGCCGAAACCGATCCGCCCGGCGAGTTGACGTAGAACGAGATGTCAGCTTTCGAATCCTCATTCGACAAGAACAGCATCTGTGCGACGATGAGGTTGGCGACTTCGTCGTCCACTCCGCCGCCCAGAAAAATGATGCGGTCTTTCAGCAAGCGCGAGTAAATGTCGTAGGCGCGTTCGCCGCGACCGGAAGTCTCAATCACGAACGGGATGTTTTGCATGCGAGTCCCCATGATCCTGTCTGTCTCCAATTGCCCGGGCGTTGCGATTACGACTTCTTGTCCAATTTCTTGTCTGACTTCGATCCGTCGGCCTTGGCCTTCTCAGGACGCAGCACTTCATCGACCACGCCCCACTCGACAGCCTCTTCAGCGGTCAGGTACCGGTCACGCTCGATTTCACGCATGATATCCTCAGAAGCGCGCCCCGAATGCAGCGCGATAATTTCGTTTAGACGCTGCTTGTCCTTGATGATCTCCTGGGCCTGAATGCGGATGTCCTCAGCCTGACCGCCGACCCCGCCCGAAGGCTGATGCATCATCACCTTCGCGTTCGGCAGGATGTAGCGACGACCCTTCGTACCCGCCATCAGCAAAATCGCACCGCCGCTCGCAGCCTGACCAATGCAGTATGTGGAGATGGGGGCACCGGTGGACAGCATCGTATCGTAGATGGCCAACGTCTGATCCACGTAGCCACCCGGCGAATTGATGTAAATGCTGACCTCCTCGCCGCGCTTGCTCGATTGAAGGTAGAGCAGCTCCTGAATGACCCTCTTGGCCACCATCGGCACGATCGGCTCACCCAGAAAGATGATCCGATTCTCCAGCAGAAGCTGGTCAATCGTCATTTCGCGCGTGCGGGCGATGGCTCCGTATTGTTGGATCGTAGCGGCCATCGGATGATAAAACTCGTCCATCGATTGCTTCCTTTGCGAGGTCATCGGGCTTGGCACGGTCCGCAAATCCGCACGACGCGCACCGCCAAGCCAATAATTCATCGGCAGTCAGCCGCGTCGCCTTTGCAGCTATGTTGACTCGATATCCGAGTCCGCACTTTTGGCCTTCTTAGCGGTCTTTTTCTTGGCTTTTTTCCCGCCGGCAGCAGCCTTGGCGGGCTTTTTGGTTTTCGGACCTTCAACTTCGGTGATCTTAGCTTTGGTGAGCAAAACGTCGAGGATTTTGTCGTCACGCAACTGCAAGTACAGAGACACCAGCCCCTCACCCTTGGACAACTGGTCGCGCACGCGGTCGAAACGCATGCCCTGCTGGCCCGCGATTGACGCGATCGCGCCGTTCAGCTCCTCGTCAGCCACGTCGATTTCCATGTCCTCGGCGATTTTCTCCATAATGAAGAAGAGCTTAAGCTCCGTGACCGTTTCCTCGGTGGCTTTGGCACGCAACTCGTCCGTGTGCTTGTCCACTTCCGCTTCGGGCATGCCCGCCTGCAAAAGCTCGACTTTCCGGCGAGCCACCACGCGATCAATCTGCCGCTGCGACATGCCCGTCGGCAGCTCCATCTCGGTTTTCTCGGTCAAATACTTGCCGATCTGACCACGCATGCCGCGCTTGATGACCGAATCGAGACGGGCCTCGAGCGCTTCCTTGAACTGCTCGCGCATTTCCGCTTCGTTGTCGAAGCCGGCCATCTCGATCAACTCGTCGTCCAGCGGCGGAATCTCGATCCGCTTGACGTCCCGAACCGTAATTGCGAACTCCGCCTCCTGACCGCGATGAGCAAGGTTGCTGTAGTCGTCGCCGATGGTGACTTTGACGGTGACGGAATCGTCCGCCTTCTTGCCCTCCAGCACTTCGCCGAGATTTTCGATCGAAATATTGCTGTAGACCTGCGGGCGCGCCGCGAGCTGAACATTCTCTTCTTCCTTCACGACCTCGCCGCCGACCTTCATGACCACGTCAGCCACCACGAGATCGTCCTTTTCGATCTTGCCGTCGACCGGGACGTACCGCCCGCGCATCGAACGGAGGCGGTCGATCTCGCCCTGAACGTCGTCATCGGAGATCGAAACCTTGGGGTTCTCGACGGGGATGTCGTCAAGCTCCGGCAGCGTGAATTCCGGCTTCAGCTCGACCTCGCAGGAGAACTCGAGCGCCCCCTCAGCCGGCAGCTTCATGTCCAGAACCGCCTTGTCGATCGACACGAGGTTGGTGTCGCCGCCCTCGGATTCGATCCACACCAACGGATCGCCCAAAGGCTTGATATCCACCTTCTCGACGGCCGCCAGATAGCTGGAACTGACCAGTTGCGCTACAAGCTGATCGCCCACTTCGCCGCCGAAACGCTTCTCGACCAGCACCAGCGGCGCTTTGCCCTTGCGAAAGCCCGGAACCTGTGCATCCCGACGCAATTCCGCGAACTGATCGCGAAGCCGTTCGTCGATCGCGTCCCGAGGAACCGTGATCGTCAGCTTCTTCCGCAGCGTGCCCGCGTCCTCCATCGAGACATCGATGGCCTCTTTGAGTTTCGCCTTGTCGTCCAGCTCCTCGTCACCCTCATCCAGCGACGTCTGTGCTTCTTCCAACCCTGTTTGTTCGTCGACCATCGTATTCGCCTCTCCTGATGCTCTTTCCGCGTTGTCGGCATAAACCTTATCGGCGGTCAAATCCAATCACCGCAGGCTAACCGAGGCACGATTCTCTGGCAATCCGGAGCTTCGGAGCTTCAAGGGGTCGGGAGTCGTTTTCGCGGGCCGAGCGAGTGCCCCGCTGCTTCCGCCGTGGGGGAGTCGAATCCAGTCGCGGGTAAATCGAGTTCAGGGCGGATCGATTCGACCCCCGACCCCTTTTCTCTCCGTTGTGGACAAGGACGATACGATTAAACATGTCGAATACGTCTCCGAAGTGGCTGAGCACCCGAACTACGATGCGGTGCCGGCTGCCGCCAGGGGTTAGGAAAACGACTCTGCCTTCACTAATATAACGTCGGTGCTGATTCGCGCGGTGCGCGCGCCCCTGGCTGAGCGTTTCTGTGCGGTTTTGGCCATAATTGAGGTGTGTGTCCCCCGAACTCCCCGAACTCCCGTGGACTCCCGCGGACTCCCGAGAGTGTTGTAGGCAATATTGAGAACATGGTCTGACTCGTGATATGGCAATTGCACTTTCAGCAGGTGCAGCCTGCGGTCGATGGCTTCGACGAGTCCCGTCCGCTTGGCCAACAGGTGCATGGCACCGATCCCGCCGGAACTGAATCCTGCGCTTGCGATTGGCCAGTTTTCGCTTGCGTTCCGCGCCGGTTTGTGCTCCATTCGTGTTCACTCGAAATGTCTCTTTGCGTTTGCGTGCCGTTGTTCTAACAAACACGTTGTACGCTACATGCAGAGCATTTCGAGTGTTTTTTGCCAACAGCAAAATAACGCACGCTTGGTCCGAGACTAGCGTGCTTAAGGACTGCGTCGGTCAAAGATTAGACTCTAGTACGAATTGGCTGCCAAGTCTAACTTACCGACTAAATTCACCAAAGTGCCAGAGGATGCCGGATGGGTCGTGTACGAAACACTCTTTGCCCCATTGCATCACGCGGACGGGAGTAAGCCGTACGTGTTCGTATTTGGAAGTTAGGTCGAGTGTGACCAATTCATTCCAAAATCGATCTGCCTCGTCGACTTCCATGAAGACCATTGTGTTGTCGACCCATCCTTTCACGAATGCGTCTTGGAGATAAAGCCGATTCCCTCTGTATACAAATACGAAAGGTCTTTCGTTATGACGCTTTCTTGAAACCCTAGGTCTTTGTAAAACTCTCGTGACAATGTGAAGTCCTTCGCGCCGATAAACGGCCGAATAGAAACTGCGTTGTGTTTCATTGCTTGATCTCGTATTTGTCTCTTCAGTGAATCCGTCGACGCAGGCGGGTTGGTGGCTGCGATGGCCCAGCACTGACGACGGGGCTACGCGCTGTTCTGGAATATCAGCATCGCGACGTTGGCCAGAATCGAAATCGCCAGGACGATGGACAGCACAAGAATCGTCAGCCGGTTCGGGTCGTACCCATTGCCCACACGCGGGTCCAGATCATGCGGCGACGCGCTGGTCACCGTCACACCGCTGGCTGCGATGTCCTCAAGAACCGTCGGATCGAGTTTCTTGCGCGCCTGAAACGGCGGCCCACCGGCGGCAACCGATTCCAGATCCGCGATGAGATCCTTGGTGGATGGATAGCGGTCGTCGCGCTGCTTGGCCAACATGCCTTCGATAATCTCAGCCATGCCGGCCGACAGCTTCGTGTTCAAATGGTCCGGCGGCACCAGCTCTTCCTTGAGATGCTTGTGCATAACCGACGAAGGCGTGGAACCCTCGAACGGAACCTTGCCGGTCACCATGTGATAGAGCGTCGCGCCCAGCGAGTAAATGTCCGCCCGAAAGTCAATGTTGATCTCGCCGCGAATCTGCTCCGGACTGATGTAATAGGGCGTGCCGTAAGCCCGACCCTGCTCCGACTGGGCTGTCTTGTAATCGCTGATCTCGCGGGCCAGACCCATATCCGCCAGTTTCACGATGCCGTCGTTGGTGACCATGATATTTTTCGGTTTGACATCCCGATGGATGAACCCGCGGGCGTGGGCGTGGTTCAGAGCCTGCGAAACCTGAAGAATGCAGTTGATCGCCTCAGCCTCATTCAGAAACTTCTTTTCCTGAAGGAGATCGTAAACGGTCATCCCGTCGATGTATTCCATCACGAAATAGTGGTAGCCGCTCGCTTCGCCGACATCGACAGCCTGCACGATGTTCGGATGGTTGAGTCGGGCGGCTGCACGGCCCTCGCGATAGAATCGATCCACGAATTCCTGATTCTCGCTCAAACGCCGGGGCAGAACCTTGATAGCCACAATGCGGTCCAGGCTGAGTTGTCGGGCTTTGTAAACCGTCGCCATCGCGCCCTGGCCCAACTTGGACATAATCTGAAAGCCCGGTATCTGCTGGGCCGGGCGGTACATGGAATCTTCGTCGAGTGATTTGCCGAGCCGCCCAAGCTGGGTACGGGTGACGTACCCCTCACGCACCACGACTTCCGAGAGCGGCAATTTCTCGCCCTTCTCGTTAAGCTCGCGTTGTCGCTCCTGGCAGAACGCAAGCTCCTCTGCCGTGACGAAACGGCTGTCGAGAAGCTTACGACCGAATTGTGACTCGTCAGCGATCGACATCCAAACTCACAGAAACATTATCATCAGACCACTCGTGCCGGTCGGAAATGGCGTAAACCAGCACTGTAAGCCCATCACCTCACGGCGGCAACCTCGTAGATCAGCCGCCTGCCATAAGCCCACACCCCCCATTATACCCCCGTCAACACCGCCGAGGCGAGCGCAATTCCTGATCGATTTCGCAGCCTGAAGGCCCCTTTGGGTCCGATAGCCAGCTTTCGACCATAGCTACCTGCCGGCGGCTGAACAGCATGGGCTTGTCCGCGTCGGCGAAATCGGCACCGAGCAGCGTCAGGATCGCGTCGCCCAAAGCTGTTGTCCCGTCATCCGACAGGCCGGAAGTGGCCACGCACCGCCAACCCGGATTCGGAATCGCGTCCGCGGACCAGCGTTGGGGTAGGTCGCTCTTGTTGATCGCGATGCAGTTGGCTGACGATTTTTCGAAATGTGTCAGGAGGGCGGAAAAATCCGGTGGGGGGGGGACGCTCCCGTCGAGGACCAGGATTTTCACATCGGCGGTGCGGAGCTGTTCCCAGCCTCGACGGATGGCCTCCGTCTCCAAAGGGTCGCCCGTGGTCCGTTGGCCGGCGGTGTCGATCATACGCAGCGGCACGCCCTCGATGGCTGTGTTTGCATCGACCCAGTCACGCGTCGTGCCGGCTGTTTCCGACACCAGGCTCGATTGTCGTCCTATAATAGCGTTGATTAGCGTTGATTTTCCCGCGTTGGGCGGTCCGAAGAACGCTACCGTCGCACCTTCCGCGACGGCCACCGCGCCGCGCGATCCGTCCCGCAATACGCGCAGCGCTTTTATGGCCGCCAACGTGTCCGATTCGAGGAGCTTGCCGATGCGCGAAAACTCGTCGGCCAGCAGGCGACGCTGTCGGGCGATCAGGCGAACAGCCCGCTTGGTCTGCGCTCGCGCCAGCAGCCTGCGCGCGTCCGATTCGATGCAGTCGATCGATGGCGGCGGGCCAATCGTCGCCCCGCAAAACGCCAATGCATCGAGCATGCGTTCGACGACACGCACCCCGCCGTGAACGGTCATCTCGACGGATTCGGGGGGGATCTCATTACGGGTGGTGATTGGTAGCGCGGGGTGGCACGGTCTGCCGGCGCAGTCGGTAGGCCGTGGGGGCTGCGGATCTCCACGGCCTGGCTGCGCCAGACCGTGCCACCCAGAATGGGATGCACCCGACGTGGGGTCGCCTTGCTGAAGCGCGACCAAGCCGTCGTCAATTGTTTCGCTGTCGTTGCGCGGGTCGATGAAGTGTCCGTAGCAAAGCCGATCGCGCTCCGCCCGGTCGGGCCATTGGCCTGTGTTCGGTTTGAACAGTGCTTGAGCGATCGAGAAAGCGGACGGGCCTGCCAGAAGCAGAACCGCGATGGCCCCCGCGCCGGGCGGGGTCTCGACCGTGGCGAACGTCGAGGCAGACTCAGCCGGGGTCACAACGAAACGGCGCGGTTCATACGCCGCTCAAGGGCCAACCCTACGCCCTGAAGACACAGGCCTGGCACGATGGTGTCGAAAAGCTCGCACGCTTCGGCGATTAACAGCGCGTCGCCCCCCGTTCCGATCACCGCAGGCCAGCGACCGATGTGTGTCGCCACCGACTCAATCATGCCGCGTACCGCGCCGGATGTCCCATGATAAATTCCTGCTTGAATCGCCCGAACCGTGTTCGTGCCGATCGGCTCGTTCGGCTTCTCGGGATCGACTTCCGGCAGAAGGGCGGTCCCGGTGTGCAACGCGTGGGCCTGCATCCGCAAACCCGGAAAGATCGACCCGCCGATGAATGCGCCTTTGTCGTCCACCACGTCCATCGTGATGGCTGTCCCGCAATCGATCACCACGGTGGCCTGCTCGAGTTTGTAATACGCGGCGGCTGCGCTGCAAATTCGGTCAACGCCCACGGTGTTTGCTTCTTCCAGCGCGACGTCGATTGGCAGCGGGATTTCCTCGCCGACGACCAAAGCAGCCAGCATCAGATTCTTGTCGATCCACTCGCTGACGTGCTGCAGCGTCTCAGGTACGACGGATGCGATGGCTACGTTCCCGAGAAATCCGTCCGAGGTGCCAGCCCCGAGTGATTTCAGCGCTAAGCCAAGCTCCTCAACCGCGTCCGGTGCGAAGGTTTGATGATTGTCCAGTTTTTTGTCCGCCCACAAACCGAGTCCGATCGATGTATTCCCGATATCAATGACGGCCACAGGCCCGGTGGGGGTCGGCGGATCGGCGGATGCAATCATGACGTACTCCGGGTGTGCGGGGGGATCCGTTCGGGGGCAGCCGGCGCTTCCACAGGCGGCTTTTCGGCTTGAACCATCGTCCACAGTCGTTCGAGCAATTCCTTGATGCCGATGTGGGCAGCCGCACTGAGCGGAAGAACCTCGCGATCCATCGCCTTGCGGAATTTCGCGACGGCATCACCCTCGTGATCGAGGTCAACCTTATTAGCCACCACGATTTCCGGCTTTTCCGCGAGCGCCTGGCTGAACTTGCTTAGTTCGCCGCGAATGATCTCGTACGCGCGAATGGGTTCGTCTTCGCCTTCGAGCGGTTTGATATCCACCATATGAACGATGACGCGCGTGCGCTCGATGTGCCGGAGGAACTCGTCGCCCAAACCCTGACCCTCGTGGGCACCTTCGATCAGGCCGGGGATGTCAGCCAACACCATCCGCCGGAATCCGCTCAATTCGACGATGCCAAGCTGCGGTTTCAGTGTTGTAAAGGGGTAGGCGGCGATCTTGGGATGGGCTTTTGACGCAGCGGCCAGCAGTGTGCTCTTGCCCGCGTTGGGCAGACCGACGAACCCAACATCGGCGATGAGCTTGAGTTCGAGACGCAGGTTGCGTTCCTGGCCTGGTTCGCCGGGTTCGCTTTCGGTGGGGGCTTGGTGCGTCGGCGTTGCGAAGGATGCGTTGCCGCGTCCGCCGCGTCCGCCGCTCGCGACGAGCACGCGCTCGCCGATTTCAGTCAAATCCTTGATGAGCAAGCCTGTGTCGCGGTCGGTGATCATCGTGCCGACGGGCAGCTCGATCACCAGCTCCCGGCCATTTCGGCCTATGCGGTCTTTGCCCTCACCGGGGCGACCGTTTTCGGCGGGCCAATGGTACTTGCCCGTGAAGTCCAGGAGCGTGTCGACGCCCTGGGTCGCGACGGCGTAGACGTTTCCGCCGTTTCCGCCGTTTCCGCCGCTGGGGCCGCCGTGGGGACGGAAACGCTCGCGCAGAAACGCGGAGCACCCCGCTCCGCCGTCACCGGCTTTGATGTAAATCTCGGCGTGGTCGACAAACATGGAGGTTGCAATCTGTGCCTGGAACGTGGACATGCCGCGCAAGAAACGCCCCGGCGGGGCGTTGCGCTGTTACCGCCTGCGGGGAACGATCAGTTCGCGTGCAACTCGACGTGTACCCGGCGGCCTTGAAACGCGACGACGCCGTCAGCCAGCGCGAAAAGCGTGTCATCGCGCCCGCGACCCACGTTTTTGCCCGCGATAAACGGGGTGCCGCACTGGCGAATCAGAATCGTGCCGGTGGTCACAACCTGACCGCCGTAGCGCTTCACGCCACGAAACTGCGGATTGCTGTCGCGACCGTTTCGGCTGGAGCCTTGACCTTTCTTATGTGCCACGGAAGAAGTTCTCCTCTAAGGGGCGGATCGTCGTAACGTCAATCGCCCCGGTGTGTTATCTCATGACCCACTTCTGCTTGCCACGAATCGGCTCGGCCGTCAGGCGTGTGACGTCGTCGCCGGGCACATCATAGCGGATTTCCAGCGTTTTGCGAAGGTGGAAGAACATGGGGTTTTCCGGCGACGCACCGGCTTTGCGATCGAAACGCGGATTGCGTACGCGATCAATCTCGCCGCTCAACCCACTGATGTAAAGTGTGAATTGATCTATGTCTGTATCGAACTCGCGGAACACGATGATCGACGTGCGGGCATTGTCCTCACCCTGCAGCAGCGGCCCGTACATTTTCATGGGATCGACGCTGAACGGGTGGACCCCCTTGTGCCGCGTGCGGATGGTGTCGTTGACGAAGGGGCTGATGTCGTAGCCGGCTTCGATGACGGTCAGGCGGTTCGTGGTGACGTTGAACGTGGGGTAGAAATCGACATTCCGGCCTGTGTTGTTGGTTACCGTGTACACGACGTACCAATAGGTGGAGGTCGTGTCGTCGCCGGGCAGCGTGAGCGTGATGCGCTGCGGATCGTGGAACGTGAAGTCCAACTCCCACGTTCTGGACACCGCGTTGGGCTTCGGGGCAGCCGATGCGACGGCGACCACGGCGGCTGGGATGACGAACATACACAGTCTTCCAAACATTCCGGTATGATAGGGGATCGGCAAATTTCGTCAACGGACGCGGCGTTGAGAATGACACATGGCTGAACTCTTACGTCGGATCGAAAAAACGGACACGCTGGCGAGACTGGTGATTGAACGATCCAACAACGGTGGACAATCTCACGATTCGCGAGGATACTACGCTCCGTGCGACGAAACGGGTCGTCGCACCCCGCGAGGAACACCGCAAAACTGAAGGAGATGCTGCTCATGATTCGTAGAACCAAGAGAACAGATGAACTCTCGAAGTGTGGATTCTTGTGCGTCATGGTGTCCGCATTCGCGCTCGGGACAACCGGTTGTTATTAAGGCGGCGGCGGAGGAGGAGGAGGAGGAGGAGGAGGGAATCCGATCTTCATCACGCCTCCAACCCCACCTGGTCCAATTGATGAGATGATTGATGAAGGTCCTATGACCCCTTGTGGTCCTTTTTTCCCACTCCCCGGTGTGCCGCAACAGCCCTTCGAATGTATCGACTGCTGTGTCACCATGCCTAACGCTACGATTGCGGCCATAGATGCGTGCCAAGTTGATTGCTCGAATCGTTTTTTTCCCGTGATCTCTCAGATTGCGGCCACGGCGGATCCTATCGAGCGGCGGCGGCAGGTGGGTACCCCGAACTTCTTGATTGATCCGAACATTTGCACACCCGACGAGGCTCATGAAGCCATCATCGACATGCTTCCGCCGTTCATGCGGGTCACGGAAATGGAAAACTTCCTCTGTGACCTCAAACCCTACGTACGCGAAATGCTGCATGACAATGTGAAAACGCACATCGATACCATTCACGCGGTGAGTGAATCCGACTTTTCTTTATTCCTGAAACACATCCAAACAGTCGTGGACGAGTGGCTGGAGATCGATCCGGGGCCTCCGCCCGTTTTCCCGGTGGAGGATATTTGCGCGTACTACGAGCGTGAGTGCCGCTTCTACACCAGCTACGCGCTGTTCTGGTTCTGGGGTGATTGTGTCCTCTTCGATAACTGCGGCTTGGAACTTTGACGTCGCGGAGAGCGCGCGGTTGGATTTGAAACCGTACGAGTTTGGTGTTTTCGGGGACGATTGAGGAGTTCACTCTTTGGAGCCAATGTTGCGCATGAGTCGTCTTATGGTTTTTCCGGGATTAGCGTTGCGTGTGCTGGTGGTGTGCGGAGCATTGGTTTGCGCATGGGGCGCCGGGGGATGCGTGATCATCGTCTTGAATGACCGCGAGGACCTCGTCGATGGAAACCGTGACACGCCACCCGATTCAACCTCCGCACGGACGGCGGGCGAGCCGAACGATGATTTCGACGACGCGCTGGTCGCCGTTTTCGATGAATCGAACCAAGCTCGCCTCCAGGGCGTTATCGAAACGTTCGAGGATGTGGACGTATTCGACCTCGGTCCGTTGCGCGCCGGCGACCGCATCATCGTCGCGGTGAGCACCGCACCGTTCGAGACCAAGCTCGATTCGAGGATCGGTCTGTTCGACGCGGACCAGAACCTGTTCATCCAAAACGACAACACCGAGGTTAGTTTCGATCCTACTATCGATGAGATCGTGCGTCACGACTCGGACGCGTACTACCTTGTGGTCTACGGCACGGTCGTCAGCAGGGGGGATGGTCCGCCCCTGCGGCGCTCCGGGCCTTATCTCGTCGATATCGAAGTAGTCCCCGGGAACGCCGTTCCCGCCCCGCGCGCCCAAACCGTGTTCCTCGACTTCGACGGCGGGACTATCGACGGGGGTGTTTTTTCGGATGTTCTGGAAAGTCCCAACGTACCACCGTTTGACGCGGCAGACGTGAACCCGGAGTACGCCGGGCAAACCGAAGCACTCAAGACGCTTATCGTCGACGGGCTTGACGCGGTGTACGCCGATTTCAACGTCACCTTCGTCACCAGTGACGAGACGGACGCGCCCGAGGAGCCGTTCAGCACGGTTTTCATCGGCGGCGGATCCCTACTTTCAGGCCCCGCTCGTGGCCGCGCGGAGAGCACCGACCCCTTCAACGTCAACCCCACTGAACTCGCCGTGGTGTCCGTAGGATTCGTGCTATCGATAACCTCACCGTTCACCGTGGACGACATCGGCGTGGTATTCACCAACGTTGCTGCCCACGAGGTGGGGCACCTCCTTGGGCTCAGCCACGCATTTGATTTCGGTGCAGTGATGACAGGTGGTACGTCCAGCTTCCCTCGCATCTTCAATCGCGCGCCGCTTTCCCCAGAATTCTTCCCGATCGGTTTTCAGGATGCCCGCCTGTTGTTGTCAGAGACCGTGGGCGTACGTTAGAGCTTTCGTAACTCTTCAGTCATGTACGTGTGACTTCCCCGCCTTGGGACAAGGAACAATTTTTTCCGCCCTTGCGAAGGGGGGATACAGGGGGGGTCTGGACCAGAGCAACGCCTCGCTTCGCAAGAAGAACCTGATTCTGGACGCTCCCGACTTGGTCGCGTCCAGCCTCCTTCTAACAGGTCGCTAAATAACTCCCTTTTGGGATATCGCCAAACTTAACAATCCGTACAATGCATCGTGTTGACTCAAGGAGGATTCACGATGCGCGGTAAAATCGATCAGCAGGGCGAAGTTTTTCATACGTTCCATCTCGACGACATGATCCCGTCCAGCCATCCGCTGC
>JAJDDQ010000041.1 GCA_029260215.1 Phycisphaerae bacterium
CGATCAGTGATCGCCAACTTCGCACGTCCACGCTCGGGACGTGGATCGTCGGCACCTGATCCAGAAACAGCAGCGTCGCCAGTTTCTTCGCGTCCACGCGGTCGTTTTTCTTCTTGGTGCGAAAGATCAACCGAAGCTGCCCGGGATGAGCCACGACGACGCGCTTAGCCTGTTTGCCGAGCAGATCGTGCAGGTGGCCATAGCCGCAAGAGGCTTCGTAGCACACGTTGAACGGCTCTTTGACGCACCGCAGTGTGTCCAGCAGTTTCGCCAGAGTCCCTCGCAGTTTCATCTGTTTGACCACCTTGCCATGTTCGTCGAGAATGCAATCGGCGAACGAACGCTGATGAACATCGATTCCGATCGACCACATAGTGAGTCTCCTTTTTGAGGTTCTGGGGCTTCCATGTCGGGGATACGACCCCCGATTCAAGACCCCGAACGTACTCAAGGGAAGGCTCGCCTCATGGTTTCATGGTCTGCCGGCGCGGTCGGTAGGCCGTGGGAGTTGTGAAACGCCACGGCCTGGCTGCGCCAGACCGTGCCACCCCAAATGGGATGCACCCCTCAGCAGACGACAACCGAGCGGGGTCGTTTGTTCCCCGGAATTGCTCTAGGATGCCCCGCCAGTGGCAGCGGACAACGGCGACGCAAGACCAAACCCGTAAGGGAAACCGAGGATATGTCGGCAGGACGATTCGTGATTGAGCGGCTGACGCGCGTGCATGCGAAAATCGTGCTCTCGCGGATCATGGCCGACGCACGCGATGCCACGCGCGTGCAGGCTCGCGTACTGCTGCGCTTGCTGCGCTCAACCTCGCGCGGCGAATATGGTCAATCGCTCGGTTTCAGCCGCATTCGCAATTACCGGGAATTCACCGAGCGCGTGCCCATCGCCACCTACGCCGATCTGTCGCCGTGGGTGGAGCGCGTGCGAGGCGGCGACGTGTCCGCCCTGTTCAACCCGGGGACGCGCATTCACATGTTCGCTATGTCCAGCGGCACCACGGACAAGCCCAAGTACGTGCCCGTCACCGACCGATTCCTCAAGGACACCCGCGCGGGGTGGATGGCGTTCGGGGTCAAGGCGCTCAGCGACCATCGCCGGGGCGAATTGATGCACTCGGTCGTGCAAGTCGCCTCGCCGATGGACGAGGAGCGATCCCTGTCGAACATCCCTTGCGGAGCGGTCACCGGGTTGATGGCTGCCACGCAGCGCAAAGTCGTCCGGCGCTATTACGCAGTGCCGTCGGAATCCGCACGCATCACAGATACACAAGCCCGACGCTACGTCAGCATGCGCTTTTCCATGCCGATCGACATCGGTTGGATCGTGGCAGCCAGCCCCGCCACAATCCTGCAACTGGCGCACACCGGTGAGGAGCACGCTGAATCGCTCATTCGTGACATTCGCGACGGAACACTGGACAACCGGCTCGATATTCCGAGCGACGTGCGCGCGTCACTCGAAGCACGGTTGAAACCCGCCCCTGCGGCCGCGAAGCGACTGAACGGCATCCTCGAAACACAAGGCCGGTTGCGACCACGGGACTATTGGGACTTGCGTTTCATCGCCAACTGGACCGGCGGAACGATGGGACTCTATCTGCGCGACTACCCCGAATACTTCGGCTGCGTTCCGGTGCGCGACATCGGATTGTTGGCCACCGAGGGTCGCATGTCGATTCCGATCGCCGACGGAACGCCCGCAGGCGTCGCCGCGGTTTCGACGGTGTTCCTCGAATTCATACCAGCCGAGGAATACGGAAACGCTTCGCCGACCGTGTTGCGTACGCATGAGGTCGAATTCGGGCGAGAATACTTCATTCTGATCACAACGTCAGCCGGCTTCTATCGCTACGATATTTGCGATTGCGTCCGCGTGGTGGGCTTCGAGGGTCAGGCGCCGCTGATCGAGTTTCTGCACAAAGGATCGCACGTCTCGTCGCTGACCGGTGAGAAGCTGACCGAGCATCAGGTGGTGATGGGATTGGATGAAATTGCGACGAAAACGGGGTGTCATGCGAAGGATGTTGTCCTCGCACCGCGATGGGGACATCCGCCACACTATCGCCTGTACCTGGAATGCCCGGAACATCGCGACGCCAACTGGACCAAAAAAGTAGCCACTGAATTGGACGGGCAACTGAAGCGTATCAACTGCGAGTACGCATCCAAACGCAACAGCGAGCGACTGGGTCCGATCGATGCGTGCGTGGTGGCTGCGGGCACGTTGGCGGACCGCGACGCGCAGCGCGCGACGCTGCATCGCAAGAGCAACGAACAATTCAAGCACAAATACCTGCTGACGGAAATGGACGAAGACGCGTCGCTGGCGCGGTTGGCGGTGTGTGGTGCGGTCGCGAGCGAGTAGAGCATCATGGCGGGCGTCGCGATTAAATCATTCACTCTCTACAAGCTGTCGATCGAGCTGCGCTGGCGCGTGTCGCACGCCGCGTCCCAGCGATCGAGTGTCGAGCCGATCGTCGTTTCCGTGGAGCTGAACGATGGAACGATCGGATATGGTGAGACGTTGCCCCGACCCTACGTTACAGGCGAGTCGACGGAGTCCGTCGTCCGCGCGATCGAGAATGTATTCGTGCCACGGCTTGTGGAAATGCACCCGGAGCGATTCCCGATCGCGCTGGAGGCGGCTGAAGCATTGCCTTGGCGCGATCAGGGCGGCCAACCCTGCCCAGCGGCCCGTGCGGCAGTGGAACTGGCGATTCTCGACGCCTACGCGCGCTGCTTTCGCCGGCCTTTGTCAGAAGCCTGCGGATGGATGAACCTGAACAGCTTCGGACCGCCGGGCAGCGATTCATCGACCCGAAACAGCGGAGTGCTGACCTCGCACACGCCGGGCGGCACGCTGAAGCAGTTGCGCTTGATGTGGTGGTACGGGCTGCGCGATTTCAAATTGAAAGTCGGCGACGACGGCGAAACGGAACGCGTGGACGTTGTGGCTGACTACCTGCGCAAGCCCATGTCCAGGGGTGCTGCCACGCTGCGTGTCGACGCGAACGGCGGATGGACGCTGGATCAAGCCATCTCGCGCCTCAGCACTTGGCGAGACCTCGGACTGTCCGTCGTCGAGCAACCCCTCCAACGCGGTGCGGAGGATGATCTCCCGGAGTTGAAATCGTGCGTGCATCCGCCGTTGATGTACGACGAATCGCTGGTGACGATGGACGATGCCAAGCGACTCGTGGAAATGCAGGTGGCCGACGCGTTCAACATCCGCATCAGCAAGTGCGGCGGGCTGCTGCCTTCCTTGCGGCTGGCCCATTACGCCCAGCGTCAGGGTGTGGCAGTTCAACTCGGCTGCATGGTCGGGGAGACCAGCATTTTGTCGGCGGCTGGCAGGCGCTTCCTGGAAATGACACCGGGCGTGCGATTCGTCGAAGGATGTTTCGGGAAATTGCTCCTGCGCGAAGACATTTCCCACCCGTCGCTGCGATTCGGTTACGGCGGTCGGGTGGGCACGCGCCCGGGCTTCGGCTGGGGAATCAACGTCGACGCGGAACGTCTGACGGAGCTATCCACGGACAAATTCATCTTCCCGTTCTGATCGAATCCGCCAATCAAGTCCTGCCCGAAAAACCGCCCAAGTCCTGCGTGGGGTCCATACCGTCAACCGCTTGCAGGACAGCCTTACCCCGCTCGGAAGAGGGCGCCGTTTCGCAAAGCGTCTGCCAGCTCATGGTCGCGCGGTCCAGCAGGCCCATATTCTGCAAAGCGAGCGCGACATTGGCGTGGATGTCGAGATTGCGCGGATCATGCGTAAGCGCCTCGTCGAATTGCTCCAGCGCCAGCGAAAACTTCTGCCCGTCGGCGAACACCAGACCAAGCTGATAATGCAGCTCCACATCGCGCGGATCGTCCTTGAGTGCCTTTTGCAGAGTATCGACCGCCTCTTCGCGACTTCCGTTTTCCATCAACGCCAGACCGAGTTTGACGGTGGCTTTTACGTAGTTCGGGTTGATTTCCAACGCCCGCCGAAACGCACCGATGGCATCGTCGAATCGCCCGCGTTCGCGCAGCAGCAGCCCGTAACGGTAGTGCAAATCGGCGTGATTCGGATGTTCATTCAAAGCGGCTGCGTGACGCATGATCTGCCCATCGAGCAGCGAATCCACCGGACCAGCCAGCGCGTCCGGCGACGGAGGCGTGATCGGATCGAGGTACTCAACCGCCTGCCTCCCCACAGCCGACTGCAATTGCAACCGAGCGGTCTCACTGAACAACATGCTCGAATTCGGTGCGATCCTGGCAGCCATTTCGATTGTCTCTTCAGCCTCAGCGGGTTTGCCCGCCTCCATCTGCGCGCAGGCCAATCCAACATAGCCCCCGAGCAGACGATCATTGATCTCCACACACTTATTGAACCAGCGCGCCGCCCCGTCGTAATTGCCCAGACGCAGATGCATGGTCCCGACCTTCACAGAGGCTTCGAGATAGTCCGGATGCAAACGGACCGCTTCCATGTACTCATCCAGCGCGCGTTCTTCGTCACCCTTTTTCACGAGCAGATCGCCCAGACGCAGATGGTTGTCCGGAAACGCCGGTTCGGAACTGATCGTCTCCAACATTTCGACGATGGCTTCATCGATCAAACCCTGCTGATCGTACACGTTGACCAAGTCATCACGGGCCTCCCAGTTGTCCGGATCGATGGTCAACGCGAGTCGGAAACGATGAACAGCCTCATCCACATTGTTGTTGCGGAAGTACAAATTCGCGAGCGCGATGTGCGTGGACACATCGTCAGGCTCGTCCATGCAAAGCTGTTCGTACTGCGCAACAGCCGCAGGAATATCATCCTCACGCACGTGAATGGCAGCCAATCGCTCCCGAGCGTTTCGCAGGTACGGACACTGCTCCAAAGTACGCTCATAACACTGCTTGGCCTTACCGGTTTGACCCAGTCTCTCGCGGCAGCAGCCGATCGCGAAGATCAACGCAGGCACATCCGGAACGATCCCCTGCGCGCGCAGCAGATGCTCCAAAGCTTCCTCCGTCTTGCCCAGCTCATCCAGCGCACACGCCACCCCCGCCAGGGCAGCTACATCCTGCGAATCCTGCGCGAGAGCGCGTTGGAAAGATTCGCGAGCGTGAAAGTAGTCGTGGTTGTTCAGAAGACGGATCGCGAACCGGCGGTGCTCCTCAGCCTTCGCACCCTTCGCCCGAGCCGCTTCACGCAGCGTGCGCGTCGAGAATTGGTCGGGGTCCGCGAGAATATCGCGAAACGCAGCCGCCAACTCCGCGAGCAGACCCCGCCCCAATACTTCAAGGAGATACGACATTTAACTGGGCACCTTTCCCCGTTCAGTCCCCGATCGTCTGAAGCAAAAGTCTCGCTTCGACGTAATGCTCGTTGATCTCAACCGCCCGCCCATACGCTTCGCGAGCCTTGCGCTCGTCGCCGGTCGCCCGAAGCAGATTCCCCAAACGCACGTAGACATCCGGGTAACGCTTGCCCAACCGCAGCACGCTCTCCAGACGATCGACCGCACGTTGCGAATCACCCGTCTTCTCATGCAGGTCCGCCGACGCAATCAGCGCGGAGACATCCGTCGGATCGATACGCAGAGAATTCTCGATGGCGGACAGCGCCTCCTCGATCCTCCCCAGACGATCGAGCAGACGACTATGCTGGTAGTGAAGTTGCGCAGGGCGACCCGCGTCGCACAGAGCGCGCTCGACCGCCGTCTCAAGGATCGCGTGTGCCTTGGCATCGACGTCGCTTGTCGGCAGACTCAAAAATGCATCAACGAAATCCGGGTCAGCCTCAACGATGCGCTCGAACGCCGCAATCGTCGATTCGTTGTCTTCGTCAGCATGTTCCGGCATCACCGGAGCCGACGCACAACTCCCAGACCTGACGTTGGCAGCCTTCATCGCCAGCGACAGCAATTGCCCGATGCGCGCATCGTGCGGCTTGACGCTCTGAGCCGAAGTCAGCAGCTTCACCGCGCGAGCCGGCTCGTCGTCGGCTGCATGACACATCGCCAGCGCCACCATCGCCTCCGCATGCCGGTGATCGAGCGTGACCGCCTGCGTAAAACGCAGAACCGCCTCATCCTGATCGCCGGTGGATGCGAGCATCGTGCCCAGTTGAAAATGCAGCTCTGCACAATCCGGCGCTTCCACCACACTCCGGCGCAACGACGCGACCGCCGCAGCAGCATCGCCGGACTTCCAGATCAACAGCGCGTGACGAATACGCGCCGTAATATCGTCCGGATCACGCTCGACAGCCTTGCGCATCTCCACGGCTGCGGATGAATAGTCCTTCTGTCCGACAAAACAGCGAGCCAGGTAGTCGCGCAGCTTCGACGAATTGGGGTTAAGACGCTGGGCTTCGGAAAACTGCCCAACAGCCTCATCATATCGGCTGGCGTTCAGCAGGCAGATGCCCCGCCGCACGCAATCCTCAGACATGAAGTAATCGCGCACGCGTCGAGCCGTCGCTTCGAGTTCGGGCTTGCTGGCCCCCATGGTCCGACCTCCTCAAATGGAACGGAATCATCAACGGTTTAGCGTATCGGTCGGCGAGTTCGGAGAGGTTACTTCGGGGTGGCTGAGCGCAGGTCCGCTATCGACCCCAGCGGTAGGATGCAAGCACGCTGCGCTCGCGTTCCGATAGCAGGCCGATCGGCGTGAAGGCTAACACCGTTATTACCGCCAGCGCGATAACACCATAGAGTCCGCCGAAACCGATCGAACCCGTAATCGCCATGAGCAATAACGTGGACCACGAAGGACGACTGCCGCGAAAAGCCAGCATCACCACGCAGGCAAAGACAGCCGTCCCCGCACCCGTCGCACACACCCACGCAGCCCGCACGAGAATATCGGCCTCACCTGCCGAAGTGGAATCGGACCACGGCGGACCGAGAACAACGACCGCCCCCGCAATGAGCACGACAAAGCCCACGAACGAAGCCCAAAATGTAAGCGACGATCTTTTCTCAAGATGAAAGCGAATAACCAGAAACTCAAGCGAGGCGAACCACGCGAATGACAATGCAAGCGGGTCAAAACAATCCGCTCCGACGGCGATCTCCGAGGGAAAAACCGACAGAATCACCGGCTTGAGCAGCGACATCGCACAAGCCAGCGCGAGCACCAGATACGCACCGATCTTGGTACCAAGCTCCAGACGCACGACAGCCTCGTCTCGGTCCGAGACTTCCCACAAGCGCGTCACGTTCGCGGACAACGACCGGCTGATCGCCTGCGCACCCAGCAGAATCAACTGCGGAAAAAGACGCACCGCATAATACACGCCCGCCAACCCGAATCCCGAAACCTTCGCGATATGCCAAAGAAGATACTGCTGCAAGCCATGCCAGGTAACCTGCGAAATCGCCATCCACAAGCTGTACCGTACCAGACCCGCACCGCCGCCGCGCAGCGCGCTATCGCCATCCTGAGCTATGCTGTCGGAAGACGGACTTGCCGACCCGGGTTGCGACGGCAAAGAAGGCACGCGCCCGTCCGCATGAGACCGGATGTAACGCACCAATCCCGGCGCAAAAAGGAAAACCGCCGCCACATTCCCCACACCGTAAGCCAGCAACACCCACTCAGCCGTATCAAACCCAACCAGTGGAGCACCGACCGCCAGCGACGTGAACAGGATCACGCCGACCACTTCCATCACACCGACCGCGCGAAACAGCCGCAGACCCTTCATCATCTCCACGACCAGATGAAACACGATCAGCGTAAACACGCAGCCCGCCGTCGCCTGAACAAGTGATCCGGCAGCCACATCCTCAGCAACCGGCGTACCGGGCGAAGATTCAGCGCCGACTCGATAAAGAACGTTCGCCACAACGTCCGGAATGACAAGAAACAACGAGCACGTCGCCGCACCGACCCCAAGCAACGCCAACGTCGCGCGAAACGCGAAACGCGGCAACGTCCCACGAGCCTCGTGAATTGGAATGAAGCGCAAAACCCCCGTCGCCAACCCAAGACTGCACAACGGCACCATCAGATTCACGACCGCGATCGCCACCTGAAACGCACCGAATTGAAGCGGCACGATAAGCCAAGCAAGCGCAACGCCGCGTAAAAACCCCAGCCCCCGCCCCACCAGCAGAGCACCCGCCTGAGCACCGACCGAACCGGTCAACCCGGAAGGTCTGAAAAGTTGTGACATAATCGAAAAGGCGATTCTCCAACCCAACCCGCGAATTTCACTTCGCGCGATGCACATCCCCGCGAACGTCACACCGCGCGTCAACCGTCTTCGCTTAGCCGTGTCGCGTGCGACACGAGTCGCTTCCCGCGTGCCTGTTATGCCAGTGCGGGATTGATTTTTTCGGGGTCGATGTCAAATTCGCGCATGGCTTTGACAGCCAGGTCCATCGGCACGTCACCGTTGCGGGCCAGCTCATAAAGGGCAGCCAGCGCGATGAAACGGTCGTCGATTTCGAAATGGCTGCGAAGATCGGCGCGGGCGTCACTGCGTCCGAAACCGTCGGTCCCGAGTGCGAACAAACGCTTCGGCGTCCATCGGGCGATCTGCTCGGGAACGATCTTCATATAATCGCTGGCAGCGACGATGGGGAACGGTTCGTCTTCAAGCCGCTGGCGAATGTATGGCACGCGGGGTTCGTGATTCGGGTGCAACATGTTCCAGCGTTGGCAGTCGAGGGCATCGCGACGAAGCTGGTTGTAGCTGGTCACGCTCCACACGTCGGCACGCACGCCGAACCGCTCAGCCAGCAACTCCTGAGCCTTGAGCGACTCACGCAGAATCGAACCACTACCGAACAGATGCACGCGCGGACCTGAACCAGCCTCAGCCGCTCTGAACTTGTAAAGACCCTTGAGAATCTGATTCTCGATACCCTCAGCCATGGGCGGCATGCGGTACGGCTCGTTCGCGACGGTCATGTAGTAGATGACGTCTTCGTAATCCTCGTACATGCGTTTGATGCCGTTCTGAACGATGACGGCGATCTCGTACGCATAGGCAGGATCGTAGCTGACCACGTTGGGGAACGTGCCGGACAAAACGTGACTGTGGCCATCCTGGTGCTGTAGACCCTCGCCGCCGAGCGTGGTTCTGCCGCTGGTCGCACCGATGAGGAAGCCTCGGGCGCGGGCGTCGCAGGCGGCCCAGATGCTGTCGCCGATGCGCTGGAAACCGAACATGGAATAGAAGACGAAGAACGGAATCATGTTCACGCCGTGCGTCGCGTAGGCTGTCCCAGCCGCTGTGAACGACGCCATCGACCCTGCTTCGGTGATTCCTTCCTCGAGAATCTGACCCTTCTTGTCTTCGCGGTAGTAGAGGAAAAGGTGCGAATCGACGGGTTCGTAGAGCTGACCTCGGTGGGCGTAAATTCCGTATTTTCGGAAAAGCGCGTCCATGCCGAAGGTTCGGGCTTCGTCCGGAATGATCGGCACGACGTATCGCCCGAAGTCCTTCTCATCGAGCAATTTCACGAGCATGCGTACGAACGCCATCGTCGTGGCCGCTTCACGCTCACCCGAACCGGTAAGAAACTCGGAGAAGACCTCGATACTTGGAGCCTTGATGGGCTTGGCACGCACGACGCGACGCGGCATGCATCCGCCCAAGGCGCGCCGGCGTTCGAGGAGGTATTCGACCTCGGGGCTTTTCCTGTCAGGCCGGTAAAAGGGGGCATCTTCGATTTGGTCGCTTTTGATTGGAATGTCGAAACGCTCGCAGAACGATTTCAATTCCTCGAAGTTGAGCTTCTTTTGCTGGTGAGAAACATTGCGACCCTCGCCCGCTTCGCCCAGACCGTAGCCTTTGATGGTTTTGGCCAATATGACGGTTGGGGCACCCACGTGCTCGACGGCGGACTTGTAGGCTGCGTAAACCTTGAGGGGGTCGTGCCCGCCGCGCTTCAGCTTCTTGATGTCCTCATCGGACAAGTGCTCGACGAGCTTGGCCAACTCCGGGTCCACGCCAAAGAATTTTTCCCGGGCGTAGCTTCCCGGCTCGACAGTGTATTTCTGCCACGCGCCGTCCACGATTTCGCTGACGCGCTGTACGAGAGCGCCTTCCTTGTCGGCTTCGAAGAGCGGATCCCAGTTTGAGCCCCAAAGCGTCTTGATGACCCGCCAGCCCGCACCGCGAAAGGCGGACTCGAGTTCCTGAACGATCTGCCCGTTGCCGCGCACCGGGCCATCGAGCCTTTGCAGGTTGCAATTGACCACAAAGACAAGATTGTCCAACGCTTCGCGCGAGGCGAGCGTGATGGCACCCAAGCTCTCCGGCTCGTCCATTTCGCCGTCGCCGAGGAAGCACCAGACACGCTGGCCGTCGGTATCGCGAATGCCGCGGTCGCGCAAAAAGCGGTTGTAGCGGGCCTGGTAGATGGCCGTGATCGAAGCCAACCCCATCGACACCGTTGGGAACTGCCAGAAGTCGGGCATCAGCCAGGGGTGCGGATAAGACGACAACCCGTTTTTATTTGCGATCTCGCGACGGAACGACGTCAACTGTGATTCGTCGAAGCGGTGTTCGAGAAAAGCCCGTGCGTAGATGCCCGGGGCAGCGTGCCCCTGGAAGAAAACCTGATCGCCGCCGCCCTCGTAGTCCGGGCCTCTGAAAAAGTGATTGAATCCGATCTCAAGCAGTGTGGCATTTGACGCAAAAGTAGAGATGTGCCCACCGATGCCCGGACTCTTGCGGTTCGCACGGACGACCATCGCCATCGCGTTCCAGCGGATGAGGCTCTTGATACGCCGCTCCATCTTGCGATCGCCGGGGAATTCGGGCTGCTGCTCGACGGGGATCGTGTTGACGTAAGGCGTGTTGGCGGTGAAGGGCAGAACGACGCGGTTCAGCTTGCCCCAGCGTACCAGCCGCCCGAGCAGAAACTGTGCGCGGGCAGGCCCGGCGCGACGGACGACTTCGTCCATCGAATCAAACCAGTCCTGCGTCTCGTAAGGATCGTTGTCTCGAACCGACCGCTTGGTCATGGTGAGAGAATAGTTTCGCCCGGTGGCACGTCAAGTTTTGGAGGGCAGCCGGAAGCATCCATACCGGCGGATCGCTTGTTATTCGATCAGCCCGTCAGCCGCCGAAAACGAGATATCCGGTAAATCGACGAAAATCGCCGGCGAAGGCAAAACGTCGAGCTGCCACCCTTTGTCACGGATGATGTGGCAGCGCGCAATGCCGCCGTTGGGGGCGATGCCCGGCACGCTCGGCGGGGGCGATCTGTGGCCGTTCATCAGGACGACCGAGGCATGCGCGTCGACGAACGCCATCGTTGTCCGAAACGGCGTACCGTGCCAACCCCTGATGAACGATTCGTCGGGCGACTGGCTGAAATAAATGCCATCGGAAGCGGTTGCGCATTCGGGAATGCCGCCGGAAAAGTTAATGTGGAATCCAAAACGGACCGCGTTTTCCTGGTAGAGAATGGTGTTGGCAGGATTCGGCACGCGCGTGATAGGCCTCAGGAACGGCGACCAGCTCTTGAAAACTTCGAACGACTGCGAATGCGACGAGCACCACAATGCGTTGGCTGCGTAGCTGTTGCCGTAATGGTCGTAGGAGGTGCTGCCGGCGTCCCGCCATTCCTTGTAGTGATGCCCGGTGTAGCCGATATCGCCCGGGCACCGAAACACGCCGAGGTCCATCTTGGTGTCTTCAATCCAGTTCACGTTGTCAGGCCCGGGATTGAAATTGTAGTCCGTCAACTCGTTCTTGTAGATGATGCTGTTGAGCGGTCTGCTGGCCGGTCCGCGACCGTTCTGCGTGCCCCAGGCGGACGAGGTGATGTCGTTCGCACTGAGCAGTCTGCCGGTTCCGCTCTTGCCGCCCCAGTCGTATGCGCCGTAGTCGATCGGTACGGCGAAGGTCTTCGCGTGGACCGGCATCGCGTTCTCGTGCTTATCCGAGCCTGTGTACATCGCAGTGGAGACCGCCAAGTTCTTGATATTCGACAGGCAAACCGCCTGCCGGGCTTGAGCGCGTGCCTTCTTCAGCGACGGCAACAAAATACTGAGCAGAAGTGCGATGATCGAGACAACGACCAACAGTTCGATCAATGTAAAACCAGCCCGCTGACGTTTCATCACCGCTGCCTTTCGCTAGCAACTCGGATTTGGAAACCGCGACCCGACAGAAACGCCGACCCGCCACGACCACAGCGACAATTATCGCAACTAACCCTTTGAATTGCAAGGATTTCCGCGTCTTTCAGGCGGTCGCTACCCGGGGATTCCACCTACGCGATGGTGGCAGCGGCGATCGCCGCGAATCGCCGGATAACACGCCGTCGTGACCTGTGCCGTAAACAAACGCCTGCAAAGCTGTTCGCCATCGCGTTTTCACAGGGGGTTTTCGCTCGTCTTCCCCCTCGACTAGGATGGTCCCGGCGTTCCGGTGCAGGATCGCATCCAACGTCCAAAGGAGCGGGCTGTGCAAAAAGACTGGATCATCGACTCCCCATGGTCTGACTGCAAAACGGTCGCCACCCGATGGGGCATGCCGCCGCTGGTCGCACAGATTCTCCACAACCGAGGCCTCAGCTCCGGCGACGACCCGAGTGCGTTTCTCTCACCGCAACTGGGCGATCTGATTCCGCCCGACCAGCTCCCCGGAGCGTGTGAAGCCGCCAAAGTCATCGCGGAGTCGATCAGCCGCGACGAACGCATCGTTATCTACGGCGACTACGACGTTGACGGCATTACCGCGTCCGCGATCCTGTGGCACGTGCTCAAAGCCGCCGGCGCGGACGTCACCTTTTACGTCCCCCATCGTCTGGAAGAAGGCTACGGACTGAGTGCCGCGTCGATCGGCACGCTGATCGCCGACGGTGCCCAACTCATCATTTCGGTCGACTGCGGAGTCACCGCAACGGAGGCAGCCGCCGAAGCGCGGCGTCTGGGCGGACGGCTAATCATCACAGACCATCATCAACGGGATGAGACGCTGCCGGACGCCCTGATCGTGCATCCGACCGTCGGGGGAACATACCCCAACGAGCATATTTGCGGCGCGGGCGTTGCGTTCAAGACAGCCTGGGCGGTCGCCCGGGAACTGAGCGGATCCGAGCGTGTCGACGAACGATTCAAGACGCTCCTGCACGAGTGTCTCGCGTTCGCCGCACTGGGCACGATCGCCGACGTCGTGCCGCTGATCGGGGAAAACCGCATCATCGCGCGCTACGGGCTGGCTTTGCTGACCAACACACCGTTCGTCGGCCTGCGCGTGCTGATCGAATCCGCGCGTCTGGTCGGCAACAAGGTCGATGCCTACGACGTCGGATTCCGACTCGGGCCTCGGTTGAACGCTGCGGGGCGCATGGGTCATGCGCGGTTGGCGGTCGAGTTGATGACCCGTGCCGACGAGAATCGGGCACGCGAAATCGCACTTTACCTTGAGGAACAAAACCGGTCGCGGCAGTCCACGGAGCGAAAAATCACCAAACAGGCGATGGAAATGATCGAACGCGACGGTTTGGGCGGCGACGGTCGTCGCGCAATCGTGCTGGCCCACGAAGACTGGCACGCGGGTGTGATCGGCATTGTCGCGTCGCGTATCGTCGATCGATACCACAGGCCCACCATCGTTATATCGCTCGCCAACGGAACCGGACAGGGTTCCGGGCGGAGCGTCAAACACTTCGATCTGGCAGCCACGCTGGCCAAGTGCAAGGAACACCTGATCGCCAACGGCGGGCACGCGATGGCAGCCGGCCTGAAGGTCGAATCCGCCAGCGTTCCCGCGTTCACGGAGATGTTTACGGAGTTCGCCAACAACACGCTCACTGCCGCCGACCTGCGTGCCAAGCTGCGCATCGACGCCGAAGTGGAGTTGGCTGAGATGGATTTGCCCACGATCGAAGCATTGCTGGGACTGGGGCCTTTCGGTATCGGCAACCCCTCCCCGCGACTCGCCACCGGCTGGCTGGACCTGGTGGACGAGCCGCGCTGCGTCGGTCGAGGCAACGCCCATGTACAGGTCAGATTCTCGGACGGTCGAAGCAGCCTCAAAGCCATCGCGTTCGGTAAAGCGGACATGGTCGAGCCGCTGAAAAAACATCGTAAATGTCGCGTAGCCTTCAAACCGTTGATCAACGATTTCAACGGCCGGCGCACCGTCGAGATGGACGTACTCGATTTTCAATTTCCCGGCACTGAACAAGCTGATTCAATCGGAATCGCCTGAGCTAAACACAACTGCGGAGTTTCACAACGATGGCCAATGCCGAGATAGAACGTGTCGGACCCGACGAAATCCCATTGCTGGTCGAGATGTACAACACGATCTTCCGCCCGCCGCAGAACGAGGACTTCTTCCTTCGGCGCTCGCGTGGGAGACATAACGCGCTCATGCTGGTGGCGGAGCTGGACCAAAAGCCGGTCGGGTTCTCCTGCGGGTACGAGCTGCGCCCGACGACCTATTACAGTTGGCTTTGCGGCGTTTTACCGGACGCGAGACGCCTCGGCGTGGCCAGCCAGTTGATGGACGCCGAGCACGCATGGGCACGCGAACAAGGCTACGAAATGCTGCGGTTCGAGAGCACGAACAACGCCCGCCCCATGATCCACTTCGCGATTCGCAGCGGATTCGAGATCGTCGGCGTCCGCTGGGACCACCGGGCCGGCACAAATCTCATTATCTTCGAGAAAATCCTGCACGAACCGGATTAGGTTAGTGCGGCCTTTCGTCCGATATAAAGGCGTATGGCTGACGCGATCCCCCAATGTCTGCGCCGAACGTTCGACCTGGTCGGGGCTGCGCCCAACCGGGCGGCGGACACTGTCCTTGTGTCCGTGCTGCCGGACCTGGACGAGCCGTTGCGTGCGCTGACGCTATCGAAACTCTTCGCGCGCAACGATGCCGGAGCGTTGTCACTCCTGGTTCGCGGCTTCAAAAAGTACGATCGGCATCTTCGGAGCCTGGTCCTCGGGCGCGTACGAGACCTGTTCGAAGCGACGCGGCTGACCATCAATTCGGAATCCGCGGACGCGCGACTGGGGGCCATCGATTTCATCGAAACCTCACGTTCATGTCGGATGGCCTACCTGCTGAGTGCCGCCCTGAATCGCCGCTGCCCACGTACGGTGGAGGCAGCCTCGCACGCACTCACCACGCTCACCCGAATGGTTCGCGATCGCCGAGCCTCCCCGCAACGCACGCAGGAGCGTGCCCGGCTGTCCGGAGATATGCAGCAACTGGGGGAAGCCCTGAACCACGCGCTCGACGGCTGGCACGGACACCACCGCAACGAGATTCTGGTGGCGGCCATGATGATGTCCGACGTAACCGAGCCAGCGCTCTTCAAGAAAGCCTCCCAAACACGGTCGCACATGGCCCGTGCGATCGCGGGCGTTCTGCGGGCAGAGCCGTCGCCTCACACAGCCGGTTTCGCCTTGCGGGCGCTGCGACACCCGGATTTGCGCAAGGCGGCGGCGGACAAGATCAATAACACCAACAATCCCGAATTCGTACGATGCCTGCTGGACGAAGTTTGGGTTACAGCCGACCCCGAGGCGGCACGGGCGTGTTCAGCCATTCGCAAGTCGGCCTGGCTGGACGACAGCCACAAGACGTTCGCAAACTTTGACTACCCACGCGCAGCCGCTGCAGCGCGACTGGTCTCACTCAGCGGCCTGCCTCAGGATCAGAAGATGCGTCTGTACGCACGTTGGATTTCCAGTCCGTCCGCACCACTGCGCGAAGCGGCTGCCTGGCAGATGGCCTCCATCCAAACGCCGGAGGCGACCGCATCGCTTGAGTCGCTGCTGACCTCCAACGACGAGACGCTCTCGACAATCGGCTGCCTGGAACTCACGCGCCGCGACCCGGCCCGCTTTCCCGGACCGGCTTTGCAGTACAGGCGCAAGAGGGTCAAATTCAACCGCAACGAAAGCTTTCTGGATCAGGTGGAAACGTACTGGGGTGGATTCGACGCGCTCCCCCCCGCCGAACAGAAACAGACAGGCCAACGCCTGCGGCGACGTGATTCTGAACGATTCGATCGCATCATCGAAGGCAAATTAGCCAAGCCGGACGCCGTCCAACGCATTCAGGCACTTCGCGTGATCCGCGCGACTGAGGCTGCCCGTGCTTTCGGCGAACGACTGTACCCGCTAAGCCACGACCCGGACGAGCGCGTCCGCAGCCTGGTGGTTTCGATTCTGTCCGATGTGGAGGGCGTGACGGCTGTGCGCATTCTCCGGCGAGCGTTGTACGACCCGGACCCGCGCGTGCAGGCCAACGCGATCGATGTCATCAGCGAAGACGACGTCGATCGGTGGAAGCGCGAACTCGAATCCAAACTGGACGGCATGCACCATCGTGTGCGTGCCAACGCGGTCCGCATCCTGTTGCGGAAACGTCAGCGTGCAGCCGCCGAAACTCTGCTGCACATGCTGGCGGACGCGTCGCCCGAACATCGCATCAGTGCGTTGTGGGTGGTACGCGAGCTGGGCCTTACCACACTCATGCCCCGCGTGCGGGAAATGGCTCAGAAGGATTCTGATGCGGGCGTCCGCGAACGGGCAGCCGATCTGGTGGCGGGCGACTCTCTGATGGCCACCTTCGCCGACGTTCCGGAGCTGGACCCATGAACGCCCTGTTGATGCAAAGTCCCATTCAGGCCATCGGCGATTACTTCGCACGCGGCGGAGACCTGAACGAGTTCCTCGTCATCCTCGGCGTGCTCCTGGTGCTGCTTTGCGGCCTGGTTTTTGTACAATTCTATCTCCGCAAGCATCGCGGTCGCCAACCCGACGATCCGCGGAAGCTCTTTAGGTGGGTGGTTCGCCGGTTGCACCTGGGGGTCATCGAACGCGATCTACTGCGGCGTATGGTCGCGGAGCTACGCCTTCAACATCCGACAAACCTGCTGCTCAGTTACGATCTGTTTCGAGATCACGCCCTGCGTTATCACGCACAATGCCGGAAAGCGTCAGGCGGAAGAGCCGACGCACAAGCGAAAACGCTCGACGCACTCAGCCACACGCTCTTCGATCGCCCGCTCCGATGATCGTCGCATCGACACGCGTCAATGCGACTTGATATTCCATCAGAAACCGGCGTTTGCAGAATTTTCGAGCACTGTTTTCCGGTAGTACTCAAACTTGCGCCTGGTGTCCCGCAATTCCCTAGCGTCGTACTCTTCCAACTTGATCGAGTATGATCCGATTACCGGAATATCGACGTCCTGCTGATACACGACACCGCTGACACGATCCACCCAGGCTCGCGCACCGGCTGACTCGATGATGAGGCAGTCCCGCTCTTCGCCGTCGAACGTCGCCATTTCGCGACCCGTTACCGTGACCATCATGGGCACGAATTCCTGTCCGAAACCGGTGACGGCTGCGATCGGGTTGAACACCTGCACACGCCACGACTGCCCCACGGTCAGATTGGGCATGGCATCGAAAGGCCGAAATGCCGCGGCGAATTTCCCCGCGCGCGAAAGCTCGATCTTGAAAACGTGCTTAAAGACCCCGGCATCCACCTTGAAGGCGAATTGCCCGGGAAAGCGCTGCCCGGTGATGCGGATGGTCTCCCACGCTCCCTGAACGGCTATGTCGATTTCATCCAAACACCCGTCCACATCGAACACCGATTTGACGTAGGTACACATAGGGCCGACGGTGTGCAGGTCGTTGAGGTAAATATCGTCCGTGCGGTCGGTTGAGGCGGCACTGCTGATGTATTCCGTCCAGATGCCGCCGACCTTGTGCCCTTCGTCGTCGTAGATTCCGAAGTGCGCGAATTGCCCGTAAACGTCAACCCAGCCCTTGTCGACGACGGCAGGCGGATTCTGTGCGGTCCAGGCTGGTACGATGTCGTGCCACACGAGCCACGTGTTGGCGATCATCCAGCAAAAAACAATCCCGATGCTGATCCAGCGGTGCAACATGCTTGCCGGCCTCGTCGTGTTGTTCTATGGGCTGCCCTGCGAATTCTAGGCGATTCGTATCGGGAAGGCCAAAGCTCCGCCCGATTTCCGGTATGATCGCAGATGACATGGCTCGAAAACGTCTAGCAAAGTGGGTTTTCCTTGTCGCCGGCACGGGCGTGGCCACCGTTCTCATCGCGCTGGCCGCCTGCTGGCTGACGTTGGAGTACATCCCCGCTTGGTACGCTCCGCCCGAGTTGACCGAGCGCGATTGGCCTCGCGTGCGGGCATCGCTGTCTGCCACATACCAGACCTTCACCGACAAGCTGATGGAAGGCCAACCTTTCGAATTCGAGTTGGAGGCCGCGACCGTGAACGAATGGCTGGCGGCGCGCGAAGCGCTCTGGCCTGAATCGCGTGAAGCGCTGCCGCCGTTCTTACGTGACCCCGTCCTGACGTTCTGCGATGGTGAAGCTCGGCTTGGCGTCAGATTTTCGAGCGGGGAGATCGACGCGATTCTGAGTTTCGATCTTCGTATCGAATCGCGAAATCAGGAACTCGTCGTACAATTGGATCGCGTCGCGATCGGAGCGTGGAGCTTGTCACGCGAACGCGCCCCCAAGTGGCTGGACGATAGAATTCGCACGATGTCGGGCCAGGACGCACATCGGTCCGAAAGGCTTGCTGAGCAGTCGCCGTCCATCGACGCCGACCGCCCCATTCAATCGCTTGTCGAGGGCATCACGGTTGAGAATCGTTTCTACTGGTCCAATGGCGGGCAGTATTTTCGCTTCGATTCCCTGACGACTGAAGACGACAGATTGCACGTCAAAATCGAAATACTGCCGCCGCCCAACCCCAGCCTCGCCCGCCGAGTTCATCGTCCCCGCACCCGATGAAGCGTCGCGCCCCCGGAGTACTCCAGCCCGAAAACGCGGCAGGCAGTCCATGCAAAAGTGCTCGATCAGCGTGCGAGTTGTTTGCGAATCGCTTCTTCGAGAATCTTCTCATCGCCGGAATCGAAGCCGACTTTCGATTTCACCACCTTGCCCGCACGGTCAATGACGAAGACCGTCGGCAACCTCTTCACGCCCCATTTTCGCCCGGTCTGACGGCCGTTTAGGAGCACCGGGTAGCCCAGCTTGCGCTTCTTGGCGAACCTTCGGACGGCCTTCTCGTCTTCATCTTTCACGTTGACGCCGAGCACGATGAATCCCTCATCGCGGTAAGTGTTGTACAAGCGGTTCATGTGTGGAGCCTCCACACTGCAGGGCGGTCACGTGGACGACCAGAACGCGACCAGCACCACTTTGCCCTTCTGCTCGCTGAGCGACACCGATTGCCCGTCCAGCGAACGCAGGCTGAAATCGTCGTACGTCGTTGCGCACCCGCCGATCGTCGCGATCGCCAGCGCGGAGACAGCCAACACGCGACTCCCATACCGTGCGAAAATTCCCATCAACGATTCTCCAAATGAGTGTTCGGAGCGGTCGGCGCTTCGCCCGCCTGTTCGGGCGCGACAACGTGTCCGATTCGTTCAACCAATTCGACAAGCTGCTCGAACAATGCGGGCGCGTCGACCGTCTTCAGATGGGCACGGACAATCACGGCGTCAAGGTCTTTCAGAATCTGACCCCTGATCTGCTGATTCGCCAGCACAGCCACCGACCCGCTCCGCTTTGATGACGCACCGTCAACCATGATTCGCCCGCCGCGATGCACGATCGGGACGACAAGCGCAGCCACGTCATTCCCGTCCTCACCATATTTCGACGACACGATGGCCCGGATAACTTTCAAGCGATCCACCACATCCACCAGCCAATCCGCCTGCGTGCCGTGCAGGCGATTCTGCAACGGAACAATCACGCGCGCAGCCCGCTCGAATTCACGATCCGCCAACAGCTTGGCCAACGGTTCGTTTTCGACGGGCTCGACAGGTTCCGCCTGTGCGACAGGCTCGGTCTCGCCGGATTCGAGCATCCGAGTCGGAATCCGCAGTTCGAATTCAGCCAGCCCGCTGCGACTTGGATAAACCTCCATGACCTCTGTCGAATCGCTCTTGCCGTTGGCATTGATCCACGCACGCATGAGTGCGACATGTTTTCGCGACATGCCGTAAGGCCCGTTCACACGAAGTACCGCCGCCTCGTGCTCGGGAATCGTTTCCGTCTCGTAGGCTGACGGAGGATCGACATCGTCAGGAAGAAAAAACCCAACCTGCGTGCGAAGTTCGCCAGCGGTCACCTCCGACGGGTCGTCGAGGTATCGGCCAAACATGGGACCGGCCGACGGAAGACCGTCCAGAACCACACCGACCTCGGCGAAGGCTTTGCCCAATCGCCAGTAAGGCCCGGTGTGTGTCCGATAGGCGATGCGTGCAGCCGGTTGCGTCGCGAACTCGATTCCATGATCCGGCTCGGGGGCAGTAACCTCGCCGAACGCACGCGGCGTCGCACTGAGCAATATGCACATCAATGTGCAAGTAAGCGAATCTCGAAATCTGTTGAAGATCATGGGCATTCCGTGTGACACCGATTCTGTTACTACATCGATTCCAATGTGGCGCCGCCCCGAGTGTGGCACCGGTTTTCAACCGGTGCATCACGATCGCGATCCAGGAAGCACGACCACCCAACTCAAAAAGTCATCGCCTGCGGAAGCAGGCCGCAGCGACGCAGTTCAACCGCGCCGGATTCAAATTCATCGGCCAGTTCCTCCAGATCACCGAAGCAAACCTCCGCACCCGCACTTGTCAGGCGGCGGGCGATGCACGATCCGTTCGTAATACCCGCGACCACGACGCCCGAATCCGCCGCAGCGCGAACCACCGCTTCCGACGCGGCAGCCACCGCCACACGCGGGTCGCCGTCCACAATCGCCCGGAATTGGTCAGCCCGGCGTGAAGGCTCGCTGAAAAGCTTGTGCATCGTCGTAAAACAGTCGGACAAGCCTGCACCGTTAAGCGTTTTCTGTATACACTCCCGTTGCGGCGAGGTGGCCAGCAGAATGCACTCCGCCTGCGACTGAAGGCGACGCAGCGTCGAAAGCAGATCTTCGCGTGCGACCGCTTCCCGCCAGGCAGCCTCAGCCACTACGGCTGCGTTGAAGTGAGTTTCTATATCGCGAACCCTGGGCCCGACAACGCCGCGCACCACGCGACCGAGCGGCGACCCCAGCCGGATGTGCCGCCAGAAGTCCGCCGGATCGGTTCGGGCGAGCCCCGCCTTCTCGATGGCTTCGCCGTACGCCGCCCAGTAAACAGGCTGGACATCCACAACAGGGCCTTCACACTCAATAATCAGCTTCAACAGTCAAATCTCCCGCAAATATCCCCGCGACCAACGCGAATGAGTTCTTGAAACGCGACCGCCGGGTGGCGAGTCGATTGTAAGGATTCGTCGCCCGTTCGAAACGGCGCGAGACATTGTAACGCCATCCGGTGCGATCACCGTGTACATTGAGTAGGTCAAGTATACGGATCGAAACCCGTTTGAGCGAGGAGGATTTCAATGAACACGGTGAGCGGCTCGGATCGTACGTTGCGGTTGGCCCCTTTTGTCTTGCGACTCGGGCTGGCTGCGATTCTGATTCACAGTGGCGTTTCGCAAATCGCCCCCATCTTCACGCCCGAATCGGGGCAATCTCTGGCCACCGACGCGGGCGGGGTGGCCATCCAAGCCGACTGGACAACCGTCGCTGGCGTGGGGCAGTGTCTGGTCGGTGCGATGTTTCTTGTGGGTCTGTTCACCCGCCTGACCTCGTTCGCCGTGCTCGGATTCATCGGCTACGCCGCCTTCGCTTCGGCGGGGCAAGCCGATGAGGGTACGCTCAACGCTGCCGGCCAGATGTTCACCGACGCGAGCGTGCCGATGTTGCTGCTGGCCGCTGCGTGCGGATCGCTTCTGGTATCCGGAGCCGGTTGCGCAGGTCTGGACGGCAGACGACGGCGAAACGTGATCCCAACAGATTCCGACGCGCTTATGTAGGACTACGGCGGAGATCGCTCGATATGAGGAGACAAACAGAGCCGCGCCCGTAAGGAAGCGGTGGACCATAGTAGTCGTAAATTACGCCGTTATCTCTCCCTCAGCAGCGACTCATATTACGCACCGATTCAGACACAACAAAACGGTAGGAGTCACACGAGCAGAACGCACGCACCAGTCCACTTAAACGTGATTGATTGAACAATATCGGTACCTTGCCGATCGCTCCCCGCGTGACTCGGGCGTTTTGCCGCGACCACGGAAACGCCCAGGGGAGCACCCGACGCCGCCTCGACCAACTTGGTCGTGGCGGCGTTCGGCTTTCCTATTTGCGAAGTGCTTGCACCGAGGATGTACGCAGCGAGCCGCGAACTTAAGTTCGCGCGGACTTCGCAAACTCCACAACCGCAAACCGCACGCGTTCTTTGAGATGATTCCGCACATTCGTCGAAACCGACGCCACCGCATTTGATCTTAATCGCGTCGATGAAGTAGACTCCGCCGATGCGCACTCAAGCTCAAGACAACCAGGCTCGACGCGGCAACCGACGGATGGCCATCGCCATAGGCTTGATGATCGTCATGTGGCTGGCCGTCGTCATGTCGCGCAACACGCTGCGTGCGTACTGGTGGGCGGACCGTCTTGCACGGGCAGATACCGCCGAGCAGCAGTTGACCTACTTTCAATTGCTGGCCACGCACGGCGACTCAGCCGTCGGCGCGATGCGATCTCTGTTGAAGTCGGATGACGCTCTGCTGAGAGGCTTGGCAGTCGGCGTGCTGAATCACGCGACCAACGACGAAGCAGGCGCGCTATTGGCCAAGTCCATCGGGGACACAGACACAGCCGTGCGCAAGGCGGCCATTCTGGGGTTGTCGATGCGATCCGACGCAACGCAACATATCGCGCGAATCACAGAGGCCACCGAAACGCCTGACACCGAGACAGCCATGTCAGCCGTGGCATCGCTCGGCAACATCGAAAGCGAGCGGGCACGCGACGTGCTCATCGCGTCTTTGGACGGAGGTCGGCCTGCCCATGTGCGCATCCAGGCTGTGGAAACGCTTGGATTTCTTGGCGTTGACCGGGCTGTTCCTGCCTTGGTGAACTGCTTGGGCGACACGACGGTCTACGAAGGATTGACCGAGAACCAAAGGGCCGCCCAATTCGCAATCGCGCAATCGCAGGGCTTGCCACCCCCCGAATTTTCACGAAGGCATACCGTATCAGGCGAGGCGGCACGGGCGTTGTTTGCCATCACCGGACGCGATACATCATTCGACCCGGCTGACGCGCAATCTCTGGAGCAAGCGCAGCGGTTCTGGACGTCCACGATGGAATAGACCCGTCCAAGGCTCCAAGAAATGCCCCAGTTAAGCCGGAACCGGCTCCTTTAGCAGGAACCCGTCGATCAACTCCACCAGCAGGTCGAGTTGTGGCTTGGCAATGTAGGCGTCCGCCCCCACCGAATCGCATTTCTTCTGGTTGTCCGGGCTGACCAGCGAACTGAACATGATGATCGGAAGCTCTTTCAGCAGCGGATGCTCCTTGATCAATCGCGTGAGTCGCAGGCCGTCCATGTGTGGCATTTCAATGTCGCTCACGACGACTTCAACCGGAAGAGATTCCTGATTCTTGACGCTGTCTTCAAGGATTTTCCACGTCTCCTCGCCGCTCGTGCATGCGGTGACGTGCGTGTAACCAGCTGTCGCGAGGTTGCTGATAATGATTTGTCGCATCGTGTGAGAATCTTCTGCGAGCAGGATGCGTTTTTCGGATCGTCGGGCATCATGGCCCACGCGGCCGGCGGCGAGCTTGAACAAGTCCGTCCCCGTGATTTCGAAGATGATGCGCTCGAAATCGATCATCAAGACGATTTCGTCGTCAATTTGCACCACGAACGTTATCGGCGCTTCGCGCACGCCAGGCATGTCGGGCGTGGATTCCACATTCTCGTTGCTGATACGGTGAATGTACCGAACCGAGTCCACGCGAAAACCGACTTGAACCCCGTTAAATTCCATGATGATCACGCGACCCGTGTCCGCGACGCGATCCCCGCCGTTATTGATAACGCGACCAAGATCAACAAGCGGAATGACCCGCTCCCGAAGTTGAAAGACACCGCACACGTTGGCGTCCATATCCGGAAGGAAGGTCACATGGATAGGGTTGATCACCTCGCGGACCTTCGCAACGTTGACACCGTAACGCTGGTCACCCACATCGAACACGAGGATTTCGAGTTCGTTCGTTCCCGATTCGAGCAGGACGTTGTGCAATTCGTTGCCGGACATAGTGTCATCTCCGAAGGGGCGGATCATCCAAGCCAGACCTGCGGGAAATATCGGATCAATAACGGAGTGACGTAAATCGGTCAGAATTTCTTGCGCTGTCGGGCGGACGGAATATCCAGTTGGGCGCGATACTTGGCCACCGTGCGGCGAGAGATCGTGATATTCTCCTTCGCCAGCGCAGCCGCGATCTGGTCGTCGTTAAGCGGGTTCCGGACATCCTCGTGCCTGACAATGTCCGCCATTTTCGTCTTGATGCTCTCCCAGCCGTTGCTCGCACCGTTGCCCGAGCTGCTGCCGGTCCCCCCGGTGAAAAAATAACGCAGGGGGTAAATACCATAGAGTGTTTGCACGTATTTGTCCGCCACAGCCCGGCTGATGGTGGACGGATCGCACCCGAACTCCTCAGCCAGATCGCTCATACGCAAAACTTTCAAGCCGGCAGCGCCCACGTCGAAAAAATCAGCCTGATATCGGACCACAGCCTCCGCAACTTCCTGGAGGCGACTGTTGCGAAACTTCACAGCTTCGATCAGCGCATGCCCGTTTTCGACCTGCTTGCGCACGTAGTCGCGAACGTCCTTTCCGTTTTTCTTGGACTTCGTCATCTCCAGAAATTCGGGTTTGATGCGGATTTCAGGCAGGTTGCCCCGCGTCATGCGCACGATAAATCCCTTGCCGTGCGGGTCTTCCTCGACAACAACGTCCGGAAAAATACGCGGAATTCGCTTATCGACAACCAGATAGGCGGGCTGAAGCACCAGCATGGTCCGGATAGCCTCGACGGCTGCGGTGATTTCGCCGACCGAGTAGCCGGTCGCTTTGGCGATGGCTGGATACCGGTTGCGCACGATATTATCAAGGTGTTCCGCGATGATGACGCGCTCGATCGTGTTGTCGCCGGGCATCGCCTCCAACTGTAGAAGGAGGCATTCCTTGTAATCGCGCGCGGCGATCCCGATCGGGTCAAGTCGCTGTACGTGGCCCAGCGCCCGCTCAAGCGCATCTTCGCCAACGGGCGGCCTCGTCTCAACCGATATCTGCTCGAATCCGGTTCGCAGGAAACCGTCCTCGTCGAGGTGGTAGATGATGGCCTCACCCGCCCGCCGGGTTTCGTCATCCAGATCGAGCAGGTTCCACTGTTGAAGGAGGTATTCGTCGATGCCCACCTGCCGGCTGGCGGTGTTGGCCATCGCGTCCATTTTGGCGTCGCGTTCACCGCTCTCACGACGGATGCGGGATCGACTTTGCACGCGATCGTCGGCGTCCAGACCGTTTTCGCGAGAAAAGCTGTCCAACCGGCTGAAGCGTTCCACTTGCGGACCGTCGGATGCGTCAACAGGGGGGGGATTCGCGCCATCTTCGCCCGCTGGCTTTTCCGAAACGTCCACGATCTCCAGCGTGACGTTTTTTTCAAGCTCTTCCGTCAGGCGGGCTTCAAGCGCCTGCGTGGAAAGCTGGAGGATGTCCATCGATTGGATGAGCTGCGGCGTGAGGCGCTGCTCAAGCCGCATGTGCTGACCCAGGATTTGCGACATCATTTGCGACATTACAATCGCCCGATAAGAGAATATGCCCCCGCCGTTGGACCGGTGGGCTTTGCGCGCACCACAAACGGTACGAACGACACTCTATTATACCATCGCTGGCTCGGAGTTGCTAAACGCAGGCCGGGGTAGCAGTTATGGGCGTTTTTGGGGTGACGGCTGATCGCGTTCGGGCTACATCGCGGTGCGACCGCGCACAGCTGCTTCGATCATGGCGGGGCTGGCGTATTCGAGCGGCGATCCGACGGCCAACCCGCGCGAAGGGCGCGAGACACGGACGCCGGTGTCCTCAAGCAGGCTGTGAATATGCAGGGCGGTCCCGTCGCCTTCCATCGTCGGGTTGGTGGCGATAATCACCTCGCGAATGTCCCCCTTTTTTACACGTTCAAGCAGTGCTTCAATGGTCAGGTCGTGCGGCTCGACGCCTTCAAGTGGGGCGATGTGCCCCATCAGCACGTGGTACACGCCGTGCACCAGTCCGACAGACTCCAGGGCTGTGACGTCCTTCGGTTGCTCGACGACCCACAACTCGCCGTGGTCGCGTCCGGGTGCGGTGCAGATCGCGCAGGGGTCCGTTTCCGTCAGATTGAAGCATCGGCTGCAATGCCCCACGTTTTCCTTGACAGCCATGATGGCGTCTGCCAGCTCGCGTGCGTCGGCTGCGGATTCGCGGAGAATGTGAAACGCGATGCGGTCTGCACTGCGCGCACCGACCCCCGGTAGCCGCTGAACCGCCTTTTTGAGTTGTTCAATGGACGAAAGCGTGTTGTCGCTCATGAGTGACTCTTCAGCCGGGCGGCGCTTTTTTTTCAACCACCACGCGGTTGATCGCAGATGATTCGAGTCTTACGAGCAGCGGCCGTAGGTGTAGGTCGGGTAGCAGCCGAATTGTGAGAGTGATAGTGCGCCGTTGATAGCGCCCATGATCTCGATACCCACGTCGGAGGACAGGCAGCCCTCCGATGCGATCACACCGTTCAAATCGCCCAATACCTGGATGCAGCCGTCGAAGATGAGCGGGGCGAGAGCGAACGAAGATGATCTGAGGCCTATGGAAATGTCGCCGTCGGCACTGAAGTTTCCGCGACTCGCATTGACTGTAATCGTCCCGCTCAAACCTCGCGATGTAGAAATGGACGAACGCGAACCGGTGCCTTCTTCAATCGTAATGTCGCCCTCAATCACGCCACCGATGCCGATGTGGCCGTTCATCATCCGGCCTCCGACAAAAATCCCGAACGGTGCGGCTGCGTCGCCGGCGACTTCGATCCCGCCATTGAGGTCGCCCGCGATGTTGATATCGGCGGCCAGATCGTAGCCCACGTTGATGCTGCCCATAGACTCGATCGAGCCGAACACGTTCACCAGTCCGCCAAGGTCGGTCGTGATATCCACTGTCCCGCCGATATCGCGCATGCCCATTGTAATGTCAGACTCATAAATGCGAATCACGCCGTCAACATCTCCGTTGGAACCGAAGTTCCCGACTGTCAATCCGCCGCGAATCCATCTGACATTCCGCGCGTCCACTTCAGCCCCAATGGGAATGTCCGACTGCACCCACACAGTCACGTCGGCAGTGCGCGCGCCCGGAACTGCATACTTTCCGATCTCCAGCCGGCCGTCACTGCCCAGAGTCTTCACGGTAATCTGTGAATCATTGACGGCATTCAGCAGGAGGCTGAGCGCGCCGTCTTCGACGGTGTCCGTAATGATGATGTGCGTGTCATTCAGTTCCGTAATCTCGAAGTTGCTGCCGACGATGTCTTTGATGAGGACGGTGTGACGCGATCCGCCGGTATCGCCGACCGTACCTTTGATCGACAATTTGGCTGCGTGCGGGATCGTAAAGTTGCCGGTGACGTTTCCGTTGACAACGAAGATTGCGTCAACATCGCCGCCATCGCCGCCAGCGTCTTCAACAACCGTCAGATCGCCGTTGATGTTGCCCGATACGATCCCGGTTATACGCGAGTGCCCGGACCAATCGGGGGCAGCCAGGACGAGACTACTGACATCGAAAGCCCCCGTGGTACCTGTGTCGCGATTGGCGATTATGACGTGGAAATTCTCCTCGACACTGCTCGGGTCGATCAGGACATCGCCCAGGTCGGCGGCCCTTGTGTCCGTCTTGCTCTTCTGCGACCAGACGAACCAGATAGTGTTGCCGGTAAACAGCGTAACGCCGGGCTTGTCCGGGTCGGTCGCGAAATCGAACTCGAAGTGGGTTCCCTCGATTGGGACCGTCCCCAAGCCCCAGTTCACACAAACGTAGGGGCTGGCACCGTTGTTGTCGTCGCACTTCCGGTCCACTTGGGCCGAAACCGTCCCGCACATGACGGCCAAAGCGACGCCACTCAAGAAAGCACAAGATTTGCTGTTCATCTTCAAGGTTCCTCTCGTTATAATCCCACTCGTCGTTATCGAAACGAAATCGCCGAACATTCATGATCCGTCGGGAGACGAAACCATGCGTTTAGGTACCATCGCACTCGCGTTCACATTATCGGCCGTCCACGCGCACGGGCAAGTATTTTCTTCTGATTTTTTCTCCGATCCGGAGAGCGAGGGTTGGCCGCTTCTTCAGCAGTATTGCGGGCCGATTTTGTGGAACGACGACGGCACTTATCATCAACAACTTGGATTCGATGATTGTTCGGACATCGCTCCACCGCTGGGTGGGCAGGATGCGTACGTTATTAGTGTATCCGAGTACAATGGCGACCCAACATGGTTTTTCGAGTTTCGTGCGGAGACCGACGGAGATCGCTCCGAGATATCTGGCGCAGCGCCGATTGCGCTTACAGCCTTCAACTCTTTTGGCAGTCACTATGGCGTAATACTCGCGCGCGACCAAATTAAGCTCCGCCGCGATGTGAATCTGCCGATCCTGTTCTTCGACCTCGAGCCTGAGGTTCCGCACACCATCCGCCTGGAGCTTGACAATGTCGGTGTGCCGACCTACCGCTGGTACATTGACCACCAACTCGTCGACGCAGGCCTCGCAGAGTTCGCATTTCCCGACCACAACGCCCGCGTCGTTTGGCAAGGCAACGCTTGGTTTCTGCCCTGCGAAAACGCATGGGACTACATCCGCTACGGCCGCCCGCCCGCACCAGCGTCCGGCGACTTCGATTCCGACGGCGAC
>JAJDDQ010000042.1 GCA_029260215.1 Phycisphaerae bacterium
CTTGGTTCAGCGATTCGACAAGGATTAGACGACTGTGCGGGGGAGCGATTATGATGGATCACTCCGTTGTTTTCAGTTCAACCTATTTTGGGTTGTGCCCATTGTGATGCAGTGGTCACGGGAGTTGTGTTGTGCGATACATCATGAAGCAAAAACTTTTCTCGTTCGGCAATGACTTTCTCATCAAGAACGAGCAGGGGCAGGATCTATTCTTTGTCGATGGCAAGGTGTTTACGCTCGGGGACAAGTTGTCGTTTAAGGACTTGCGGGGAAACGAGCTTGCGTTCCTCCAGCAGAAGCTTCTGACAATTGGGGCAACCTACTACATCTATCGTTCCGGAAATCTCTACGCCACAGTGAAAAAGAGCCTGTTTACGCTGTTCCGCTGTAGGTTTTCGATTGACGTACCCGGCCCTGAAGACTTGGAGGCCGACGGTAATTTTCTCGACCATGAATACACGTTCACGCGTCATGGAAATCCGATCGCAACCGTTTCGAAAAAATGGTTCACGTTCGCAGATACCTACGGCGTGGACATCGCCGAGGGTGAAGACGATATTCTAATTCTCGCGAGCACCGTTGTTATTGATATGGCTTGCCACAAGCATCGAGACTGATGTACGACCCGCGTGAGACCATTCGGGCCACGGCCTCATCTTGGGGTTGACGCCCTAAAACTCATGCGAACATCTATTGCTTCAATCGAAGGTCCAACGTCATGCTGATGGATTTGCCGTTGCGTTGGCCTTGGACTTCGATGACGAGACGGTCGTCGGCGCGACGTTCGTATACGATACGTTGTGGAAAATCGTGCTTGGGGTTGGTGAACACCGCTCGTCTCTTTTTCATATCGTTTTCCACCATGCGAAAGGAGACTGGGCTTTTCCTGCCACCCGGGTAGGGCGTCATGACGACGTGCGCGCCGTCGACCGCGAACATTTCAAACTCGATCATCACCACGCGCCCGCCGACGATCTCCTTATTGGCACTGAGAATCAAGCCACCTTCCGCCGATGTGTACGACGCTTCCCATTGCCCTCGCTCATGAGGTCCGACCCAGGAACCCTCCAGCCACGAGAGTGAAGCCAACTGATCTGCTGGCGACGGATTTTCATCGCCGGCGGTGCTCCTGGTTGCGGCGGCCAATATTGTCGCGCACAGAAAAAGTGCCCGTAGTTTGTACATGTCTATACTCTTTGCCAGGAAAACGATTTTTCAATCCAACGCAGGTCGCAATGCTACCGGTTCCCAAGCGGGGTGAATTGTAGAAACGCGACATTTCCGCACGGGCGCGCGGTTTATTTCGCGATGAAGCAATCATCCAAGCCGGGGGCAGAATCCCGCCACGTTCCCGGAGTCGCACCCGCGAAAGCGTGAAAATCCCGAATAAGGTGCGATTGATCGGTGAAACCGAATTTGGCAGCCACGCCGGCCCAATCCGTCGGCCCTTCCCCGCGAACGAATCGCTGGACGGCCCGGAAACGCAGGATACGCGCGAACGTCTTGGGCGACAGGCCCACGCAAGATCGGAATCGACGTTCCAGTTGACGCACGCCGATGGACAGGTGGTCGGCCAAGGCGACCACGGTCGTCGCGCCCGCGCAACGTTCGATCCAGCGGACCGCGGCGCGCATCATTGGATCGCGACCCGATTGAAGCGCCGCGAGCTGGAGCAATTCGAATTCGATCGCGCGGATGCGTTCGCCGAGGCAACGACCCTCGGCTGCCCGTTCGACCAATTCACGCACAACTTTCGCAGGCCAAACGTCGTCCAGGGCGGCAAATGTATCCGTTAGGTCTTGTTGCGGAATTCCCAACAACGCGGCTGCTCCCGCAGGCTGAAAACGCACACCGATGGCACCGACGTGTTGGCCTGAGATCAATTGCAAAGGCTGTGTGATTTGGCCGACCAACAGAGCGGTGGGTTGAACTGCCGGCGGACGTTGTCCATCGATTCTCCGGTAAGGATCGCCATAATGGACGATCAGCTCGCCGCTACCGTCCGGCGTGATGAGTTCGGCCGTCCCTTCAGCACAGGCATCCTCGATCGTCCAGTAGCAGCGCACGAATTCCTTCAACGCAGGGTGTGGATCAATCTCAATATAATTCATGACGCTTGCCCGGCAGACTCAGGCCGTATCGCCGCTGTCCGGCGGTTTGGGGTGGCGGAGGGCTTTGAGTTTCTTGCTCGCGTGGTGACGGGCTACGTGTTGAAGGTCGGTGTGACGATCGTATTCGTCCACGATTTCCGCTCCCAGCAGCGACTCCAACGCATCCTCCAAAGTAACAATGCCAGCTGTCCCGCCGTATTCGTCGGCCACGAAAAAGAGATGCCGGCGCTCGCGGAGAAACTTGTCCAGCAAAGAGGCTACGGACATGGTCTCCGGTACGAATGTCGGTTCGCGTTTGATATCCGCGAGCGTCTTTTCGGGTTCGTTGGCGGCGACCGCTTCGAACACGTCGCGTTGAAGTACGTACCCCGTTACGTGGTCCAGACCGCCAGCCGCGGTGATCGGTACGCGGCTGTAAGGCCAAGTGGCAGCAACGGGAGCGGGGCCTTCGATATCTGTGCCTTCGATATCTGTGCCTTCGCCAACGGTGCCTCCGACCACAGTGTCTTCCGGCAGGCTGAAAACCACGGTACGCGGCGTGAGGATTTCCGATACCTTGACTTGATCGAGCAGCAGGGCGTTTTGCATCCAGCGTACTTCATCCGCACGAATCGAACCGGCACGCATGCCCTGTTGAGCGAGCGCGAGCAGGTCGGCTTCGCTTGCCGCCGACGTGTCCGCCGAGCGTGGGATCAGTTTCGTCACGCGCTGACACATCCACACCAGCGGCCAGAGAAGCAGGACAGCCCAGTCGATCGACCTTGCGAGAAACGGAGCCAGCGTGCCTGCATAGAGTACGCCGAGCGTTTTCGGGATAATCTCACTGACGTAAAGGATTCCGAGCGTAAACAGGCCGCTGAATATGCCGACGCCGACGCTGTCGTAAATGCTGGTCGCGACGCTACCAGCCAGCGTCGCACCGACGGTGTGGGCGATGGTGTTGAGGCTCAGGATGGCTGCGATGGGGCGTTCGATGTGCTTGCGCAGTCGCTTCAGCCGCTTGCCGCCGGCGGTTCCGTTCTGGGCGAGTTGCTCCACCCGTCCATCCGAAATCGAAAAGAGGGCTGCCTCACAAATCGAACAGTAAAACGATACAAGAAGCGTGGAGGCTACAATAGCGCCCAGGAGGATTTTCGGTGTGGCAGTGCCTTCGTCCACGGCGTTTGGTGCGATGCCCTTGCTTACTTCAACCTTATTTGGCGACGGGTGACACTGCAATGTCGAGGTCGCTGACGGTCAACGCTATTCGCGGTCCGGCACCTTCGGAACCGTCCGCCTCGACCCTGCCCGCCACCACCAGATGATACGCGGTTTGGGGTTCGAATGTCACGTCAAAGGTCTGCGTTTGCTCACCGTCCCACCCCGTCGGCGTGCGGTCGGGATCTGCCTCGGCGAGCATCTGCTTGGCCAGCAACCGGCGATTGGAGTCCATGACGTAGACTTTGAGGCCAAGCGGTATCGCCCCGAAGCGTGGGGTGTAGTTGTCCAACTCGCACTGATATTGTACGTTGAACGTTACTTTGGCCCGCATCGCCGAGGAACCTTGGTAGGCGAAAACGTGCCCGATCTGGAATTCCGCCTCGGCTTTCCCGCCCGCCGACGCGTCAGCCAGGCACGATCCCTTGCCTGTTGAGTCAGCCGTCGATTCTGCGACGCCCGGTCCGTCCGATTTGCGTTGCGTGTCCGCCACGTTGAAGGGCCGACTACCCGGAAGACGCAACACGCCCTGCAACGCCCATGCGTTTGCAGCGGCCAGCCGCGCACTTTTCTGCGGAGCCATCTTCTCGCCGAAGTCCGCACCGCCGCCGCAGCCGTTGAGCATCGGCATCGCCCAGCAGGCTAGGCAGGCTAGGCAGGCTGATACCAGGATTTTTCGCTTCGACGTCAAAGTGTCGCTCCTTCCGCCACGAGATGACCCGGTGGCTGCGGCGATTCTAAAAACCCGGGCAAGCCAGTCAAGAATCGCATCCGGACAATTCGCTGGCGACTACAGCCTTCGACCACGACGCGTGCGGAATTTGCCGCCCAACGTCTTGCGCGGCTTCTTGGCGGGCAACGCCACCGATCCGTCCGCCGCGACCGCCACCGGCGCGTCATTACGTGAGGGCGGTCTGGCGCTCTCCGGTCTCTCGACAGGCGCGGGTGCCGGCGTGTATCCGTCGTACTTGCGTTCTTCGATCAGCTTGTTGATCAACAGTTCGATCTGTGTGATTTGTTTGCCTTCATCGCGCGTCACCAGCGTAATCGCTCGGCCTCGAGCGCCCATACGGGCTGTTCTTCCGATGCGGTGAACGTATACCTCGGGGTCCAAAGGTATGTCGTAGTTGATGATGTGCGAAATGGCGGAAACATCGATGCCGCGGGCAGCCAGGTCCGTCGCGACCAGCAGCCTGATCTGGTGGCGGCGGAATCGCTCCATCACACTCTCGCGACGCTTTTGCACGAGGTCGCCGTGGATTTCCTTGGCGTCGATGCCGTCGGCGTGGAGTTTTTTCGCCAGTTTTCGTGCGGCTGCCTTGGTGTTGCAGAAGACGATCGCCAGCTTCGGATCCTCTTCCTTGATTATCGTGTGCAGGAGGCGGTACTTTTCCCGCCAATCGACGGTGACGTAGAATTGGTCGATTTCTTCGACGGTAACTTCGTCGCGCGAAACGTTGATCTCGACCGGATCGTGCATGTACTGCCTTGCGAGATACGCGACGTCCTTTTCGATGGTGGCCGACACAAAAATTGTCTGATGTTTGTTGCGTATTTGACTCAGAATTCGCTTGATATCGTCACGAAACCCGATGTCCAGCATGCGATCGACTTCGTCGAGGATGGCGATGGTGATCTCGTCGAAATTCAGGATGCGGCGATCGAGCAGGTCCATCAGCCGCCCCGGCGTGCCCACGACGATCTGTGTTTTTTTGCCGAGCAGGTGAACCTGTGTGCTGACCTTCTGCCCGCCGTAAACCGGAACGATATGCAAGTCGGTCTCCGACGACAGGCGACGCAGCTCAGCCGCGACCTGGACCGCCAATTCGCGCGTCGGGGTCAGGCACAGCATCTGCAGTCGCCCGTTCGGATCGACTTTTTGCAACCCCGGCAGCCCAAAGGCCGCCGTCTTGCCCGTCCCGGTGCGCGCCTGCCCCAGAATATCGTGGCCGGCCAGCGCTTTGGGGATGAGCTGAAGCTGAATATCGCTCGGTTTTTCGAAGCCCATTTTCTGAAGGCTGCGCAGGAACGGCGCTTCGATGCCTAATTCTTCAAATGCTCTTGGTATCGGTGGGTGTTTTTGCATGCGGACGTATGGACTCCGGACAGGCGGTATCAAGGATGTTTTTCGCGTCCTACCGACGCACTGCTGGCGAGGCCTACCAATCCTTGCCCAGCGTCAACCACAAATGAATAAGGTAGGCGAACAACGGCGCACTGATCAGCGAACCGACGAGGTCCACGTTTGTGATTTCGCCGTAAGCGAGCAAGGCGATGACGAACCCGACCAGTACGAGGCTCATCGTGATAGCGAGAACCTTGAAGAATACACGCGGTACGAACGGTAAGTGTTGTTTCATGATATCCCGAAACGCTCGAACCACACTGGCGGCATGATCCCTTGCCAAGACCCCGAAGGATATGGGATTTTGTCATTTCAGGCAACCTTTGCCGATCATGAGCGTATCCTGCGAACGAATCCGCTCCCGGGCTAGTTGAACGCGGAATGCTGGGAGTAAAGCGTCACCAGATTAAGGAAATCGAGCAGCGCATGGCCGATAATGACCGGAATCAGCGTCCGCCGCCACCAGGTCAGCGATGCCCACGCAATCGCCATGACGAAAAGCGGTACGAGCGCGATCGTTTCCTGCGAGCCGAAGTGCGGCAGAGCGAAGAGGATCGAACTGACCAAAATGGCGATCGGCACGCTTCCAGTCAATCGCCGCAACCGCGTCATGAGAAAGCCGCGGCAGATCGTCTCCTCGTAGATTCCGACAGAGGCGGTCATCAGGATCAGCCACGGAAGGCTCAAACGTGGCATGGTTTCTGCGATTTTTTCCGGATTATTTTGAAGCGATTCGAACAGGTCCGGAAAAAACACCCACGTCACGCCGAAGGTCACTAGTATCGTGATGTAAGGGATCGCCAAAGCAAGCAGCGCGGTAGGCCAAGTCAACCAGTCCGGGACGCACCACCCCAGCGTGGGTGCCCAATTCTCATGCCGCCGCCGGCTGATCAGGATGACCGCGCCCATCAATGTGAAACCGTTCGCGATGGTCAGAATGACGATGGCATGTCGCATGTCCGCGCCTTCACCGATCAGGCCGGTGATGGATCCGACTACCGGTATGAGCATGGAGGTTACGAAGATTGCCAGCATCAACAGGGCGATGTCGATGGCCGCTTGCCCGCCCGTCATATCTGCCAGAAGCATTGGATGCGTGTCGCGGTGGGGCGGCTGTGGGGCGTACGTGGCGATCGGCCTCGCCAGGGGCACACCGAACGTAACCGGTGTTTCGGACGCCAGAGTGGGCGGTGCATCCTGCGGCGGATGTGGCGGAATCAACGTGTCGCCTCCACCAGCCCAGCCAGCGATTTGTCCGGCGAGCACCGAAACCCCATCAGCATGTCTGTTCCGGTGTGGCACCGGTTTTCAACCGGTGTAGATGTTGACATTTCACGAGGCACTAATTTCTTGACCGCTGAACATAAGCGCCGGAAGCCTGTGCTACACTCTTTCAAAGGCCCCTCAATGATGCGCCGGCGAACCGGTGAGCATTGTCTTCGGCTCGCCCGGCACCTGGAAATCGACTTCATCCCATGTTCCGTTGGCGGCCCGCGCCGACTTGATGAATGTGTTGAACGCACCGGCGTGCTGAGACACGACTTCAGACGGCCCGACCAGCTTCACGATGTAGTCGCCTTGCGGTGCGACCACGTACGCAGCCAGCATGCGATGTCCGGGCTTGTTCACGCGCACATTGCTGCCCGGTGACGATTCCGCGATGTACCGACCCGACACGTCGACCATATGCACGGGCATGCCGTTGATGAGATACTCGGAACGCTTCAACATCGGATTGGTCGTGCGGCCATCATCCTGAGCGAACTGCTCGCCCCAGCGTTTGATGTTCATCTCGATGACCCGCCCGCCGCCGTTGTCGCGAATGTTCTCGATATTCCAGACGACCAGTTGGGCGTCAGCCACGTCCCTCTTGTGAGACGGAACTCGGAACTGCAAACGCCTCGTCGGATGCAGAGGCCTTTCCGCCATCCACGCCGTCGAAGCGTGAAACGTCAGAGAATCCGCGTGGACCGCTGCGGTCGACGCGCAGCCGCTTCCGAAAATCGCCGCCGCAACACATCCCACTCCGATCATCGCCAGCCGATACATGATTCGCGCTCCCAGATGGTGACGTTCGACCGTGTTCGTCGCGATGCGTCGTAATCGGTCGAGGAACCTTATTGAGTCGTTTTCGCACTCTTGAGGAACGCAATGATGCTCGGACGGTATCGCGCGACCACCGCATCAGGCCCGGTGACCTTGACGAAGTGCGGGCCTTTGTCGTGATCGACGATGGCAGCCAGCAGGCGAAAATTCTCCTTGCCGCGTCCGCCGCCCATCATGGGTCCACCGCCTTTGAGCGTGCCCGGCACGTCGATCAGAATCACCTTGACCCCGCCGACGTCGAATTCCATCTTCTTCGCGACTTCCACGCTCGACCTGCCGTCCGGCTGGGCTACCTGCCCGCACCACCGCGCCAGGTTGCTCCGATTCATCTCCGGGCCTTTCATGCCTGGAAAGTGCGTGATCGCGATTTCAGCGTCCTCAGGTTCATTATCGGTTTTCGGCAGGCGAATCTGTGCTTTGCGGGACAGGCCCGGCGCGGAGGAATTCATCCCCGGGTCTTCCCGTTTCCACCCGGCGGGCAGTTTGAAGCTGACGCCGGTAAGCGTCAGGACATTATCGGTCATTTCAACATTGGTAATGTCGATTTCGCCCATCGCGGCGAGTTTACCCGACGAGGCGGCTCGGGTTTTTCCGAGCGGCGGGTGATTCGGCGGCAGGGGATCTGTGCTCCGAACGGGTGCGGGCCGACCCGCCGTGCCGTCAACCGGCGGATGGTTGGCTGGCAGTCCCGACGAATCATCTGCAATGGCAGGGCCTGACCCCGGCGGGCGCGGTTGCCCGGCCTCCCCCTTGTTGCACGCTCCCGATGAGAGCATGGCGATGGCGAGTGTTCCGTACGCGATCGGTCGCAGTAGATTCCATTGTGTCATGTGCCTGTCTCCGTTGTGGTTCTGTTGATGTTTACCGGTGAGGAACCCGCAAGGACGCGGCCTCTTCTGAATCGAGTGGCGAGCGACCGGCCGGTTGGGTGCCCCACGGCTTTGGCCGTGGGGGAGTCGAAACCGGGGGCTATTCGAGTCATCAACCCTCGATTAGGGTTGGCCACCCGTCTGCTGTTTCAAGGCCTACGCTTTTAGAACAGCGAAGAAATTCCCGAGCCGGACAGGCCCAGCAGGTTCAACACGACATCGCCAATGAGTCGAAAAAACAGCGGAATAATCTGCGCGACAAACTGTGCCAAAAAATCCATTTCTTACCTTCCTTAAATCAACGGGTCTCGATATCCACACAGGTGGCGAGCCAAGTCCGGCATCACCAACCTCCAAATTACAAGACTATTTCCGTAAGGTCGAATTCTACGCCAATCGCTTGGCCATCTCTTCGCCGATCGTCGCGGGAGACTCGGTTACTTTCACGCCGGCTTCACGGAGCGCAGCGATTTTGGACTCAGCCGTGCCTTCGCCGCCGCTGATGATCGCGCCGGCGTGGCCCATGCGCTTCCCCGGTGGGGCGGTTCGACCGGCGATGAACGCGACGACGGGTTTTGTTACGTTGTCGCGGATGAATTCGGCTGCGGCTTCTTCGTCGGTGCCGCCGATTTCGCCAATCATCACAATGCCGTCGGTTTCGTCATCTTCCTGGAACATTTTCAGCAGTTCGATGAAATTTAAGCCCTTCACCGGGTCGCCGCCGATGCCCACGCATGTCGATTGGGCGAACCCGCGCGAACTGCACTGCCAGACGGCTTCGTACGTCAGCGTGCCGCTGCGCGAGATAATGCCCACTGCCTTTCGACCACCTTCGCACGGTGTGTGAATGTAACCGGGCATGATGCCGATCTTGCACTGCCCCGGCGTGATAATGCCCGGGCAGTTTCCGCCCAGAAGCAGCGTCCCCGCATCGTCGAGGTACTTGCGCGCCTTGACCATATCGAGCGTCGGCACGCCCTCGGTAATCAGGATGACGAACCGCATGCCCGCAGCCGCAGCTTCCATAGCCGCGTCGGCAGCGAACGCCGGCGGTACGAAGACCAGGCTGACGTCCGCACCGGTGGCTTCAACCGCCGCCCGGCAGGAATCGAAAATCGGCAGATCGTGCTCGGATTTCGTTCCGCCCTTGCCCGGCGTGACGCCGCCGACCATTTTGGTCCCGTATTCGAGGCACTGCCCCGTATGAAACGCGCCGGCTTTGCCCGTGATGCCCTGGCAAATGACCTTGGTGTTTTTGTCAACAAGTATGCTCATGTAGGCTCCCGCAAACAGAATCACAACGGCGGCGGAACGGCCAATGCCCGCATCGCTGCACGGAGCGTAGTATCCCCGCGAATTGTGAGATTGTCCACCGCCTCAGCGTGCGGTGTGGCCAGCCGGCCAGCCGGGTGCATCCCAAAATGAGTGGCAATTTGTAGTGTAGCGTGGCATGGTCTACCGGCGTAGACGGTAGGCCGTGGACGTTGCAGAACTCCACGGCCTGGCTGCGCCAGACCGTGCCACCCAGAATGGGATGCACCCTGGCCAGCCGAGTGCGGACATTTTTTGTGGCGTGGATTGGTCAGCCCTGCAAGGGGCAGTGGGTATGACCGTGGCTTGCTGTTCGGCGGACTTTACGATGTCAGAGGGGGTTCCTTGTGAAAGCTGCGTCCGTCCCCAACGAGCCGCGGACTTCAGTCCGCGCGGACGCAGTTTTCCCCGAGAGTGTCCCACCGCAACAAAGGCGCAACGCGCCAAGTGAAACCGCTCTACCGGTCAATCGCGTCCTGAAACCCCGCAAAGTCGATCAGATCAACATCAAGGTCATACTCAAAATCAAACACCTCGCAGCCATCGGCATACGCCCCCGCATCAGTACCGGTGAAACACGCTTGAAGGTAGCCCCAGTCAATCAGGTCTAGTTGCCCATCGCAGTCGTAGCTGCCAATCCCGAACTCGTACGCCCCCATATCCACCCGACCACACAACACGCGGGCATGGCCATCAAGGTCAGTCACACCCGGCTGAAGAAATCCACTCGGATCCCCCGCGTTGATAGCCAGCGAACCAGCCGTCAAACGCAGATCGCCATAGTCGTCATCATCCGTCCCCCAAACCCCATCAAGCCCGGGATCGGGGATGCGGACGAAAAAGGGATCGTCACCGATGTTTCCGTCGCCGCTAGGCGCCCGAAGCCAGTTTGGGAACACCGCATCTCATGAGGTATTCGGCTACGCCATCGTATAGCTCCGGACTGCGGGTCTCGTCATTCTGGTCTCCCTCGGGGACCCAGATAATGAAGCCCTGCCGGGCTCGTGTAAGAAGGACTCGGTACTTGTTGAGCATGTACTGCCGTCGAACCTCACGGCGCACACGATTCCACCGAGTTCCTGCGAATCGGTGAAAGTTCCAACCGTCTCCTGTTCGACGCAGGTCGGCACCCCAGCAAAGGCACGCCCAATCAAGTTCGAGCCCCTGAACAGCAAACTCCGTGGCCACAACCTCAAGGAAGCATGAGGATCGAACATCTTCCGAAGGTGCCAGGAACCAATGGACAACGCCGACATCAGAAGTCACGTCCAAACCCAATGCCTTGAGGCGACGGGCTCCGGAGCTTGCGATGAGCCCTGATCGACGAGAGCCCCGAGTCCGCTCGTTGATCCACGATTTCGCAGCCGCCAATGACCTGGTCAAAACGATTGGATAGTCGGAGATGTCACTCATGGTCTCGTGAGCCTCCGCCTCTCGTCCATCGACAACCGAATTGACCCAGGCCGCGACACTCTCAGCCTTGTACGATCGAACAGACACGGCCAAATGCAAATCGGCGTCCTCCGATAGCTCAATGTGGCTTTGTGGGGTGTCAAACAGGGGCTCTCCTGCCGAACTCGTACCACCCCGTACTAACTCCGGCGAGATGTAGACTCGCCAATGCGGGTAGCCATCAGAAAGCGTTCGCCCCCACTCCGGTAGGCCCGCTTCACCGTCATGAATCTCCTGCCCGCCTCCGATCAGGGTCACGATGACAGCCCAGTCCTCATGTCGATCCATGAACCGCAACATCATGTGCGGTTCCGATTCATTTCTCTTGAACTTGCGTTGTTCCTGCTCAACGTTCCATGCTCGTTGAGCTTCATCGAAGAGTACAACATGGTCGGGCGGAGCTTTGTCGGGTTGATCATCAACGTAGGTTTTGATGAATTCATGGACGTTTTGGACAAACGTCGAGACTCTGCGACGCGATTCGTGAAGCGTCTTGCCTGAGCGAATTGCATGGTCGCGGGCAAGGGCCTCACGTAGGACCTTTACCAGTGGACCGTTTCCTGAAAGGAATACACCGAGCCCGCCCTCCCTTGTTTGAAGTACCGGATTGTGGACGACATTCAGACCCGCCAGGGTTTTCCCGGAACCGGGCACGCCCGTTACGAAGCAGATTACCTTCTTGTTCTGCTGTTTTGCCTCCGTGACTGCTCGAATGACGGCATTTGCGGTCTTCGTCAGATTGGCAACGCCGCCGTGCGAGCGAGAAATCTCTCGCACGTTTTGACCGGCAAACAAACGCTGGGCAGCCTCGATTATGGTAGGCGTTGGATCATACACGCTCTTATCCCAGGCTTGCGGGTCAATTGCGCATGCATCCGGCGAGTTGTTCGTTCTGTAGATTTGCATGATGCATTCTGCGGCGGTCATCCCGTTCGCGAATTGGACGGACAACACGCGATCATGCCCGCCCGGGTTGATCCGAAGATCATCCGACGTTGAACTCGCCTGAATGAGGATGGGAATCAACATGCGATCACGGCTCTGGCTATGAAAGTCTCGAAGATCCAAACAATAGTCCTCAACCTGTCTTCGATCAGAAGAGCCAAGAACTTGGTCTCCAGATTTGAATTCGAGTACAAAGATCAGATCGTTGGCGAGGAGAAGTGCATCAATTCGTTTCGCTCGTCGAGGGATCGGATATTCAAGAAGTACCGCCCACTCACTCGATTTCGGAAAAACCTCGAACCAACGTGAGCAACATGCTCGAAGGACAGAGATCTGTTCGGTCCACGCGTCGGTCTGAGCGTGTTTGTGTTCAGCAAACCCCTCTCCGCTCCCTCCTGCGATGAGGTGACCGAGAACCGTCGCAGGCTTATCGTCATGGAATCCTGGCAAGGAATTTAGATAGTACGCAGGCATGAATTCGTCCTGTACTCCACTCCGTTTCCGAGCCCAGAATAGTACAGAGTCTTGGCGAGGCCGTCACGATTCGCATTGCGTCATCATTGAGCGTTGGTGAACGAATCAAGCGGTGATTCAGCCACCTCCAAGTGATGCTTACACTGGCGCGGTAACGCGGCAGTTACCGCGTTGGCAAAGCTGCACCATGAGCCGACCGCAAGAAACTGGACAATTCGTTGCAGTCGGCTGCAATGCTAGCCCCGATGTTTCTAACACAATGCCGTCGAAAAATTCCACTTGAATTGCGAGCGAAGGCGCGGTCGCCAAAGCCCAAACAAAGACTTTTGCGTACCAGTCGCATCCCAAGTCGTTTTCGTCAACCGATTTGCATCGTCAGATCGCGGCGTTGCGCGTTAACGTTTTGCGCACGTAAAACGAAACACGGGGGCCGAAAGGCCCCCGTGGAAGTCGTCGTAATTCGATTGTTTCCTGGCAAGAAGCCCACAACGAGCCGCGGACTTCAGTCCGCGCGGACGTTCCGATGTTCAAGCGTGCATCGCGACCACAAAGACCGCGACAAGCCCGAACGAATCGCCCGCCCTAACGCGCGTTCTTGCGACGAAAAACGAGCGCGAAACCGCCCAGCGCGAGCAACCCCAAAGTCGCCGGCTCGGGAACGATGCTGCCGCCAATGCTGAAGGCTAAGTTCGTCACATCCGAAAACGGGTTGCCGTTGCCCGGATTGATCGTGCCGTTGGCATCCACCCAGCCCGTCGGCAGACCGAGGCCGCCGCCGGGGTTGTTCCACAGGAAGTTCAGCGAGCCGCCACCGTCATTGGAGCCGAGTTGAAACTCCTGCCCGAACGTGCTGATGTCGCCGATGATCTGCGAGCCGAACCAGTAGCTGCCCGGAGAAAGCTCGACCTCGTTGCCGAGCGCGGTCAGGTCGGCGTCCGCCAACCCGGTGTTTACGTCATAAGCGCCGCCCAAAACGTTCAGTACTTCCGCACCAGGCTGACCGCCGACGTCGGCCCAGATCGTCCAGCGAATACCGTCCGCATCCAAACCGCTGCCGTTGCCGGTGCTGAAGAACGACGCCAGCGACTCGACATTCCAACCCGGGCCAGCCGGCACGGTGAAATCGTCCGCGGCGATGATGTTGAAATCAGCGGCGTCGCCGAATTCCTGGGACAGCGCCTGCATGGAAGGGTCGCCGTTGATCGGCAGCTGTTCATAAAGCGCGGCCCCGGACGCACACGCAACCGATGGAACGACCATTGAAAGCAAGCTCAGACGAAGCGAGAGTGATCGCATTTTCAGACCTCCTCCTAATTCCGGCGGCGCGTAGGCAAACCGCCATTCTCGTCACGATCCGATCTCAGTCGCGTTTCACCTCGAAACCGACGGATCGCACTCTCTCTCAATCTGGACACGATAGGCTCGGTGTGATCCCGGCAGACCGTTCCCCCCTCGAAAAATCAATCCTAGCGAACAGGCCGAAGTGATACAAGTGCTGATTTGGAAAGAAGATAGATCGAAAATCGTAAACTTTTTCCGTCCACACTTGATCCCTGCGCAGCCGAGTCTCACCGTCGTTCTCGGGCACCCACGGTTTCGAGCATCTTAGCCACTCGGGCCTCGACCTGGAGCATGTGCTTGCCCTCAGCCATCTTCACCAAATCGAGCACCTCGGTCACGATCGCGACCTCCTCGACCTGCTCGTCGACAAACCACTGGACAAAGCTCCGCGTCGCGTAATCGTGTTCCTCATCGGCTTGGCGAGCCAATGCATTGACATCAGCCGTGACCTTCAACTCCTCCGCAAGGGCAGCCTCAATGACGCTCAGGACGGTATCAAATTCCGACGGAGGCTTCGGAATCCCATCAAGCGTGACTTTGCCACCAACGTCGTGGATGTACTTAACGATCCGCATCCCGTGCCCGCGCTCTTCCTGGGCGTGTTGCTCAAACCACTTGGCCAGAACCCGCAAACCCATGCTCTCCAGCGTGCAGGCCATCGACAGGTAGGTGTGGGCGGCGAAAAACTCGGTGATGACCTGGCGGTTCAACGCCGCGTTCATTTTCTCGGAAATCAGCATTATTGGCTCCCCAAATGCGTGTTTTTTCGTGTCTCAGGTAAGCCATTATATCGGTCGGACGGCTGTTCGTCGCCCTCGCGAGGCGGTGCTGCGTGACGCGGACTGGTTTTTATGGGCCGACGGTCAATTAAGTTCCTGCTTTAACCCGTTGGCGGCTGCGGCTGAGGCGAGAATCTTTGACTTTACGACGGTCAACCGCTACCCTCGGCGGAGTATTCTGTCTCTGGGGTGACTGTGACGTATTGGCGGGGCAACGATCTTGTTTCGGCCGCCGGTTGGGGTAAGCCAAGCTAGCGAGGATGTGGGAATGAATCGCATTATCATGGGATCCGCTGTTTTGTTGGTCTCCACCGCGGGGGCTGCGCACGCCGGGGTGGCCAACGTTCAGAACGGAAACGGCGGGAACATCAATCCGAACATCGATGTGACATTTTCCGAGGCGCACAACATCTGGGACTCAGCCGACTTTCCCGGAATCAACCCAGGGGCGCAGGGTTCGAATCGATCGGGCGTTACGTTTCAGAAGACTTTCGGATCGAGCTATTCGTTCGGACAACAGCACGCGTTGACTTACGCTTATGAGGATGTTTTCACGTCGTTCGACGTCCACGCTGCTTGGCCGTTTGTGACGCCCACCTCCGAGCCGAACGTCGGTTCGGGCCTTGGGGTTGTCGAAATGATCGTCAACGACACCGGCGATTTGTGGGGCGGGTATCAGTTCAGCCTGACGGGCGCGGATATTTACGTGGACTGTGCGACGCAGACGTGCGAGTTCGCCTCGGAACTGGATATTGTCAGCATTTTCGACTTCGCCAACGATCCGGACTCGCCGGAGCTGACCATTGGCGACATCGGGTTTTCAACGGCTGAAGACCTTGGCACGGTTGGTCTTGAGGTCAGTATGCTCGCCAACGCCGGTCCCATTGTGACGTTGACGTTTGAGAATCCGCTGGCCGCCGGCGCGTCATTCGATCTCGGCTACGTGCTCAACTACCTCGACATCAACACCGGTGGCGGCGTGGTGAGCAGTTCCTTCTCCCTCTTCCAGCAGCCGCTGCCCGCGAATGTTATTCCCGCACCCGGAGCAGCCGCGTTGGCCATGCTGGGAATCGGTGTCGCCGGCTGGTTCCGCCGCAAGTTCGACTGATGCTGTTGTCACAACTCAATTGATCGGTTGGGTACCCCACGGCTTTAGCCGTGGGGAAGTCCAATCCGAGGGATCATTCGACTCTCCCACCTCTGAAAAGGTGGGGCACCCATCCATTGTCTTAGGCTTGATAAAGCACTGGATTCTGCCTGAATACTCTACCATAAGATGGCCTCCCTTAATTGCGACAAGGGGGGCGAGGATCTGCCACGCGCGCCATCGTGCGTTGCGTCAAACCTCGCGCCGCTACCGTTTCGCGCGGCTTTCGTGCATAATCCGGCGAACGAGCAACGGGAATTTTCTCAGACGAATCGCCGGAGAGCACCACGTGCAACGACTCATCGAATGCGTACCCAATTTCTCCGAGGGCAGAGACCTCGCCATCATCAAACAGATCACTGACGCAGCCCAGTCTGTCGACGGCGTGACGCTGCTGGATGTCGATCCCGGTGCGGCTACCAATCGCACCGTCGTGACGCTCGTCGGCCCGCCGGAACCGGTCGTCGAAGCCGCGATCCGCGCGGCACACAAAGCCAAAGAACTCATCGACATGAGCAAGCACCACGGCGAGCACCCGCGCTTCGGCGCTATGGACGTCTGCCCGCTTGTGCCGGTCGCCGGCGTCACGATGGAAGAGACTGTTGCCTATGCCCATCAACTCGGCGAGCGACTGGGCCGGGAGGTCGGAGTCAGCGGCTATTTCTACGAGCACGCCGCCAATACCCCCGAACGTCGCAATCTCGCGGTCTGTCGGGCCGGGGAATACGAAGCGATTCCCGCGCGACTTAAAATGCCCGAATGGAAGACGGACTTCGGCCCGGGGACGTTCGACGCGGGCTATGGCCTGACTGCCGTCAGTGCCCGCGACTTTCTTGTGGCATACAACATTAATCTCAACACGACTTCGACCCGTCGCGCGAACGCCATCGCCTACGACATTCGCGAGAAAGGCCGCGTTAAGACGGACAACGGTCAGCCCTGGGGCAAGCCGGTTCTCGACGACAAGGGGCAGCGTGTCTGGTCGCCCGGTTCGCTCAAATGCGTTAAGGGCATTGGTTGGTTCATCGAGGAATACGGCGTCGCGCAGATTTCGATGAACCTCACCAATCTCAGCGTGACGCCCGTGCATGTCGCGTTCGACGAGTGTTGCACCAAAGCGCAGGCGCGCGGTGTGCGCGTAACCGGTTCGGAACTCGTCGGCCTCATTCCGTTGGAAGCGATGCTCGACGCAGGCCGGTATTTCCTGCGCAAACAGCAGCGTTCGCTCGGCGTGGCCGACTCGGAACTGATCAAGATTGCGATCAAGTCGATGGGTCTGGACGAGCTCAAACCGTTCGACCCTGAAGAGAAAATCATCGAATACGCCGTCGCGCGCAAGGACAAACGCAAGCGTCTCATCGACATGACCGTCCAGGGTTTCGTGCATGAAACCGCTTCGGAATCTCCCGCGCCCGGCGGCGGATCGATCGCAGCCTGCATGGGTTCGATGGCGGCGGCGCTGGCGACGATGGTGGCCAATCTCAGCGCCCACAAGAGAGGCTGGGACGATCGCTGGGAGGAATTCTCACGCTGGGCGGAAAAGGGCAAAGTGCTGCACGATGATTTGCAGCGTTTGATCGACGAAGACACCGACGCGTTCAACAAAATCATGGAAGCCTTCGGCCTGCCAAAAAGCAACGATCAGGAAAAGGCGGCGCGCAAAGACGCAATTCAGGAAGCTACCAAAGGTGCGATCGAAGTTCCCTTCCGCGTGATGGAAAAGTCGCTGGATTGTTTCGAGGTCATTCGTGCGATGGCCGACATCGGTCTGCAAGCCAGTATTTCCGACGTCGGCGTCGCGGCGCTGGCTGCCCGGTCCGCGGTGATGAGCGCATTCCTCAACGTGAAGATCAACGCCAAAGACGTCGAGGACAAAGCCTGGACTGAAGACATGCTCAACCGAGGCAACGATATCCAGAACAAAGCCAACGCAGCCGAACAGGAAGTTCTGGCTATCGTGGAAGCCAAGCTGTAGGGCGGGATCACCCCGGAAGCAACGAGCCGCGAACTTCAGTTCGCGCAGACGAATCGCAAGACGCGTTTATCCAAACAGCAGCGATTACGCCACAGGGCTTCGACGGTCGCAAAGCGACTGTAGTTTGCGAATCGACTGCCGAACGCCTTCCATACGCGGGTGAATGCGCAACGACTCGCGATAGCAGCCCAGCGCTTCGTGGTAATTGCCGAGTTGCGCATGAGCGTGGCCCATGCTTGCATAGGCACCGAAGTGGCAGCGATTGAGGCTGACCGTGTGGTTGCCGTCGGCGATGGCACCGACGCAGTCATCGCTCAGGAAGCGCGCGATGCTGCGTTGATTGTAAGCCTCCGCGAACGCCGGGTGACGGGCGATGATATCGTCCAGAACCACGATGGCTGCCGCGTACCGGCTTTGCTCCATGCAATCGGCTGCGTCTTGCAGACGCCTGCGTACCGCCACGCCGACCTCATCGAACCAGACACGCCACAACCCATCTTCGGCGGCTGAGACCACGGCGGGGTCTTCGTGATGCAGCGCCCGGGCGAGAGGCATGACCGCCACCGGCCCACCGAGCACGCCGAGGCAATAGGCGGCGATCCACCCAACCAGGGCATCGTCACCGTGCAGGAGGTCCGATAAGTTTCCGACTGACCAAAAGTTACGAAGGTACCGCTTCAGCCCGGCGTCGTCGTCGGCCCGGATGAAGGGGCTGGCTTCGGACAGGAGCTTCGCTCCCGGCGCGCAGCGTTGACCGCTGGCTTCATTCGGACAAAATGACTTTTCCATGCAGCAAACTTCCGGATCGGTAAATTGTCCGAGGCACCCGTCGCACCGCATCGTGGAGTGAACGACCTATGGTAGGAATCCCCGAGCCTATAAGTCAACCTTCACAGGCTGAACAAGAGCGTGTGGGCCAAAAAAGTGGCTTGGGATCGCCGGGGGAAACCCTGGCGACGGGCGGTCCGGACGGGCTTGGGGCGGCGTCGGAGGTTGGTGAGAGTTCGGTGGATTTTCAGGTGACGATTCCCGTTTCTCGATCGCGGGCGGCTGAACGCGGATTATTGCGGTTGGCACCGGCTGGACTGATGTTGCTCGTCGCGGTGCTGGCGACGCGGGGTTTGAGATTCTCGCCGACGGCGGTTTCCAATCGGCTGACGGAGGTGAGCATCGTCGTGGCGATCATGCCGCTGGTGGTCGGCGGGCTGATTCTCGCGTTTGGTGGTATTCGATGGCTGGCGTTGGCGCTTTGGCCCGCGAGGGTTTGCATTGAGGCTGATGCGTCGCGCCTGACGCTTCGACTAGGCCCATTCGGTTCGAGGGCGTTCGAGGTGGGGCGGTTGGACGTGCGTTATCCGTTCGAGTTCGACGACGATGGCGAGGGGATGAGTTTCGAAGCGTTCATGCCCGAGTCGGAGCAGGTCGCGAAGTTCCTGCCGCGCGTCGTCGCGACTGATTCACGCGAACGCATCGAGCGAACGATTATGGCCTACACCCGCGCCGATGAGCAGTCGTTGGCAGAGCGTTTCCGACCGTTCACTGATTATGTTCGCCGAGATCGTCCGCCGATTGACGACACTTGATATGCATGCTCCGACAGTGTGTTGCAGAAAACAGTTTTTCTGTGTGGCACCCCTTCTGTGTGGCACCGGTTTTCAACCGGTGCAGACGACTGTGTTCCGCCCGGCGACGGTTTCCGGGCTGATAAATGCACGGGTTGCAAACCCGTGCCACACTCTTTCAACAGTCCGCAATACCGCTGAACCGATTTCGCATGCTACGTTATGACGAATCGTGCGGATGCGATGACGTCCTCGAATTCGTTATCGCGAATGGTGCGCAGATCGAAGATGACATGATCGTCTGCGATGCGCGCCACCACGGGAACGGGGGCCGTACGCAGTTGGGCTACGGTCTCGGAAAGCGGTGCCTTCGCCGGTCGCCAGCGGACAACGACGGTCGGCAATTCGTGTGCGGGGAGCGATCCGCCGCCGGCGAACGACGTGTCTTCCCCGATGTCGAAACATTCGCCCGGCAGTGCGCTGGCCAGCGATTCCTTCAGACGCTCGGCCCGAGGGCGCAGCGTGTCCGGTGTGGCTTGGAGCATCGAAAGCGTAGGGATTTCGCGCGTGGCGGATTCGGTATCGAGGTAGTGTCGCAGTGTGGCTTCCAGCGCGAGCAGGACCAGCTTGTCGAGACGGTACGTGCGCATGAGCGGATGGGACTCGATCTGCCGGACCAGATCCGCCCGCCCGTTGATGATGCCCGCCTGCGGGCCGCCGAGGAGTTTGTCGGCTGAGAAGCAGGTCAGATCGAAACCGGCGCGGACGGAGTCCGTCACGCACGGTTCCGGCGGTAAATCGTGCTGTGTGAAGTCGAACATAGCCCCGCTGCCGAGGTCGTCGAGGGCCAGCAGATTGTGACGATGGGCGCAATCGACGAGTTCCGCCGGTGACGGTTCACCGGTGAAGCCCACGACGCGAAAATTGCTGCAATGCACGCGGATCAAAGCGGCGGTGTTGTCGCCGATGGCTCGCTCGTAGTCGGACAGGTGCGTGCGGTTGGTCGTGCCGACTTCGCGCATGATCGCACCGCCGGTGGCCATGATGTCGGGCATGCGGAACGAACCACCGATTTCGACCAGTTGTCCGCGCGAGATGACGACTTCGCGATCGGCGCACAACGCCCTCAGGAGCAACAGCGTGGCGGCTGCGTTGTTGTTGACGACCGTGGCTGCCTCCGCCCCGGTTACCGCGCAAATCAGGCTTGCGACATGATCCTGCCGTCGTCCTCGGGCACCGGTTTCGAGATCGTATTCCAGGTTCATGTAACCATCGGCGGTCGCAGTCAGCGCATCGACCGCCGATTTGGCCAGGGGTGCTCGGCCCAGCCCCGTGTGCAAGACGATGCCGGTGGCATTGATGACGCGCCGCAGCGACGGTGTGGCTGAGCGTTTCATGATGGACTCCGCTTCACTGATTAGAGGATCGGCGTCGATGCCCGTTGGCTCGCTGCCGTTGGCGAGGATGCGTGTGCGTGCGTTGTCCAGAGCGGAGCGCAGGGCGCTGGCGACCAGTGCCCGCGGATGGTGTGCGGACCATGCTCGGACGCGGTCGTGCGCGAGCAGGGTCGTCATCGACGGCAGGGTGCGTAGTATTTCGGATAGCTTGGCATTCACGAGGCTGGCTCCTCACACAGGACACGGGCGTCACCTTTTCTAACGGTGAATTTGATCCGGTCCAAGTACTCCATGAACGGAACGGCGTATTTTCGGGAGGAGTTTAGTCGTTCGCGCATCTCAGCCACAGTTACTTCCTTCCCGTCGCGTATCAGGTCCGTTACCGACGATTTCAGTGCGGCTTCGTGTTCGGCTGACAGTAGAATCGTCTTGTCGATCTCGACCAGCTCGCCGAACGCGACGGCTACCTTGGCTAATCGCCGGAGTCGTTTCACGTCTGTTTCGAGCGTCGCAGCCAGTTGGTCGAGCGAGGGCGGCTGAAACGCGGACGCCCGAAAGGCGTCGAGCATTCCGTTGAAAAAGCGTTCGTCGGCAGCCGACATTTCCGGGGCGAATTCGGGCAGGCAGACGAATCGACCGTGGCGTTTGGCGCGCTTGGCAGCCAGATAGCGATTGAACAATACTTTGCCCAATGCGGTCGCGCTTTTGCGTTCAAACCAGCCGATGACCGCGTCCACATGGATGCCCGGTTCATCGGGGTTGGACTTCTGGTAGCGGGCCAATCGCCGGTCCGTACGATCGAACAATTGTTCGACGGTTCGCGGGACGACGCGGCGGGCGGTTCCGTCAAGCTCAATCCAACTTTGCCCGGCGGCCAGCGCATCGAGCAGAGCGGGGATTTCGTCGGGATCGAGGCCGCTTCGCGCGGAAAGCTGCTCGTGCGTCCGCTCGGCGAAGCCCGCCTCCGACAAAACCTGCTCCAGCCGCTCTGCGGGCGTGCCGTCACGGAGTGTCTCAAGGGCTGACCGTTCCGCGTCGCGGTTGGCGGACCATCGGCGGGCGGTGGACCTTAATACGATGCCGCCGCCGATGGTGCGTGCATCGTTTTCCTCACGGGCGATGAAACGCTGCCCACAGGTTACGAAGAACGCATCGCGCGATCGAAGCTGTGCGAAAACGGTTCCGCCGGGTTCGATCGGTCGGCGGTCCAGTGTGGCGATGCGGGCCAGGACTTCCCGCGTGCCCATGCAGATGCGCACACGCGTGTGCGGTTTGATCGGGCGGCCTGTTGATGAAAGCGCGTTGAATGCGACATCGATGCGATGCGACGGTTCGATGTAACCCGGGCTGGCCAGTTCGTGCCCGCGTTCGAGGTCGCGACGGTCGATGCCGATGAGATTCAACGCGGCTCGCTGTCCGAGTTCGACGATGGTCTGCTGGTGACCGTGGGATTGCATCTCGCGCACGCGGACGGTCGCGCCACCGGGGTGTACTTCGAGCAGGTCGTTGTCGCTAACTTGCCCGTTCAGGACGGACCCGGTCACCACGGTTCCGCGCCCCGCGACCGAGAACACGCGGTCGATGGCCAGGCGAAACAGTCCGCCCGCCCGCTTCTTCGGGATTTGGCTGGCTGTCTCGCGCAGGACGGTTTTGAGCTTTTCGATGCCCGTACCGGTGGTCGACGACACGCGGACGATCTGTGCGTCGCGCATGGGCGTTTCGCTCAGGAGTTCGCGTACTTCCTCTTCGACGAGGTCTACAAGCTCGGAATCGACCATGTCGATTTTGGAAATCGCCACCACGGCATGGCGGATGCCCATGAGGCTGAGAATTTCCACGTGCTCGATGGTTTGGGGCATGACCGAATCGTCGCCGGCGACCACAAGCAACGCGAGATCGATGCCGGTCGCGCCGGCTACCATCGTCCGCACGAACCGCTCGTGACCGGGCACGTCCACCACGCCGAAATGCACCGATCCGAGGTCCAGCTCGGCGAATCCGAGCTGAATGGTCATTCCACGCAGTTTTTCCTCCGGCAGGCGATCCGTGTCGGTTCCCGTGATGGTTTTCACGAGCGAGGTTTTGCCGTGGTCGATGTGCCCGGCTGTGCCCAGGATCAGGAATCGCGGAGTTTCGGAGGGTGATTCGCTCATCGTGGGCATTATGCACCTGTCGGGCTGCGAATCCAACAAGCGACGTCGCGCCGTGTGAAAAAGGGGGGATTACACCGTCTGGGGGAGGCAATCCTCTCAATTGAGTAGAAAAGCGTGCATTCTGGGCGGGTTCCGCTTATCTCAGGCTGGAATTCGAGCCGTTGAATCCGTAGACTCGAATGTGGACGGACATTTTCATACCGCCACAGCCCGCGAGCGTTTCGTGGTCGTCAGTTCGGTTGGGGGCGTGGTGGTTGGCAGAATCGATATGACCGGTTTGAAGAACAACCTTTTTCTGTTTTTCCTGACGCATTTCGGAGGACGCCGTTGACTTCGATCATCTCCGTTTCTGATCAAGCTCCGATCCTGCCCGACGGAGCACCCCGTTTGACGGCGACGATTTGCGCCGGTGCGGGTGAGGGTCAGGAGATGGTGCTTCGCCGGGCGGTTTCGCTGTTCGGTGGTAAGTCCGGGTGTAAGCTGGTCTTACGACATCCGACCGTTGATCGTCGTCATTGCGTTATCGTGAATAACGGGCATCAGATCATCCTGCGCGATTTGGACACGCGCGGCCGGACGCTGCTGAACGGGCTGAAGGTTGAGCAGGAGTCGCTGAACGACGCGGATCGGTTCAGTGTGGGGCCTTGGGAGTTCCGGGTGGATATTCAGGATTCTGAATTCGCGGGCGCTGGGGACAGCCCCGTGATTATCGATCTGGAGCCGGACCCGACGATCCTTGCGATCGAGGATCCCAACACGAGCAAGATCGTGAAGCTGCCGCGCGAGGTTTCCGTGTTCGGTCGCACGGCGGGATGCGATTTTCCGATCGAGGATCGCGAAGTGTCGCGCGTACACGCCATCGTATTCAACTATCTGAACAAGCCGGCTCTTTACGATCTGGTGAGCGAGAACGGTACGTTCGTCAATGGCCGCCGGGTCGCGTTCGCCATGTTGCAGAACGAGGACGAAATCTCCTTCGGTACGTACACGGTGAAATTCCGCAGCAACACGCCGCACGTCAATGTGCAGGCGAACGGTAACGGGGCTGCGACACTCAAGCCTTCACCCTTCGGCCCACCTCCGGACGGCACACTTTCCGATCTGGTTGATTTTTCCGCGGATTCGATGCTGGGCTGACGCGACGGGGCGTCATCTGTCGCTTACCGCTGAACTGCGTTCCGCTGAGAGCGTGGGCACGGTTTTCTGGTCCGAGTCTTCATAATGTATTGACCGGCCTAAACGAGCGTTGGAACCCCGCAATTGAACTACGGAATCCTCGTGATTTCTCCAACCGTTGCATACCATACAAAATGAAGATCGGGGGCTTCGATGAGCAGCACACGAACAACGCCGATACAAATGGGAGCATACCATGTACGCAGGAACGACGTCGATGTCGTTTCGTTCGCCGCTCGGCAGCGCTGGCGGCCGAAGCATCGTCGCGGAGCTAACACTTGGTTAGGTCGGTTGATTGGCGAACGTCGCACGAATCGGCTATCGTCGAGCCTCGTTATTGAGTCCTCTCTAACAGAAGGGAGAGAGAATGGTCAGAATTAGCTATTTGATGCGACGTCTACCTCACCTGAGCTTGGCAGACTTTCAATCCTATTGGAGTGATAAACATCCGCAGGCCGCACCCGCAGATTCGTTTTCGACGCTGGGAGTCAAACGATACGTTCAAGTTCTTCCGCTCGAAACGGAAGCTCGCAATCTAGTGATTGGCCCACGCACTGGGCTGATCGAACCATTTGATGGAATCGCCGAGCTATGGGTTGAAAGTATCGAGGCACTCGAACGCGACTGGTCCACGGACAAGGCCAAAGAATACCTCGAAATCTTCTTCAAGGACGAGCAGAACTTTATCGACTGGACACGGTCAACGATTATTGTTTCCAATGAAAACATTGTCATGCCGTAGCAATCCGGTCGGCCGCAAGACCCCCTACATTGTCCGGCCAATCGGCGACAGATATCCGCTACCGCTCTGATCTCCATCGGGCGGCTAATCTCACGCAGAATCTCTAAGAATCGGCAAGTCCCCGAGAATCCTATCTGATGGAGGCCAGGAGTAGAGAGGCCTGGTGGTGCGTGGCCTTTAGACCTTGATGACTACTGGGCCATCGCAAACGAATCACAAGAAACCCGGGACAATCACTTATCTATTGGCGCTTCGCAGCCAATCGGGCTGGGTTTCGGCATGCCTCGTGTTGCTTGAATCGTTGCTGTGGGTTTGGTCATTTCTTGCGGCGTGGCCTGGTCAGCCCCCAAAGGGTCAGTGAGTGGAACCGTGGCTTGCCGTTTGGCGGACCAAAAGGTGCCATGAGATGCACGAAGGTGCGTCGAAAGCAGACACCGTGCCCCAGATCAAACCGCTTAGAACGACAACCGGTTCCGGCGATTGCTGCATACAGCGGGTCGATGTTGGGGTCGAATGGCTTTGACCGAGTTTCTTCCATGTGCGACTACATGTTGGTATCGACCCCGCTCACACTGAACGCAAGCATTGGATTCCGTCGTGTCCGCACGGACCGCTCCGGTGATGGGCAAACTCGGCGGATTGCGTAAAATCGAGATTCTGCGCACGGCGAGCAAGTCACGGTTTTGCAATGATTTGGGATTTGCGCCGTTTGCGCAACACCGCGCACCCTCGCCGATTTGCGCGGTTATCTGCGCAATACCCGCCAGCCTATTTTCAAACCCTAAACCCTGAATTCACAATGAGTTAAGTGCAATCGCAATTCCGCAGCAACACGCCGCACGTCAATGTGCAGGCGAACGGTAACGGGGCTGCGACGCTCAAGCCTTCACCCTTCGGCCCACCTCCGGACGGTACGCTTTCTGATCTGGTTGATTTTTCCGCAGATTCAATGCTGGGCTGACGCGGCGAAGCGTCAACTGTCGTTCACCGCTGAACTGCGTTCCGCTGAAAGCGTGGGCACGGTTTTCCGATCCGTGTCTTTGTAATTCGAGAAACCGATGTTACGTGGGATACCATCCCCTACACCGGTTGAAAACCGGTGCCACACTGGAGAACAGGTGTCACGTGGGGCAGCATCCCCTGCACCGGTTGAAAACCGGTGCCACACTGGAAATCCCGTGCCATATTTGAGAACCGGTACCACACCGAAAGCCAATGTTTTTCAGCGGGGTGTTAGTCGTCGTCTTCCTCGTTTTCGTCCTCGTCGAAACCGTAGTCCAGTTCATGCGGCGGCGGGGGGGAGGTTCGCGTGGCTGGGGTTTTGAGGTAGTGCTCCATCCAGCGCATCATGCGCAGCGAGTAGTCGAGTCGGCCGGCAGCCTTGCGGTTGCCGTGACCCTCGCCGGGGTAGAAGACCAGCCGGACCGGCACTTTTCCGAGCGTTTTGAGGTAGCGATAGAGTTCCATCGACTGGCTTGGGTGGACGCGGGTGTCGTTCTTGCCGTGCAGAATGAGCAGCGGCGTGCGGGCCTGCGGTGTGTAGGTGATCGGGCTTCGCTCGCGGAAGAAGTCCCAGTCGTCCCAAGGCCAAGTGCGCGAGTGGACGAGGTACATCTCGTTGGGGATGTCCGTTGTGCCGAACTTGGATACGTGGTCGCTGATGCCGACGAACATCACGCCGGCTGCAAAATGTTCGGTCAGGTTGGTCGCGCCCCATGCGGTGGCGAACCCGCCGTAGGAACCGCCGGTGATGCCGACGCGGTCCTTGTCGATCAAGCCAGTCTTGTGCAAGTGGGTGACGGCGTCCACGAGATCGTTGAACTCGCCTCCGGCGTAGTCGGCTTGACCCAGCTTTGAAAACGCGACGCCTCGGCCTGTGCTGCCGCGATAGTTCGGGCAGAAGACGGCGAATCCGTTTGCGGCTGCGTATTGGCCTGGATTGCTGTAGCGCGTGATGAACGCATCGGAAACATGCGCTTCCGGTCCGCCGTGTACGTAGAGGATGAGCGGGTAGCGTGTGCCGGGTTTTTCGTCGAGCGGGCGAATGAGAACGCCCTCGATTTCCATGCCGTCGCGGGTTTTGTAACGGACGATTTCCTGATCGGCGAAGCGCATTTCGTCGAGCCAGGGGTTGCTGTCGGTCAGCCGGGTCGGTCCCGCGTCGCCGTGCTTCATGGTGAAGACTTCACGCGGGTGGCGGGCGGATTGGCCTATGGTGGCTGACCGCATGCCGTCGCGCGTCAGGCTGAGCCCTGCCAACACCGGCCCATCGGTCGAGACGAGCATTTTTTTATTTCGGCTGTCCGTGTCGATCTTTCCGAGCATGGTGCGGCAACCCACGCCCGCGACGTACATGACGGTGTCATGGTCCTGCCAAGCGACGGCTGAAACGTGTCCCGCGAAATCCGGCAGGATATTCCGCAACGCGCCACCGGCGGCGGGTGCGATCATCAGGCGACCTTCGGCGGGGTCGTTGAGATCCTCTGCGGAAATCACGGCGAGATTCTTGCCGTCCGGCGACCAAGTGAATGAGCCTAGTTTTCCGGGGTTGTCGAACTGTGTACGAACATCGCCGCTGTCTGCGTCCACGATGTGCAGCTTGGATTTCATGTACTGATCGTCGATACGCGGGGAGGGGGCCAACGCGACGGCGAGCCTGTTGTCGACCGGGCTCCACTTGACTCGTACGGCGGAACCGGGCAGATCGAGCGATTCGGGCTTGGCATCTTCATCGTCGGGCGTGCCGATCCAGACGAGCTTCGGCTGCCCTTGCTCCTCGTATATCTCTGCTTTGAATCCCTTTTTTTCGAGCTTCTTTTTGGCTTTGTCTTTTTTCGCTCTGGCGAGGAATGCGACGCGTTTTCCGTCGGGACTCCACGAATAGGAGCCGACGCCGGTTTCATGCTCGAGCACGTTGCGGGCTTCGCCGCCGTCGATGGGGATGACGTAGAGACTCTTGTGTTCGTCGTCGCCGCGTTTGTCCAGGAATGAGATGCCGCGCCCGTCGGGTGTCCATGCGATGCTGCCGATGTTGACGTGGCCGGTGATGAACGGGCGGTCTTGGCCTTGCGTATCGACGACGTGCAATTCGGACCACGCGCCGCCGTCGTCGTCTTTGTTGGGTTGTCTCGGCACGCTCAGGGTGTAGGCGATGTGTGCGCCGTCGGGCGAGATGATGCCGCCGCCCACGGACCGGATTTTTGCGATGTGTTGCGGCGTGAACACTTCGGATTCGGCGGAGGTGATCGCGCATCCGGGGCCTGCGAACGCAAACAGTGAAAGCAAGGCTATCCGCAAAAATACAAGAGGTCGGGTGGGCAGCGTATCGGGTTTCATGGAATCGTGGCTCCGTGTTAGGGGAAAACTACGTCGGGGTTCGGACCGTAGCGAACGGCTGCGTTGAAGTCAAACGGTGTTGGGGCTTGGGGTTGATTGTCGGGTGCATGGCGATGCTGGCGGATCACTTCGGCGATGGTGCGTGCGTCGTGTCGCTGTACACGGATATGTGGATTGCCAGGCGTCGCGCCTGAACGGACGGCTCGCCTACCCTTCGTCCTCGATCGTGACGGACATGATTATGACGGGATCGACGGGGACGCCGGTAAGCTCACACAGCGATGTCGGCAGGCCATCTGATTCACACGTACTGTCCGGCGGGAGGCAGGAGCCTGTTTCGACGGCTGCGATGGTGTCGGCGATGTCGATGCCTTCGACGACGGTTCCGAACACCGCGTGGCCTTGGAATGTTGCGGTGAAGTCGAGGTTGGTGTTGTCGATGAGGTTGATAAAGAACTGGCTCGTGCCGCTGTTTACTTGCGAGGTTTGGGCCATCGAGAGCGTCCCGCGAAGGTTTGACGGCGTTTGCTCGGCTTCGTTTGTGATGGCGTCGCGTGTTTCCTTCTGTGCGCAGGCGCTGGCGAACCCGCCGCCCTGAATGACGAACGCGGGTACGATGCGATGAAATACGGTGGCACCTTGATTGTCGCCGCCGTCGTAGAAGCCGTCGCGGACGTACTGGAGAAAGTTGCCAACGGTGATCGGTGCGACATCGTCGAGCAGTTCGATGCGTATGTCGCCCAGTGGTGTGCCCATGCGAATCATCGTGCGGGCCGACGTTGAATCATCGTCGCCGTCTTCATCGCTGTTATCGTTTCCATTGCCGTCGCTATCGCTGTCATCATCATCGTCGCTGTTGTCGTTTCCGTTGCCGTCGCTGTCATCGCTTCCGTTGTCGTTATCGTTGTCGGATCCGTTGTCATTGTCGTTTCCGCTATCGCTGTCGTCATCCGATCCATTGTCGTTGAAATTCAGGTTGTCGTTGTCGTTGTCGTTGTCGTTCGACGCGTTCTGGTTTGCGTTGTCGTTGTCCGTCGTGCCGTCGTCGCCCGAATTGGCGTTCGCGTTCGCGCCGTCGTCGGAGTTTGTGTTGGCGTTGATATCGATATCGGGGTTGTTGATTTCGAAGCAGCCGCCCGCTGTGCAAAGTGCGAGGCCGCCGATTATCCCGAAGGCCAGGGTTTTGAAAATCGCCATCGTTCCTTCTCCTGTGAATTTTGCCCGAAAAGCCCGTTTGGCGCGCTGGCTGCGCTCGGGAGAACGGTATCGGGCTGCCGCTGCGGAGTCAACGTGCGAACGGGCCGTTCGGTGGGGCCGTCTGAGTCGCTTGTAAGGTGGCGGGCGGGAGCCTAGTATGCCGGGCCTTGAATTTCCCCAGGCAGGCTATGGAGTAACGACGGTGTCGAGCGAACAAAAAACCATTCTAGGCCACCCCGTAGGACTCTTCGTGCTCTTTTTCACCGAGATGTGGGAGCGCTTCAGCTACTACGGGATGCGTGCGCTGCTCGTGCTCTACATGGTGGACTTCTTCAAGTACTCTCAGGAACATGCGTCGCAAGTCTACAAATGGTATACGTCGCTCGTTTATCTCACGCCGCTCTTGGGTGGCTACCTTGCGGACAGGTTTCTTGGCAACCGCCTGACCATCATCATCGGTGCCATCTTGATGGCTGTCGGCCACTTCTTGATGGCCTTCGAGGACATCTGGATTTTCTACTCCGCTCTTGGGTTTCTTATCATCGGTAACGGCTTCTTCAAGCCGAACATGTCTGTGCAAGTGGGGCGTCTTTATCCGCAGAACGATCCGCGCCGTGACGGGGCGTACACGATTTTCTATATGGGAATCAATCTCGGCGCGTTCCTGTCGCCGTTTGTGTGCGGCACGTTGCGCGAGACGCCGGGTTTGGGCTACCACTGGGGTTTCGGTGCTGCGGGTGTGGGCATGGTCCTTGGGTTGATTTGCTACCTTCTGGGTCAGGGATACATCAAGGAACTGCCGGAAGATGCAATCTACCACGATCCCGATGCCAAGCCCGAAGATGAAAAAGTGGGCGGCAAGGACCACATCATGACGGAGGATGAGGCAGAATCAACGCCTTCCGTCACGCCGACGCTCTCGTCATCCAGCCCAATGTTGTTGACGTTGATGGGCATGTTTCTGCTCGTCGGTTCGCCGATCCTGTGGAAACTGGACTTCGTGAGTAAAGACAACTTCATCATGATGGAAATCGCAGCCGTCTCGTCTTTCTTCGCCGGCTGGATCGTGTCTCACCTGAAGCTGGCGGTGCGAGATCGTGTGTTGGCCATTTACGCTTTGTTTGTATTCGTCGTGTTCTTTTGGGGCGCGTTCGAGCAAGCCGGCAATGCGATGAACGTGTGGGCGGACCAAACCACGAACCGCTATCTCACGGAAACCCCACCCACGCCCGAGCTTTACCCTAGCGTGCCCGTGGATATTGAACAGGAAGGTTTTTGGAAGATACTCAAGGACGCGATCGGCAATCTGTTCAAGGTCGATCCAGTTTTGACGACGTCGTTTCAGTCGATCAATGCGGCAGCCATCGTGTTGTTCGCTCCATTGTTTGCTTGGCTCTGGTTATTCTTGGCGCGCAAACACATCAACGTGTCCATCCCCATGAAAATGTCGATGGGCGTCTTTCTGATCGGCATGGCTGTGGCATTGATGACGTGGGCCGCTTCGTACGAAAACGGGTTGTCCGAAACTGAGGCTTCGGTGCTTCCATCTGTGTTTGTTGAGAAGTCCGATGGCACGCTTCACTTTTTCGATGCGCCCGGAATCGAGGATGAAAAAGCGAACGAACGATTCATGGCCGGTGAGCAGGATGAAAAAGAGGACGCCATGATCGCGCACGGCGGTCGCTTGACTTACGATGCAAGCGGCGGAGTCCTGCGCATTCGCGGCGTTTTGAACTCGAATCATCGCGACCGTATTCTTCGCGGGACGGCGGATAAGGACTACGTGGCTTCGATTCGCGAGTTCGCCAAGCAGACGGCGGAAGCAAGCGTAGCGTCCAAAGAACGCGGTGAGGAGGAATTTGAAGTTGCTTATACGCTGGATCGCCTGCCGAATGGGTTTGAGCCGCGGTATCTCAACGGATTCGAGTCAGACCAACTTACATTTGATGCGGCTACCAGGACGTTCGTGGCGAAAATGGAGCTTCAGGATAAGGAGTACAAACAGATTCTTGTCGCAGCCTCTGAGCCGGAAATCCGAGTAGCGCTCAATGATCTCTACGTGAAATCGTCGGAGTTCAAGGTTAGCTCGTCTTGGCTTTTCTGGTTTTACATCCTCTGCACGTTGGGCGAGTTGTGCCTGTCCCCGGTTGGTTTGTCCATGGTCAGCAAGCTGGCACCGCGGCGATTCGCAACCATGCTTATGGGCATGTGGCTGTTGACCAGCACGTTCGGAAACTTCGTCGCAGGTCTCGCGGGCGAGAAAATGGAATACCATTCACCGATGACCTTCTTTTCCGTCATGACGGTGTTTTTGCTTACTGCGTCGGTTATTTGCTTCCTGCTGGTCAGGAAGATCACGGCCATGATGCACGGGGTGAAGTAGGGGCTGGTTGTCAAAATGGTTGCGCTGCCTGTTCAAGGTCCGCAGCTCCGGTTCAACTGGCGATACTTGCTCGGGATGAACTTGTGCAAGGGCCGTGACCCCGCGCCTTGCGCTCGGGCGCTGCTTCGCAACGGCCGACATGAAAGGCCATTTCATTTGGTTCGAGCGGCGCGTTTGGATATGATCGCGGCTTGAGTCTTGAAAGCGGGGAGGTCTAGGTTCTTGCCGGAGTCGTCAAGTTCTGCGTTCGAATTCGTAGGGTGGCGTCATGCGTCAGCATCATATTTTATCAGCAGCACTCGTATTCATTTTTTGCCCGATCGTAGCCACAATAGCCCAGACGCCCGCTGAAGACGGAGAATGGTCCGAGCCGTTCGCGCTTCCCTTGATCGCGATTCACCAGGCGATATTGCCAACGGGCAAGCTCCTGTTTTTTTCGGCGGAGCATGGCGTTCCTGGTATTCATGGGTGGCTTCTTGATCCAAACACGCTTGGGCTGACAAACGTGCCCCCGCCCGCCGGTTGGAATCCGGATTGCTCTGGGCACAGTTTTCTGCCCGACGGTTGTTTGCTTGTGGCTGGCGGTACGCTGGGGTTCAACCCAACCCGTGGCCCAAACCTCGCCTATCTCTTCGACCCCTACACGGAGCAGTGGGTGCAGGTCGAGGACATGGCACGAGGCCGTTGGTATCCCACAAACATAACGCTGCCCGACGGTCGTGTGGTTACGATGTCCGGCCTCAACGATACCGACGGGGCGCTTAATCCTGACGTTGAAATCTGGGATCCGAACGGCACGAATAACTGGGAATTGGTCGATCAGCGCGTAATTCCTTACTATCCGTATTTGCATGTGATGCCGTCTGGGGTTGTATTTCGATCCGGCCCGGATCAGCAATCGGAGACATTCGATCCGCAGGATTCTTCGTGGACGCCCGTTGCGTCTACGATCTTCCCGGGAAGGTACGAGGCGCCTTCCGTCTTGCTCCCGCCGACGCTCGATCGGGTCATGGTCATGGGCGGCTTTACCGGCGTTGGCAATCCAACCCACTCAGCCGAAATCATCGATCTGTCACAGGCTACACCCATTTGGCAAGGAACTGCGCCTATGGCGAACTCACGCATGGAGTTCAACGCCGTGCTTCTTCCGGACGCCACCGTGATGGTGCTTGGCGGCCAGTCGGGGGGTGGCGAGCCTGCGACACCTGTGTTCACACCCGAGGTTTACGATCCGGTGTCCGCGACATGGGATCCCGTTGCCCCGCACCAGGTTCCAAGGATGTATCATTCAACCGCGCTCCTTCTTCCCGATGGCCGTGTGTGTTTGGCTGGTGCCGATTTTCAGCCCTCGGGCGAGATCTATTCGCCGGCGTATCTGTTTCGCGGTCCCCGGCCGATAATCACGTCGGCGCCGAGTGCGGTTGCGTACGGATCGACATTCGATGTGGACTTCACAAGCTCAACAGGCGGCAACACTCTGGCGCTGATTCGCTACTCCAGTGTGACACACTCAGTGAACATGGGGCAACGCTACGTTCGACTCACGGAGGGTGCCTCCGCGGGAATCGCGAACGTTCCCGCCCCAGCCAACGCCAACTTGGCGCCGCCTGGCTTCTATATGCTGTTCGTGGTTGACAACGACGGTGTACCTTCGATTTCGGCGCGCGTCCGTGTCATCACTCGATTCGGTGATCTCGACCAGGATGACGATGTCGATAACGATGACGCCACCCTGTTCGACGGTTGTTTCACAGGTGTAGGTGCCGGACCATTGGCACCGACGTGCGAGCCAGCGGACTTCGACAGCGACGGAGACGTGGACTGTGACGATTGGACCGCTTTCGCAACCGCCTGGACAGAGCCTTCGGATCCGCCGGGGCTGGCTCAATGCCCGACCGGTGCATGCTGTTTCGGCAATGGTTTCTGTACACCACAGACCCAGCAGAATTGTGAAGCCGTTGGTGGGCAGGTTTATCTGGGCGACGGGATTCAATGCGTGGGCGACCTTACATGCCCCGAGGTGTGTTGGACCTGCATGTGTAACGATGGGACAAGCGACTCAGCCCAATCTGCGATCGGTTGTGTCGCCGAGGAGTCTGCCTGCGACGGATTCTGTTCGGGTAACGGAGGCACGCAGAGTTTTCAATGTGACCTGGGGCCGTGCGATTCGATTCCTACCGTTTCGGAATGGGGCCTGATCGTTTTGACTCTGCTCGTGCTCATATCAGGAACCGTAATCCTATCGTCGCGGGCAAGCAGAATCGGCTCGGGTGCGGACCGGGTTCGTCTCCCGGGCTAACCGGTGTTGGGTGACGCCGCCCGCGTGCTGGAATTCACTTGGCGTGCTGCTCGATCGAGGAATTGCTTGAATTGCCCGACGGATTGGTAGCCGGACACGCCCAGGACGGGTTGGCCGTCGGGGCGGATGACCAGGAACGTTGGAAAACTGTCGATTCCGTAGCGGTTGATTAGGTATTCGTTGCCCGACCAGTGAATTTTGGCGGACACGAACCGATCCATCTGCTCATGCACGTCGCGCCGGGACAGAACCTCCCGATCCATTTTGACGCAATAAACGCAACCCGCCGTCGTGAATTCCACCAGAACGGCTGTATTGCGTTCGGCTGCGGTTGCGAGGGCGGTGTCGAAGTCGGTCTCCCACGCGATTCCGGTATCCACCTGCCGATTGGCGAACAAATACGCACCGGCCATCACCAGCGCGAGCAGCGAAAACATTCCGATGGGCATCTTGGGTTTCGCGGCGGCGGTGTCGTTTTTTGCGGTTTCATCGTTTTTCATAGGTCGATATCATAGTCCCAGCCGCGAATCCGTGCGACCGCTCGAGGATCAGCCCTTCTGCATTTCGGTTTTCGACTTTCTGCTTTCAGCTTTCGATATCGCCCATCCGGGCGAAATCGCTAGAATATGTCTGTCGTGCAAGGAATCACGGCGGCGGGCGACCAATCGACTGAATCAATGGGCTTTCAAAACGGGCAGGTGGGCGAATTATGAATATCCACAAACGACGTATCTGGGATGCCGACGGGCGATGCACTTCCGAGCAGGCCTACGTTTCGCGGCGGCGGTTTCTTGGGAACGCGGGTGTGGCCGTCGGTGGGCTGACGCTTTCGGGCGTGCTGGGTTGCGATCAGAAATCCTCCGCAGAAGTGGCCCGGCTTGCGTCGGCTGAAAAGGCGCTGGAAGCATCGATGAACCCGCAGTCGGGGAATGCGTTCGTGCGTGGCGAGCGTAACCCGCGCTACACGCTGGACAGACCGCTGACGGGCGAGAAGGCGGCGGCTACGTACAACAATTTTTACGAATTCACCATGTCGAAGCACGGCGTCTGGCGATTGGCGCAATCTCTGAAAACCCATCCGTGGACGATCGAGTTAGCCGGTGAGGTGAAGCAGCCGCGGACTTTGGATTTCGACGAGATCGTCAAGAAGCTGCCGTCGGAGGAGCGTCTCTATCGGCTTCGCTGCGTGGAGGCGTGGTCGATGGCTGTGCCGTGGATGGGGATTCCGTTCAAGGCGTTCATGGACTGGGTGGAGCCGACCTCGCACGCGAAGTACGTGCGCTTCGTAACGTTCAACAGGCCCAAGGAAGCCGTCGGGCAGGCGCCGGGGACCGCGTGGAATTGGCCTTACTTCGAGGGGCTGACCATCGCCGAAGCCGCGAATGAACTGACGCTCCTGGCCACCGGAATCTACGGGCACGCACTGCCGAAGCAGCACGGTGCGCCGGTGCGCATGGTCCTGCCTTGGAAGTACGGATACAAGAGCATCAAGTCGCTGGTGAAGATCGAATTCGTGCGCGAGAAACCGCACACGTTCTGGAACGACGCGGTGCCGGCTGAGTACGGATTCTACGCCAACGTCAATCCCAAGAAGCCGCACCCGCGCTGGTCGCAGGCGACGGAACGCATGCTCGAAACGAGCGGCAAGCGGCCGACGCTGCCGTACAACGGCTACGGCGAATTCGTTCACGATCTTTACAAAGGGACGCCGGAGGCTGCGTGAGCACGGTCGTGTCGTCGGCCCATACCACGCTTGCGCACATGTCAGCCGCCTACCGGTCCGCTACTGATTCAGTTTCGGGCGACAGTGCGCAAACGCGAAACGTGATCGAGTTCCGGGACGTTCGATATGCCGTCATTCGTGCCATCTGCCTTGAAGCGGTGTTTGGATGTGCAAGAATTGAGCAATGGACAAAACGACTGTCAAAGTACCTGAGACTGCTACTTGTCTGGCATGCGAATACCCGCTGCGCGGGTTGCCGGAAGCGGTATGCCCGGAATGCGGGCGGGCGTTCATTCCCGATGATCCCAATACCTACAGGAACGGGCCAGCGAAGCCACGATGGCCGTTTCAGCCAGTCGCCCCGCCAGGATGGCAGGCAGAGGTGCTTCCCGTTGCCATCGCACTCTATCTCTACTCGTCCAGCGCGCCGGGAGGGTTGGGTGCCACGGTGGGACTCGGCGCGTGTTTGGTAATCCCTGTCGGGCTGGCGGGAATTACAATCCTGGTTCTTGATTTCGTCGGGCGCGTTGTGGCTGTGCGGGCCGATCGCCAGCGTGCATCGCTCGACCGGGGCGAAAAAACACGAGGAGGGCGATGGCGGTGGGTAATCCTGCCGACAACCCTCGCCATCGCCCTGTCGGTGATTCTCTGGTCGTGGCCAATGCGAATACGATTCCATTTTAGCCAGCCAGCATTCGAACTGGCCGTTCGGCAAGTTCAAACCGGCGCGGACCCAAGACATCTGCGCGGGCGGTTTGGATCGTATGAGGTTGGATACATCCATTGCTACAAGTCGGGTGCGATCTTCTTTCAAACGGGTGTCTCAGGCTTTGACAAGGTCGGTATCGCTTTTCGACCCAGCGACACATCCCGTCGCAGCCGCGACAAGAGGCTGGCACGGTACTGGTTCACCGAGATGTGGTGAGAACATCGGGGCATGGTGCGTGGATATGCCTATGCGGTTGCCTCATTCGCGGGGGTGTCGAACGCCATACCGCACTCCGGGCATCGCGGTTCGGTGAGTCCTCGCAGGCTGTAGCCGCACTGCACACACTCGTTTCGCCTGCGGTGACCTGCCCGAGCAGTTGTTACGCTCGTGTCGGCCCGGATGTTGTACAATGGGATCATGCGAAGAATCCTCCTCATCTTCTGTGCGTTGGCAATGCTCGCGCTTTGGTCCAACGTGTTGCTGCGCTGGCCTTCGCCGACGCTCGTGTCGGCCGGGGATGAGCGGCTCTACGACAGCGCGGGATTCTTTCATGTCGAACTCGTGGCCGGGACGATGAATGTCGCATTGATGACTCGAATCGGCGACGTTCACGAACAGCAAGGGTGGTATTGGAAGGCGCCGGTCAAGCACGAAGTGAAGAGCTTTCAGTTTGCAGGATCGTTCATACGGCACGGAAACGCGACGGACGTGAAACACCACCGCGGTAAGATGAGTCCGAACGCGTTTGGTCATGCCCCGGGATCTCTGACCGGCGTTTGTTTCCACTTCATCCGCATCATGATCCCCGCCTACGTCCCGGCCACTACTCTGACCCTGCTCGTCGTGTTTGCGTTCGCCCGCCCGCCTATTCGAACCTGGTATCGTCGCGCTAAGGGTCGCTGTCTTGCCTGCGGCTACAGCCTCACCGGCAACGAATCAGGCTCCTGTCCTGAGTGCGGGGTTTCAGCCATCCCAGCGGACTCCCTCTCGACGTTGTCGGGGAGTGAGGGTAGCGAATGACGTCGCGATCGGCCACGAATCCCACGCCTGCGAACGTGCCGGTCGCCGGCAATTCAGACGTCGAATCCGCTTCGGACGCGAGCGTTTGCGTACCGAGTGCAGTCGAATTCAGGGATGTTCGATACGCCGACGTTCACGCTATTCTTGAAGACGTGCGTAAGCTTCGACGGGGCGGATGCCGCGGCTTGGGCCGGTGGACTTTGGGTCAGGCGTGTTACCACCTGGCTGTCAGTTTCGACGGTTCGATGGACGGGTTCGGGGTCAGCCGACATCGTGTGATGCGCGTGTTGTTCGGGCGTCGGGCTTTGCGGCAGATATTCGCTTCCGGCCGCATCGACGCGGGGATGACGGTGACGACCCGTCTCGATCCGCCGGGCGACGTCGGGCTGGAAGACGGAGAACGACGCCTGATCGAGTCTGTGGAGCGTTACGTCTCGCACAGTGGTTCTCTCAGTATCCATCCTTTTTTCGGACCATTGACACGCGAAGAGTGGGATCGGCTGCACTGCATCCACGCGGCTCACCATTTGCGCCGGTTTGTTTCGCCGACCTGATCGGTTTCACCGAACCGCGCGACCAGCCATCGGTGTTGTTCCGCGTGCGGGGCGCGCCGGATCGCTCCCAACGTACGTCGGCGATGTCCGGAAATGATTGAAATTGGAGTCGGAATTGGGGTATGATGGGATCTGCTGAGTTCGGGGCTGCGATCAAAATGACATCATTGAACGTGTTGTGCTTGGTGGTCGCGGATTGTCTTTTTTGGAACGGAGTGAATTGATGCGGTGTGTGGACAGAGGTGGCTGGATGGTGCGGGGTGTTTTGGCGTTGGCGGCTTGTGTGTTTTCGGCGGGGAATGCGCTTGCGCAGTGCGGGCCGGATGGGTTTCATGACAGCGGAGCCGTGTATCGCATCTGCATGCCGGGCGATGGTTTGTGGAACGGCGGTTTGATTGTCTTTGCGCACGGGTACGTTTCGGCGGATCAGCCGATCGGCATTCCCGAGGGGCAACTCGAAATCGACGGGGTTTCCATTCCCGAGGTGGCCAACCTGCTCGGATTCGGTTTCGCTACGACGAGTTACCGCGTCAACGGGCTTGCGATCAAAGAGGGGTTGGACGATATCCTCGAATTGGTTGACATTTTCTCGGCGATAGAGGGCGAGCCGAATCGCATCTATCTGATCGGCCCTTCGGAAGGTGGGCTGATTACCACTCTGGGGCTGGAACTTTATCCCGAGGTCTTTGACGGCGGGCTGTCGATGTGTGGGCCGACCGGAGATTTCGTGACGCAGATTAACTATATTGGCGATTTTCGCATTCTCTTTGACTACTACTTCCCCGGCGTCATACCGGGGTCGGCCACCGAGATACCCCAGAACGTGATCGACGAATGGGACATTGTGTACAAGCAGGCCGTTCAAAAGACGATCGCGGGCGATCCTGAGCGAACCCTGGAACTGCTGGACGTGGCTGACGCTCCGGTCGATTTCTTCGATCCTGCCAATCTTGAAGCGTCCATCGAGAATACGGTGCTGGTCATGTTGTGGTACAACATTTTCGGGACAAACGACGCAACCGCAAAGCTCGGCGGACTTCCTTACGACAATATGAACCGTGTGTATTCCGGCTCGTCCGACGACGTTCTGTTGAATGCGTCGGTCCCGCGTTTCGCGGCGGATGAGGCTGCCCTTGCGGAGATAGCCACCTACTATCAGCCGTTGGGCGCGCTGACGGTGCCGCAGGTAACGCTGCACACGACAGCGGACGAGATTATTTCGTGGCTGCACCCGTGGGTGTACTTGTTGAGGACTGTTTTTCAGGACAGCTTCGAGCAGAACACGTATTTGCCGATTTCGCGGTACGGGCATTGCAACTTCACTGTGGAAGAAGTGCTTCTCTCGTTTGCGCTCCTCGTGGATCGTGTCGGCGGCGGCCCGTTGCTGGGTCTCGACGCGGTGTACGATCGGGTCGCCCCTGAAACGCGATGGCCTGCGGGTAACAGCGCACCCAGAATCTCCAACAAGCAACCGAGCGATGACGCGACACAGGAGTTTAAGGAGCGGCTTCTGGAATTGGGGTTTGACAGCGCTGAGGCGCAATCCCCGTCGGGCGGCTGATAGGGCGGATATCGGAGAAAAAGTGACATTCAGAGTCGCTCGAAGCGGTCGGCAACGTTTCCGCATTTCGAGTGTCTTACTACGAGTGCCACGATGAGACACCAACAGCGCCGCTGACCGTCGATTCTGACGTGTCAGCGGCGTTTGCCATGCGCCGGAATGTGCCGGAGCGGCCTGGTCTCGCGCCGTCTCCAGCCACAAATTCTACGACGAAATAAACGGTCCTATTTCCTCCGCGTGTAGCTTAGCTCGATCACTTTGTAGTTGTCGCCGGCGTGCAGATCGATGATCTCGAACGTGAAGTGATCCGCATCCGTTTGCTTGGTGACGTACTTGACCGTGCGGCCGTGAACGTTGAGTTGCGGTTCGTCCATGCGGCCGTACATCGTCACCACGCCCGTTTTCGGATGACGCATGCCAGCCATCTGCAGCATCTCCGTGCTCATGTTGGAGTACCACGTTCCGACGTAGAGATTCTTGTAGTTGTCGTAGCCCATCATACCCTTGCCCAGATAGGTCATGCCCATCATGGTGCCGGTGTGCTCTTCCATGACCCAACGGCCGCCGAGCACGGAGGTGTATGTTGAGGTGCCCTTCGATTCCATAGCCTGCGAGCCGGGGCCGCCCATCCACATCTTGGTGACCGTGTCCCACGTGCCGATGTAGTATTGCAGACGCTCGTGCGCCTCGCCCGGCTGCGTGAGTTTCATGTACTCCTGCATGCGGGCCATGTCCTGGGCCGACATCGCGGGCATGCCTTCGGGCGGTTTTTCGGTTTTTTCCTGAGACAGAACGTGGCTCGCAGCCGCGATGCAAACTCCAACGGTGAGAACAGCGATCCAGGATTTCTTTGCATGCATTGATCCGACTCCTTATTGAGATGACTGACTCAGGAACCCGCGCGCCTGCGTGAAACGTCGTTGGCGGGAGAGCGAATTTTCTCCAGAATGCCACGAGCCGTTTCCCGGCGGGACACAAATTCCCGATTGTGAGAACTCGCCTGTGATCGTAACACAGCCAATCGCCCGATTCAATTGGCGGGACGTTGGAGGCGGCCGATCAGCCGTTGCCCCATTTTCCCCCTTCGTCCGGCTTGAGTGACGATTATTCTTCGACCTGCTACGATCACCCCGTACTTGGTTGGGGCTTTTTGGAGGGCAAGCGGATGACCGAACAGGAACTCGAACAATTCCGGAAACAGCTTCAGGAGCAGAAAGCGGAGTTCCTTGAGACGCTGAGCGGCTCACTGAAATCGGCGGAAGGGATGGAACTGGACCAGCAGCGTGTTGGCCGCCTGTCCAGAATGGACGCGATTCAGTCGCAATGCATTTCGCAAGCAGCCAACCGGCGTATCAAAGTTGAGCTTCAACAGATCGACACCGCACTGGACCGAATCCATCGCGGCCAATACGGCAGATGCCAAACCTGCGATCGCGAGATTTCGGTCCCTCGCCTTGAAGCCTATCCGTCTGCGCCATTTTGCATCAACTGTGCCCGATGAAACGCGGGTGACCGATGCAGCAGCAACTGGGCGTGGCGGGAATCGAACCCGCACGACCTTTCGGTCAGAGGATTTTAAGTCCTCAGCGTCTGCCATTCCGCCACACGCCCAAGGCGATACATTAAAACCGTTTACGCCCCCGCACGCCACGCGAAATCGAACCCAAGCACGCGAACAGGGCGCGTAGAGCCTGCGCACGATGGCGAAAGCGTGAATTCGCGGCTCACGACTTTCCCGCGTCGCGTCGTGCGCGGCGCGTCAGATAGTCCAATGCGATGGCTGTACCTTTGCGGCGGGGGAGCGTGCCGACGATGAGCACCAGCGCTGCCAACGCGACCACCCCCTGCCCGATTTGCATGGTGGCTGGTCGAATGAGCAGCATTACGACGATGAACAGCCCGGTTATGCCTCCGGTGGACAGATACATGAATGCCCACGTGTCGCCCTCGCCCGCTTCGTATTCCAACTCGCACCGGTCACAGCTTTCGTTCATCGTGTACCAGCCTCGGAAAATGTCACCCTCGCCGCAGCGCGGACAGCGCTTGCGCAAGCCTCGCACAAGGGCCGTCGTGTATCCGGGGCGGGGCGGCTGTGCGCGTGTCATGCATCATCGCTCTGGGGTCGCGGCTCCCGGTGGCCGTTGTTCCCGAACCCGCGCGAACCGAAGTTCGCGGCTCGTTGAATCCGGACCGGCCCTGCCATCGTGGTTTATTTCTGTGTGCGATCGAAGATGAACGCGTCGTAGACCAAACCGGCGATGACCGCACCAGCCACAGGTCCGACCCAGTAGACCCAATGCTGTGCCCAGACGGCTGAGTCACCGGCGAAGAGGGCTGTGCCCAGCGTGCGTGCCGGGTTCATAGCTGCCCCGGTCAACGGGCCGCCCATGAGAATGTCCACACCAACAGCCAGCCCGATTCCAAAGCCGCCGATCTTCGGTGCGCGCGGATCGACGGCGGTCCCCAAAACGGCGAACAGAAGTATGAACGTAAGAACCACTTCCACCACGACAGCCATCGTGCTGCTCAACATGGCGGTATCGTGAAACGGCGTGCCGAGTTTGCAGGCGGCGATTGCTTCGGTCCCGGTCATGCCAGCCGCTCCGGTTCCGAGGGCGTTGAAGACGACGGTCAGCAAAAATCCAGCCAGCCCCGCGCCGAGGCACTGTGCGAAAATGTAGCGCATGCCGTCGAACGCCCCGATGCGCCCGGTGACGATCATGCAGATCGTGACGGCTGGGTTCACGTGCCCGCCGCTGATGTTCATCGTCGCGGAAACGGCGATGGACAGAACAACGCCGTGAGCCAAGGCAATAATCAGTAAACCGGCGGACTGCCCGGACCATGTGGTCGTCAGGATCGCACCCGCGCCGATGAAGGTCAGTAGAAACGTTGCGATCAACTCGCACGTACAGTTGCGTACCCAGCCAGCCATGAGGATTCTCCAGAGATCAACCGATTCGCCCGTTCGCAAGCAGCCACGCCCGTTGAAGGCGCCGCGTCAAGCTATCGCAACGTCGCGATGCACCCGCCCGTGGGCGACGGAGATTATCCGCTTTGGCGTGCGGAGGCTACCCGGTAACCGGCGCCGTGTACCGTTTCTCGCGGATCACGCCAGGTGCATGACAGTTTCGGCGGGGTGTACGCGATCTATCAGAGCCGCGACCGTGAGGGAGCGGAGGGCACGAGCCGCCTCAATTGCTCTGAAAACATGTTTCTCATAGGATGCGCGAGTCGTGAAGCACTACGCCGGTGCATGGTCGCTCCTGTTTTTCCGAGAACGAGCGTATTCAGCAAAGAACAGGCAAACAACAAGCGGGCGATCGACGGGCGTTCAACACCAACGGAGCAAGACGGGCATGGCAGCGGGCAAAGCCGAAATGGAGAAAATCGTCGCGTTGTGCAAGCGACGCGGGTTCATCTTCCAATCCAGCGAGATTTACGGCGGAATCGGCGGTTTCTGGGACTACGGCCCACTCGGCACCGAGCTGAAACGCAATATCAAAAACGCCTGGTGGAACGATATGGTGCTCAACCCGCCCCTCGGCCCCGGTGGCAGGGAGTTCCAGATGGTCGGCGTGGATTGCTCGATCATCATGAATCCGAAGGTGTGGGAGGCCAGTGGGCACGTGGGTGGGTTTAGCGACCCGATGGTGGACTGTAAGGAATGCAAGGGGCGGTTTCGCGCCGATACCCTTTATTCCATTCAAGTGCACCGATCTAACACTATCGAAGGATTCGACGAGTTCTTTGAACCTAGCGCGAAACCTGCGCCGACGAACATGAGTTTAGACAACAAGAATCTTTACGGAATCATCGGTGGCACAATGGAGACAGATTCGCTCGAAGAAGCAGCGAATCTAGCCGAAAATACCGTTCGTGAATTTGCAAAGAAGAACAATCTCGCACCATTCAAGAAGTTCGAAATTGAAATGGGTGCAACGGATGAGTCCGCGCGGCGGGTTTATGTTCGAGGAAGAGATGGCAAAGGGGAGTCGTACGAGTGTTTCGTGCTTGGTGGTGACGGCTTGATAACTTGGAATTCATGTCCACGGTGTCAAAGCCCCAATTCGTTGACCGAACCGCGCGAATTTAACCTGATGTTCCAGACGTTCGTTGGGGCGGTTCAGGACGACAGCAGCGTCGCCTACCTCCGCCCGGAGACTGCCCAGGGCATCTTCGCGAATTTCAAGAATGTCATGGACTCCTCGCGCGTGAAGATTCCGTTCGGCATTGCACAGATCGGCAAGGCCTTTCGCAATGAGATTAACCCGCGAAACTTCACATTCCGCTCGCGCGAGTTCGAGCAGATGGAGATCGAATTCTTCTGCCATCCCAGCGAGTCGATGGAATGGTACGAGTTCTGGCGCGACACGCGCATCAACTGGTACACGTCGCTGAACATCAAGAGCGACAAGCTCCGCCCGCGACAGCAGGAGGGCGACGAACTGGCCCACTACAGTAAAGCCTGCACGGACATCGAATACCTGTTCCCCTTCTCTGAGGAGACGCAGGAGTTGGAGGGCGTAGCCCATCGCGGCTGCTACGATTTGGAGGCCCACGGTGAAGCCGCCAAAGGCAAGAAAAATGCCTTCGCGGTGATCGACGACACGACTAAGGAGCGTTACGTCCCGCACGTCATTGAGCCGTCGGCCGGCGCGGACCGCTTCACGCTGGCCACCATCTGCGAGGCCTACTCCTACGACGAAAACCGCGCCAGCCCCGAGTTCATGTGTTTCCACCCGCGCCTGGCGCCGATTAAGGCTGCGGTGTTTCCGCTGGTCGCCAAGGACGGCATGCCCGAAATCGCCGAGCCGATCTACCGCGAGATCAAAAAGCACTACCCGGCTCAATACGACGCCAAGCAGTCCATCGGCAAACGCTACGCAAGAATGGACGAAGCCGGCACACCGTTCTGCTTCACCATCGACGGGCAATCCAAGGAGGACGGCACAGTCACCGTCCGCAACCGCGACGACGCCAGCCAAATCCGCATCGACAAATCGCGATGCCTGGAGTACCTGCGCGATCAGTTGGGCCTATAGCGCGGAAGGCGGTGACAAAGCCGGTTGGAAGCACAAGCGGCGTGAATCCGCGTTTCATTCTGCCAGCCGCTCAATCATGAACTCCGCGCACACTTCGCAAGACCGCCGAACACTCATGGCTTCTCATTAGTGAGAACCCGGCGCCATCCCGCCCGTTTTGGTATGAAACTTGCACGGTGTCTTGCGGAGCGACATTCGCTCCGCGGCTGGCGGAGTCATTATCGCCGCCGACTGCGTTGTGCGATGCCCGCTCGGTTTCGAAAGGGGGCCAGCCATGATCGCCAACAGCCAACCATCCGCATCGGTTTCACTCACACGCTACGTCGTTTTCACAAAGTTGGCTGCCGCGTCCACCGCGGTTGTCGCGCTCTGGCTGGCTGGATGCGGCGGGAACCCGTTGGATCCCCAACCGAGCGCGACCGCTTCCGATTGTGTCGGTTGCCACACCGACGAGGCGCTCTTGCGCAAAGTCGCGCGTAGCGAAACCCCACCCGTCGAAGACGCGGGCGAGGGGTGAGGCGGATCAGTTACCCCGCTGGAAGTGTGGGAAAAAGTGCTCATCGCCGCCGACTTTTCAAACTCCACCCACGGCCGAATCGCCTGTACGGACTGTCACCAAGGCAGGAACGAAGTCCTGGAAAAAGAAGAAGCCCACGAAGGGTTGGTCATTGCCCCGTCCGCCGGCGAAGCGTCCGCGTGCGGCGAATGTCACGCGAGCACGGTCGAAAAGTACATGGACAGCCTGCACGTGACTCAAGAAGGCTACTTCACCGCGTTCGCCAGACGAGGCGGCGACCCGGATGGCGAAGCGTTTCACGGCATGTTTGAAGCTCGCTGCGCCAATTGCCACGCCAGTTGTGGCCAATGCCACGTCAGCAGGCCCGATTCGGTCGGAGGCGGCTTGACGCACGGCCACGAATTTCGCCGCTCGCCGTCGCAGACCAACCAGTGTACAGCCTGTCACGGCAGCCGGGTGGGCGACGAATTCCGCGGTAAGAATACGGGAATTCCGCCAGACGTACATTACCTCGGCGGCATGAACTGCATGGATTGTCACGACGGAGTCGAATTGCACGGGGACGGCACGACGCCCGATCATCGATTCGCCAATGACACAGGGCCGCAATGTCTCGACTGCCACCCCACGGCGAACTCCACAGACTCGCAGGTGACACATCACGCAATGCACGCCGATCGCGTTGCTTGCCAAGTGTGCCATTCAGTGCCGTACAAGAACTGCTATGCGTGTCACGTCGAGATTGACCGACAAAGCCTGCGATTCCCGTCGGAGATCGACTTCCGCATCGGCAGAAATACTGAAGTTACTGCACGACGTCCATTTGAGTTTGTTCTCGTACGCCACATCCCAATCGCGCCGGACACGTTTGATCCGTGGGGTTTGGCCATGCCCGACTACGCCGCCGTGCCGACTTGGCGATTGGCCACGCCGCACAACATTCAACGAACCACGCCCCAGACGGAGTCTTGCGGTGCGTGTCACGATAGTCTTAGTTTGTTTCTTACCCCCGCATACCTCGACGACCTCATCGATAGAGGCCTCATGGACGCACAGGAGATAGAGGCCAACAGGCCCGTCGTGGTCGAATCCATTGGAGGTCCATGATCATGAAAAAGCTCATTTCAATCTCAGTAGTGTTCGCAGTCGCTGCATTCGCGCCGACCGGCTGCGACGTATTCCCGCCGACCGATACGACGGACCAATTTGAAGTCGTACGAAAGGCCTTTGACGACTATCTTAGCAACGGACCTTCCGCAGCCATTCTCGCCGCGGATGTCTTTGAAGCCATGAGCGATGACGCGGCCCCGTTCATACTCAGTGTCCGCGCGCCAGAACACTTTGCGATTGGACACGTTCCAGACGCCGTGAACACACCATGGAGACTTGTGGCTGACCTGGACATGCTTGACGACCTCCCCGACGGCGAACGCATTGTAGTTTATTGCTACACGGGACACACAGGCGCCGTCGCAACAGCCTGCCTGAATGCGATGGGTCATGAGGCGGTCAACATGAAGTATGGTATGACGGCTTGGACGCGCGACGCCGAAGTCCGAGTGGCTGAACCATTCAGCGAGGAAACCGGCAATGACTTCCCGACGGTCACGACCGTAGCGCCGACCGAGACGTTCACACTGCCGGAACTCGACGTGACCGACTCGACCGACCCGGCTGAAATCGTCCGCATGGCGGTAAAGACCTATTTGGACGCAGGCACATCGCCGATCATTAGCGCTGCGGACCTGTTCGATTTGCTCAACGATGGCGACGATTCAAACGATCCATTCGTCATCAGCGTGCGTGGCCCGGACGACTACGCCAAAGGCCACATTGAAGGCGCGATCAATATTCCGTGGAAGACGATCGCCAAAGTCGAGAACCTGGAAATGATCCCGCCCGATGCCGACATTGTGGTGTACTGCTACACGGGTCACACCGGAGGCTTGGCCACGACGGTCCTCAACGCGCTGGGCTACAACACCCGCAATATGAAATTCGGCATGGTAGCGTGGACTAGGGACGCCGATATCCGCGTCGCCTCAGCCTTCAGGGATGATGTCGACGCCCACGATTATCCGGTCGAACCGTGATTCTCATTGAACGACTCAACCCGGGCGTTCCCCGCGTCCGGGTTGGTGCTTGCACGGAGGATCTCAAGCCGGCCCAGCATTGGCCGGGGCTGCCCGCACGGTGACAGCGCGGACGCTCGGGGCGACGCGCTGCCCAATCGCTACTCCCGCGTTGAATCCGCATGGGCTCCCCGAACAAGGCACCGTATGAAGCCGTTCGCAATTCATCCTCCGCACCTGGCCATTGGTTTCGTATGTACAAGAAAGCACAAGGGGTGTGGCTATTTCCTTCGGCGCTGTGGAATAATTCGCGCCTCACTTTACTTGCGCAGGGCGCGGGGGGCTGTCAGAATTCCGGGCGTGTTACGATCTTTTATTCAATCGGGAGATAGTCATGGACAGGGAAGTTTTG
>JAJDDQ010000043.1 GCA_029260215.1 Phycisphaerae bacterium
GGTGACCTCGACCGTGGAGGGCGAACCGCTCGAACCGTTCTGCATCCGCACCAGGTATTTCGACGTCCCGCTGCCAGCCAGGTCCGTGCCGATGGTCCACGTGTTCGAGGCCTTCAGCAGCAGATAGCGGTCGTTCGGCGAGTCCCCGTTACCCGTGAAATTGGCGCAATCCCGGTTGCCCGTTACCTCGATGTGCGACGTGAACGAATTGTCCTGAGTCGCGTTGTCGCCGGGGCCGGGGAAATCGAATGGGTTAGTGCTGTCCCAATTGTTTGGAATGTTCCACGCACCGTTTGTGCCGGTATCCCATGTAAAGTTCTCCGCCCACAACGTGCCGGACGTTACCATCGCAACCGCCGCAACCAAGAAACAAAATGTCCGATTCAACCGTTTCCTCATCGTTTTCATCACGAAAACCTCCTACAATGCGCAGAGACCACCCTTCAGCGTGTAATGCGTTCGAAGGGCCGGGCGGACGGGGATTCCTTGACGGGGTTGTACCCGTCCGCCCTCTTGTTCATGTGGCATGCACGCGCATGCTCACGTTTCGATCAATTTCGTTCCGATAACCGATTCTTCTGCCTATAGCGAAAGCCACCTCCTTATGATCGGTGTTGGAACACCAACGCTAATTATTTGCGGGTGTCACGAGGCGCTGAAACAAAGCGAAGTCGCGAAAGTCGATATCGCCGTCTGAGTCGAAATCGAAAACATCGAGACAAACGGGTGGCATTTGGACGCCACATTCAACATTGCTCATGCAATTTTGCATGGATTCAAAATCGAAACGGTCTACGATCTTGTCCCCGGTGAAATCACCGGGATCGCGTGTCCGCCAGAGCAAAGCTATATCCAGTTCCGGAAAATCCCCAACACCGAACGCCACTTCGCCCGAATCGCTTATGTCGTATCCATGAAAGGCGAGTTCCGGTGTATCGATGAGTTGATATGTTTGACCATCTCTGAACAACATGCCTGACCCGAAATTACCGAGCGACAGTCCATAAATCACGTCCCCGGCGTTACTAATCCTCGGCCCTCTGCCGTTTAGCGAGTTTGGCAGCACGCTTATCACGCCATTGGTGCGCATCAGAACGCCTACGTTGTCATGCCACACAGTGGTTCCCGCATCGTTTATCCCGCAGCCTTGTGCTTGCGTGGTTCCATCACTTGTTTCATGCACCTCTCCGCCGATCGAACACATGATTGTCGAGACCCACGGATTCAAGTTGAATTCGTAACGCACCCATGCGTAGTCGCCGGATGCGTTGATCGTCACGCAAACATTGGTGAACCCGTTGTCCGTGATTGGAACGGCGTTGCCGTTTTCGTAACGATACAACTCGACTTGGACCGAACTGAACCATATCGGCCAGATGATCGTACCGTCGTTGCCGATGGATGGGCCGAGTTGGTCAACAGCGTCATTGGTAAGCTGTTCGATTACACCATCGGTGTAGCGCATGATCTCATGCTCACTCGTTCCTGGGTCTTTCTTATTCCAAACGATGACGCCCGCATCATTGATGTCGGGCGATGCGTCCTCGAGAATGTCGTTGGTGAGTCGCCGCAGCTTGCCGTTGTCGTAGAGGTAAATTTCCTCGCGCGTGCCGCCCGGGTTGGGGATGGCCCGCTTGCTGAACACGATCTGGCCAACATTATTCATGGCCACACGCCGATCCTGCTCCGGATCGTCGGTGATTTTGACGATTTCCCACCCCGGCGGGGGGCCTTGGATGATCGCGGGCACAGGCCCTTCAGCGCGCGCGGTAGAGGGGGTAAGCAAGGCGGACAGCATCAGCGCGGCGCATACCGCGACTTCGGCGAGTTTGGACATAGCGCATCTCCAGGACGCGCTCGGTCGGAAAGGAGCGCGTACGGTTATCTTACCAGCTCGGCCCGCTGGATTCACGATTTCGAGCCTTTTTCGCATCGACTCAGCCCCGATTACCGGTCCCGACACCCAATTAGGGCATCGAAACCGCACATGCCCGCCCGCGAGGCGAGCATGCCACCCACCGACTCAGCCCCGGTTGCCCGCCCCACGCAGCCCGATCGAGGGATCGAGGGATCGAGGGCACCTCCAAATGCCCCGCTCACGAACAACCGCACACCAGCAGAGGGTAGTATCCAACCGTGAGAGTCGGGTCAATCGAAAATAGCGGAATAACTGATCCAATCGTGTGTGACTTTACACAGACCTGCCCGCGAACAGCGCCAGCCATCCCGCAGTGCGCACATACAATGTACACCGTGTACACAGCGCACGCACAGTCGCCTTCCTATTTTTCCAAGGTGTGGCTATTGCAATGGGTAACAGGTCGGCCATGTGCAATGCGTGTGTATCTTTTGCCCTTTCCTTGCGACAGAGAACAATCTATCTCCCCCCTTACAAAGTGGGGATACGGGGGGGTTGGACCAGAGCAAAGCGTCGCTTTGCAAAAAGAACCTCCCCCGGCCCCTCCTTCTGAAGGAGGGGAGGAAGAGGTCAATCTTTGCGTCTGCACGAAGAAGTCTCGCCTCTGCGGTGTTTATCGTCATATGACACTGCACACGGCTGACCTGTTACCGCAATAGATGTCGGCCGAGGCTGGTCCGTTCGGGTCGCGTCACCGTCGCGCCTCCTTCCTTCCCCACGCCTTCAGATCAGTAAAGGCTCCGAAGGCATACCGGAGAGCACCAGTGATAAGAACATCCACCATCGCGCCCCTATTCAACGGGGGCGCAGCCACGGCGAGTGCGACCTGAAGCGAGACCAGCCCGTCGGCCGACACGTTGCCCGGAGTCGGGGATTGAATCGCGAAAATCAGTCGTGTCGGGGGTGGCACGACGAACGTGAGACCGGCGATGCGAAGAACATCCTCAGCCTCGTTCGATTATTCAACGCCGAAAGTCAAAGGCAAGCAGCGACGTGAAACAATTCGGGGAACAGGGCGAATCACCCCAGGGGTCATTGCCCCCTTGGTCGCTCGCGTACAGGTCGGGAGGCTGATCGCGACCGGCCGCCAAGAATCAATTCGGGCGCTTCGACCTCGCCGGTCTTCAAGTTGTAGTTGAACTCAGGCCCGCGATATCGGGGGCCGTTGGGGAGGTCGCTGAAGATTTCCGCCGGCGACACCGATCCGCCGACGATACGCAGAAGATCGCTGTCCACGTATTTGACCACGCGGGCAGCGTTGAGTGTGAAGTCGTCCGTCGTCATCAGCACGCCGCGGGCGGCTTCGAGTTGCGACAGGCTTTGCATGCTGAGTCCGCCGATATCCGATTTTTTCTTCCCGTCGTCACCGGGGGCGAATTCGACCATCAGGTCGCCGCAATCGAGCCGCATATTTCTGCCATCCAACGTGGATTTCTCGGCGTCGAACTCTTCGTCAGCCAACCGCTCGCGGGCGAGCAGCATCTCGCTGCCGGCGCGATGATCGAGCATCACGTCCTGCCTGAAATCGGCACGGTTGCGATCCGCATGGAACGTGAACGAGTCCGCCCATTTGATAAACGTCTGCGAAGGAAGCCGGCCAACGTCGGTAAGAAGCGGGTCGCGGGAGACGCTCGCCGGATCGACATCGCGCTGCGTGTAATCTTCGATCAGCAGCGACCCCGCCACCGGCACGGTCAGAAGCTGCGTGCGAAGATCGGCTGTCAGCTTCTCACCCGCGAGACGGGCGCGGCTCATCACGTAGCCCGTGTCGTCGGTGTTGGAAAAAACCACAACAACATCGCGCAACGCGACAAGGTAGGTCGGCTGACGATCGAACTGAACCGGGCGTGAAGCGGGGTCTTCGACCGGCCCGCTCAAAGCGAGCGCGACGGGCGAGAAAACCCACCAATCACCGGCTGGCGACACCGTGGCGTCTCGATCCACCGGCCTGGTCTTCGCGAACAGCTTCGGTGCGTCGATACCGGTAGAGAAATTCAGCATCACGCCCACCAGCCAGCGCAGCGGACTCCGAAAAACATCCGCCGCCTCGTCGGACGCGGCAACCTGCTTCGCCCTCTCCGCTTTGATGAAGTCGATCACCATCTCCTGCGCATTGAACTGCGCGACTTCGAGCGAGGCTTCATCACCCTCCACGCGACGTCGGCTCACCGCCTTCACATCGCCGAGCAGGCGCGCGGTGTTGTTGCCCCCGCGATAGGCCAGCGATTTCGACCAGGACATGTTGATGTTCTGCGGCTTATCAAGTTGCCGGCCGTCAAGCCCGCGGGCGGTAACGAACTCGGCTTTGCCCGCACCGAAGACATCGATGCGTTCCCGTTCAAGATCGGCTTCGATCTGGTTGGCTGAAATCGTGTAATCCTGAAACTGCACGAAGGCCATGCGATCGGACGGACCGGTCAAACGCACAAAACTCGGCGACTGCTGCTCGTCCAGCTCGGCTGTCAGCGTTTCCGCCGAGATGTCCAACCCCTGCGCCGAATCGTAGGCCAACACTCCGCCGTGGGCTTCGACGCGCTCGATGCCGAATTCGTAATGATCGCGTTCGATGTCCTGACGTCGCTTCTCCCAATCCACCGCGCTCGGATCGCGACCTTCACCCAAGACTGCAAACCACTCCGTTAGCTTCATCAGCGGACTGAACACCCGGCCAGGCCTGCGCAGCGGAACCAGCGAGAGCGTCACGCCCCGCTCAGCCGACAGGCTCAGCGTGTCACGCTTGACGAATACATTTCCGGTGGCCTCCACCGCATGAGGCATACTGCGCCCGTCGGGCCAAACGTCGAACACGACAGCCAGATCGTCGCACGTAACGCGGGCCGTGTCCTGCGTCAGCAACACACCGCCAGCCGCCTCCAGCGTCGCCAATCTGTCCGAGAACATGGCATCGGTGGTCGGGGCATCGAACGTGGCGATCACCTCGTCGGCGGCCAACGTGTCGGCACTGCGGCGGAACATGACATCGCCGCGAAACTCCGCTCGGGCGATGTACTCGAATAGTTTGGGACGCGAACGACCGGGAACCTCCAACGCGTGCTGCGCAATCTGAAGATCAGCCCCCTCGGAAAAACGAACATGCACCTCCTCCGACGACTGCTGACCGTCCGGTTGCCCCTGACTCACCAGGGACGCCAGGCCGCCGCTCAACACCGCAGGCCCGTCGATGTGAATCACGTTGGCGGTTCCATCCACGAAAATCGCGGGGGAACGCATCGAACCTTGATCCGGGAACGAAAGCATCACATTGTCGGCGGACTCTCCGGCTGTGATCCACACGCGCTTCGAATCCTGATGCAATTCCAGCCTGTCGCACGCGACGGAACCGTTCGCGTCCGTCACGCGCACGTTGCCCTCCGCCAGCACCTGAACGCGATCGGAAGACGGATGTCGCGAAGCAGGAAGCACCTCCTCAGGTCGAGCACGAAGGTCGCCCGTCCATGTAATGACCACTTCCTTTGAAGGTTCCGCCTTCTTCTCCGGCGACTTCACTTTCGACGCGCGCTCCGACTTCTCACCGTCCGAATCCTGGCCGTCAGCCGTCGCATCTTCGGAAGCCTTGATCCGGGGCATCAGAAAAAGAAGGCTCAATCGATCCGCGGAAAATACCTGCGCGCCGTCGTGTGAATCGACCGTCGCAATCCGCACCTCGCCCGTCAGCTCCGCCAGATACGACGTATCGCCCTCGTTGTCCTCGTCCGCCTGGTGGCCTTGCGCCGGAACCGTGTTCGCGTCGGATTCGGGTTTGTCACCGTCGGCCCCGAGAATCGGCGAAAACGCTTCCCCGCCCGCGCGAATGATCAGCTTGCCCGCCTCCATGAATTCCAGTTCTTCGACACGGCGATCGGCTTCGTTGAAGACGAACATCATGCCCACGCCGCTGATTTCGCCCTCAACCAGCCGCACCGAGAACGCGTTGGCGGTCTCCATGCGCGACGCTTCCATATCAAAGGAAACGTCTTCAAACCTCAAAAAGATCAGCCGCTCAATATCATCGGGTTCAGGGTCGTGTTCGGATTCGGGGAGCGCGTCACGCTGCTCGCGCGTCAGCCGGTCGATATCCATGCGCACGTCACCGATGAGCGTCCCGCGTATCGGCTCGGGCTTGCCCACGCCGCGCACCGCCAAGACGCCCCGCCGCGCCACCGTGCGCACGCGCTGGCCGTCGGGCATCTCGACGCGAATATCCGGATTATCGACCTCGATCTCCTGTATGCCGTTTTGCGGCTCGCCCAGCGGTCGCCAGGCGCTGCCGGAAAACTCCAGTCGAGGTTGCTTCGTTTTGGGGTCGTACACAACGTTGCGAAAAGCCCCGCCCGCACCGACATACATGGACTCGATACTCACGACGGGGGTGGCTGAATCCGGAAGTGCGATGTCGGCCAATTCCTCGGGCAGCATCTCTTCCGCGACATCCGCCAACTGCACCGCCGACGAATACTGATAAACCGCGAAGAGCACGCCGATGATCGCGAGAGAGGAAACCGCGAGGATCAACGATCGGACGATCGCGTAGCCATGCCTGTGATGGTTCGCGGACATGAAGGTCTCAACTGCTTGCCGGCGTGGCCCATCGCCCTTGCTTACGCAGCAGGTATTCGATGACCTCCGCCACCGCTCCGTCACCGCCACGACGACGGGTCACGAAGTCGGAACATCGCTTGACGGCTGGGACCGCGTTCGCAACAGCCACGCCGAACCCGACGGATTCGACAGCCGGCGCGTCGGGCAAATCATCCCCAACGTAGCAGACAGCCTCAAACGGCGCTTGAACTTCATCAAGCAACGCACGCAAACCAGCCAGCTTGTCGCGCACGCCCTGCCTGATAATCTCGATGCCCACCTCAGCCCCCCGGCGGACGACGATCGACGTCTCCCGCCCGGAAAGCACCGCCGCTCGGCAGCCAGCCTGTTTCCACAGTTTCAGCGCCACGCCGTCCTGAATGCTGAAGCTCATACTCCGGGCCAAGCCGTCGTCGTAGGTGACGTCGCCCGGCGTCAGCACACCGTCAACATCCAAAACCAGCAACTGAATGAGGCTGAAATTCATACGAGCACATTTCACAAACGGGACAGCCGAGGCTTCAGGCCGACAGTGCGACCTCCCAGGATCACGCGATAACCAGCATTGTAGGTGCCCAGCCAAGTCTCCACCACCCCACGCCAAAAGTCCCCGCGAGCAAGCATAGCCGTCTCGATGGGTGCCCCATCTCTTCAGAGGTGGGGGAGTCGAATCAGTCTGTCTCGAACTCGTTTTGTCTGCGACTGGATTCGACTCCCCCACGGCTAAAGCAGTGGGGCACCCGGCGTGATTACAAACCGAATGTGGGACGCGGCAGATTCGGGGGGGATCGCGAAAAAACGCGGGCGTGGTCGATTCTACCCGTTGCTCAATTGAATGTTTGGGCGGGGGATTTTTCGAACCGACACCCGTCGCGCGCGTAGGATGGGTTGGCTGGCGCGGTGTTTGTGAGGGGGTTAGTGTTATGGGACGGCGACGGTTGCGGGAGCGGGAGCGGGAGAGAAGTTTGATGCATCATTATCGATTTGGCGGAGTTGTCTCGGCTTGGGTTCTGGTTCTGGCGGCGACGGCGGGTGCGGAGCCGGTGGGGCTGTTCGAGATTCTGCGACACGAGGTGGACGCGGAAGGCTCGGCCCAACTATTCGACGGCGGCCCGGCGGATACGTTCACCTGGGCGTACGATCTGCCCATGCAGACGACGGTCAATCAGGGGGCCCATGATTCAACCGGTACCGGGGCAGGGAATTCGTCCTCGAGCGCCGGATTCATATCCAGGATGGTTTCGCCCGCGCTCGAACCGGAGAAATTCATCTTTAGGACCGATGCTAGCGCGAGCTACATCGGCGACGGGCCGAACAGGCCCGGCGGGACGAGCAGCGCGAGCATGGCCTCAATCATCGAGTTTGTCATGCCGGCGGAGCGTGCGGATTTCGCGCTGTCGCTCAGGCACGTGCCGGATGGGTTCTTCTCCCAATCGGGGTCGGTGTTGGTGGAAAACATCACCGCCAATCAGGAAATATTTTCGGCGAACAGCCAACTCACCTTTCAGGGTTCGTACGCCGGCAATGTCGGCGACATTATTCGCATCACCAGCGATTTCTCGGCGATGGGAAGCGTCCCCGCCGATGTTTCGGGGTTCTTTGGCAGTCTGACCTCATTCGTAATTGAGATCACGGTTCCCGAACCGGCGACGGGGGCGATTGTGATCTTTGGAGCAACATTTTGCCTCTCGGCCCGCAGGCGCGGGCGGGCGGACTTGACGGTTATTCGGACTTGTTTGGCATGCGAAATGCCGCATGTTTTTTGAGGTCATGAAGATCATGAAAGTGCATTGGGACTCATACAATACTTCATGCGGCAATTCATGCAGAGCGTGTGCGCGGGTGGCCTTGGGATGGCTGGAGCGGGAGAGTTTATCATGAGCATTGCGAGACGGTTTGTCGGGAGGGTTTTGGCCTTAGTGTGCTTGTCGGCAGCAACGGCGGGTGCGGAGCCGGTGGGTCTGTTCGAGATTCTGCGACACGAGGTGAACGCGGAGGGCTCGGCCCAAATCTTCGACGGCGGCCCGGCGGATACGTTCGACTTCGATTTCGACCTACCGGGCCAAGTCTCCATCGGTACGGGTGCGTCGGATTCGACCGGACCGGGAGCCGGAGGAACGACCGCGGGTGCGGGATTCCGATCCGCCTTCGGTTCGGGTGGGCCTGGGATCTTCATCATGAGTACAGGTGTCACAGCCAGTTATGTCGGCGGCACCCCGCCTTGGGGAGGCACCAGTGACACAACGATGGTTTCGATCATCGAGTTTGTCATGCCGGCGGAGCGTGCGGACTTCACCGTTGCGTTCAGGCGCGACTCGGTTGGGTTCTTTTCCCAATCGGGGTCGGTGTTGATGGAGAACATCACCGCCAACCAGGAGTTGTTTTTCGCAAACGACTCACTCACTTTTCTGGGTTCGTTCGTCAGTAACGTCGGCGATGTCATTCGTGTGACAAGTGACTTTTCGGCACAGGGAAACGTCCCTGCCGATGTCTTCGGAGTCTTCGGTGGCCTAGTCAGCCTGGACGTCGACGTAATCGTTCCTGAACCGGCGAGCGTCGGATTCCTGGGAATAGGAGCAGTATTTTGCCTATCGGTCCGCAGGCGCGGGCGCCGGTAGGCAGACTTTCAAACTTACGTTTTCGTTTTTTTCTTAGTTTCCGCATGGAAAGAAAGGATGTGTGCCATGCAAGCGAGAAATGTACGCGCACTGTGCGCGGGCAGCGTATTGGGTATCGTGGGACTTTGCGGCCCACCGGTACAAGCTCAAACGACGTGTTACGTGGACGACAGTCAGACGGTGAACCCTCAGACAGGAGTAAGTTGGAACAATGCCTACACGGATTTGCAGAACGCGTTGGATGACACCTGAGGTATCATTCGCGTCGGGCAGGGAACGTACGTACCCAGCGTAAACCTGCCCGCCCTGCCGAACGACCCCAGCGGGAAGTCGTTCCTGATGAAGCAAGGTCTGGAGATTTACGGCGGGTATGCAGGGTTCGGCGCACCGGACCCCGACGCGCGGGACACGGACATCTACGAGACGATTCTCAGTGGTGACCTGAACGGGGACGACCCGCTCACCGCTGACAACGCCTTTCACGTGCTCACCGCCATGAGTGTCGGCTTGACGCTCGACGGGTTGATCATCGAGGCTGGCCACGCCTTCGGAGACCTGGCCCGCAGCGATGACGAGGGCGGCGGACTTTATGCCGACAAAGCAAACATTTTCGTGTTTGACTGTGTGTTCCGTAACAACACGGCGGCCCGACGGGGCGGGGCGGTCACCACCGAAGGTCAGGGTGTGCTCCTGACTGCTCCCAAGTTCACGCAGTGCGACTTTGTGGATAACACCGTTGCCGGCAACATAGGGGGTGGTGGTGCGGTCGCGGCGAATCAGACATCACCGGATTTCACAGACTGCCGGTTCGATGGAAACAGGGGATGGCGCGGTGGAGCATTGAACTTCGAGTTTTTCGGCGTCGCGGGAGATGTCGAAATTACCGATTGCACATTCATTGGTAACAGAGGCATTGTCGCGGGCGGGGCGATTCATTCGGACGCGGGGCAGTACTTCGATGAATCACCCGCACCGGAGGGGACTTTCTTCGACGTCCGTTCCTGCGCATCCGGCGGACCGATTTCTTCCGAAACCGAGCCACGAATCTCGATGCCGACGGGGGTGCGTTCTACATGCAGGGGCGGACGGCGCGCTTCGAGAACTGCCGGTTCAACGGCAACTTCGCGGACGGGGAGGGCAGCGCCATTTACATGATCGGTTCGGATGAAGAGGCTGCACAATTCGTTACCGTCCCCGCGTTGCGTGCCATCAACTGCCTGTTCAGCGGGAACACGTCCAACGGCAATTCGACGCGCACGGTGTACCTGACCGAGTGGCCTACCGGGATCGGCGGTACCTATTTCAATGACGCCACGTTCTGGTTCCACAACAACACGTTCAGCCGGAATCTGACGGACGTGGACCTTTCGTCGAAGGCGGCGGAAGTGAAGGTGGCGCGCGGGGACGCCAAGTTTCGGAACTGCGCCTTCTGGAACGACGACGCGGCCTACGACGCGGTGGACGGAATTACGGTTCAGGTGAACGACGCGACGGCCGATTTTGGGAACTGTGTTATTGAGGGCGTGACTTCTGCGTTTTACACGCCGGCTGAGATCACTGACCTCGGTGCCAATCTCGCGACCGACCCGACGTTCGTGGATTCGGACGGGGTGAACGACACGCTCGGCGACGCGGACGACAATCTGCGACTGCAAGCCGCCTCCCCAGCCATCGCCACCGGGGCGAACGGCTTCTTTCCTTTGGATCTGTACGACATTGACGAGGACGGGATCACGGACGAGTGTTTTCCGGTGGACCTGGACGACTGCGTGCGTGTGGTTGTTTCCGCATGCACCGGCGATGTTGATATCGGCGTGTACGAGTTCGATGCGGCGACGGATTCGACTGGCACGTGCGACGCGGCTTTGTTCGCTGCGGGCGATATGGACAACAACGGCATCTTGGACGTTTGCGATGTATTGAACTCGGGTATCGACTGCGACGGCAACGGTTTGTTGGATGCGTGTGAACTGGCTGAGGACATCTTCAACCTGCTCGATCAGGACGGCAGCGGCGGGCTTGACGTGTGCCAGCCATTCCTGGCGCCCGGGTCTCAGGGTGTTTCGTTTTCCGATCATGCGTTTTCGGGCTACATCGACCCGCGCTGGGAAAGCGACGATGGAGTCAACTTCGAATTCGGCATTTCGCAAGTCGCGCTGGTTTTCTCGGAGGCGATGATCGGTTCGGCAAACTGTGCGGGTTCCGTCTGCCCGGACAACTTCATCGTGACCGTCACGGGTTCGGGTTCGGCACCGACGGTGACATCCGTGGACGATTCCGCCAACCCGAAGATCGTGCTCACACTCAGCGGTATCATCCCGCTCAAAGAGTGGACCACGATCGAAGTGAAGAACAACGTCGTCTCCGCGGCCACGGGTCGCCCCATTCTGAAGGCGGGACACAACGACCTGCTGGACGTCGGGTACATGCCCTGCGATGTGGATCAGGACGGCACGTGCGGCCCGTTTGATATCATCAAGATACGGCAATACATCACGAACGGCGTTCAACCTTCAATTGGCACGCCGGAGGATTATGCCGATATCAACCGCACCAGTGCCCTCGACCCACAAGACGTCATAAGATTCCGCCAGTTGATCAACGGCGTCAGCCCGCCCGCGACGCAAACGTGGGGCAATGTATCGATGAACAACCCACAACCGTAACGGCGAACAAGGCCGAGAAATGTGCAAACTGTGCCGCCGACGGATAGGGTTCGCCCTCTCCGCCGGCGGCGATGCTGTTCCGGGCGCGTTTGATTTGACCATCGGCCCGGCCCCGACGTATGGTTTCCCGCTTGAATGCGGGGAAAACGCAACCGGTCACATCGCCGCCTTGACAACAATCGACTGCAAAACGATGCTGCGCGGTAGCGATGTCGCACCGAGCGATACACACAATAGTCCCGGAAAAACGCGAAGCAGGGCGGGTTCCATACCGCCTCCGCTGATCGACGCGGATTGCGCGTTCCGGCTGCGAAACGGAAATCATGCGCGTACTATCCGGTATCCAACCGAGCGGCAAACTGCATCTGGGAAACTACTTAGGTGCCATCCGGCAGCATATCGAGCTGCAGGATGAGGACGAAGCACTCTACTTCATCGCCAACTACCACTCGCTGACCACCGTTCACGACGCCGAACGCATGCGCCAACTGACGGCGGACGTCGCCCTCGATTATCTCGCCCTGGGCCTCGATCCGCAGAAGGCGATGCTGTTCCGGCAGTCTGACATTCCCGAAGTTACGGAGCTAGCCTGGATTCTCTCAACCGTAACCGGCAGGGGGTTGCTCGAACGCGCCCATTCCTACAAGGATAAGGTGGCTAAGGGCATCAGTGCCAGCATGGGGTTGATGTGCTATCCGCTGCTCATGGCGGCTGACATTCTCATCTACCGCAGTAACCTCGTCCCGGTCGGCAAGGATCAGGTCCAGCACATCGAGATGACGCAGGACATGGCCGGCTATTTCAACAACACCTTCGGTTGTGAGGTGCTGGTTCGCCCCGAACCCCGGCTGAACGCCGCGCAAGTCGTCCCCGGAATCGACGGGCAGAAGATGTCCAAAAGCTACGGAAACACCATCGACCTGTTCGACACTGCCAAGAAAACACGCAAGCGCATCATGGGCATCAAGACAGACAGCACGCCCGTCGAAGACACGAAAAACCCCGAAACGTGCAACGTATTCGCCCTGCTGAAACTGATGGCTGAACCGGCTGAACTGGAAGAATGGGACTCGCGCTACCGCAAAGGGGGCATGGGTTACGGGGAGGCCAAGGGGCGCGTCGCGGAACTCTTCGAGGAGACCTTCGGCCCGGCGCGCGAGCGACGCGACAAGCTGGCTACCGACCCGGATTACGTGGAAGACATTCTCGTCACCGCAGCCGCCAAGGTTCGCGTGATGGCTGAAGAGGTCATGCACGACGTGCGCGAAGCGTGCGGGCTTGTCACCGCGAAGAAGGTTCAACGATGAGCGAATACCGCGTCGAGCTTGATGCATACAACGGGCCTCTGGATCTTCTGCTCTTTTTGATTCGCAAAGACGAGATCGACATCTACGACATCCCGCTGGCCCGCGTCACCGAGCAGTACATTCAGTTTGTCGCGTTGATCCAGCAGATCGATCCGAATCTCGTCGGCGATTTTCTGGTCATGCTGGCTTCGCTGCTGGAGCTCAAGTCGCGTGCCCTGCTTCCGCGGCATCTGGCCGTCGAGGGTGAAGATGAGGAGGACTTCGAGGATCCGCGTTTGGAACTCGTGCGCCAGTTGTTGGCCTACAAAGCCTTCAAAGACGCAGCCCAGGATTTGGGAGCGGCGGCTCAGGTGCAGGCGCTCCGCTTCCCAAGCGCTCCGGGCGATTTGCCCAAGGAGGGGGACGACGCGGTTGACCTTGAGGATTGCAACATCTGGGCGCTGATGAATGCGTTCGCAGGCCTCCTGGAACAAACCGGCAAGAACAGGCCTTTTCACGAGGTCGTGGTTGACGACACGCCGATTTCGCTCAACGCAGCCGATATCGTCGATTCCCTCGAACGGGCCGACGGTTCACAGCTTTTCAACGAGATTTTCCGAGGGAGGAACAAGCCGCAGATGATAGGCCTGTTCCTCGCCCTGCTGGAACTCATCCGACAGCGGCGCGTGCGCATGACCCAGGATCAGCTTTTCGGGCCGATCACGCTGCACCTGATCGACGTCACGCCCATCGACGAGGTGGCGGATGTCGATTCGGAGTCCCCTTTCGCGGAGCAAGCGGACGACGATCCCAACGCGGAATCGGGGTCGGAGGTTGATGAAATCGAAGGCGAGAGCGGCGAATCCGACGATGCGGACCGCCAAGCCCCCCAATCGGAGAACCACGCATGAGTCCGACCGAAAAGCTCGAAACTCTGGGAATCACCCTGCCGGAGGTGGCTGCCCCCGTGGGCAGCTACGTACCAGCCACCCGCGTGGGAAACCTCATTTTGACCAGTGGGCAACTGCCCATGAAGGACGGCGCGCTGACCTGTACCGGCAAGGTCGGTCGGGATGTTTCGCTGACAGAAGCCACCCTGGGAGCTGAAATCGCGATTATCAACGCTCTGGCAGCAGCCGCTTCCGTGGCGGGCGGACTGGGCAATATCACCCGAATTGTGCGATTGGCGGTTTTCGTCAACAGTGCCCCCGGTTTCACGGATCAGGCCAAGGTCGCCAACGGAGCCAGCGACCTGTTGGCCAAAATCTTCGGCGACGCCGGCAAACACGTCAGAGCCGCCGTCGGCGTGGCGGAATTACCTCTGAACGCGGCGGTCGAACTGGAATTAACGGTTGAGATCGCTGAAATCAAGCATTCCTGACGGGGTTGACGGTTAGTGGTGAAATCGCGACAATCCCGGGTCTTGCGCTGCGGCGATGCCCGCGGGCGCGTCGATTGACAGGCATTGGCCCTTGGCTGGAGTTTCCACGTGTACGCGGTGATTGAGGACGGTTCGCATCAGTATAAGGTCCAGGAGGGCGATACCCTGGAGATTCAACGTCACGACCTCGAAGAGGGGCAGACGACCTTTGAATTCAACAGGGTGGTCATGGTCGGCGACGGCGCGGAAAGCAAGATAGGCCAACCCTACGTCGAAGGTGCCAAAGTCACCGCGTCGATCGAGGGCGAGATCAAGGGCCAGAAGATCTACATCTATAAGTTCAAGCGGCGTAAGAACATGCGTCGCAAGACCGGCCATCGCCAGCGCTACCTGCGCGTGAAGATCGACAAGATCGAAGCGTAGTTCGCTTCCGGCGAAGCTCGATATCAGAAACGATTGACGAACCACCGGCGTATCCGCGTCGGTGGTTTTCTTATTGGCTCAGGGTGCTATGTGGATTCGCGGGTTTACGAACTCGAAATCGTCCAGATCGCCACGGCAACTGACGGCTTCGATGACGATGACGTTTGGGCCTGCGTGCAGCAGTGCGATGTCGAAGGGGATGGCGAATTCACCGAAACTTCCGTCCCTTGGGGATTCCTGCAAAGTTTCGAAACGCCTCCCGTTGAAGTAGATGCGGTGCGGGCATTGCACGCCCTTGGTCATGATACGCAACTCCGCCGGCGCGTTGCCCGACTGAAGCGGCTCGGCTGGGACCGTGAAGGTGGCTTCGTAGACTCGGCCTTCGGACTCCTTTTGAAACTGGCTGTTGACCCGCCCCTCGAAGCGATCATTGCCCAAATGGTGTACATCGGGAACGGTCTCGATGGCGATGATGTCCTCGCGTGCGGGATCGAGCGCGAAATCGACTTCAAAGGTACGCCCCTCCACATCTGCGGCTGATATGTTGGCTGTCCTCGGGACGTAGCCTTCGTGGTACGCGGACAGCGCGAAATAGTCCGGAACCTCGGGCGTGAACAGAATATACACACCGTCGCGGGCGGATCGGACTTCGAGTGGTTCCTCGCCGGGCAGATTCAGACGGACGACGGCTCCGTACAGCAGTTGGCCTGTATCGGCATCGGTGACGCGGCCGCGTACAACGCCCATCGCGTCTTCCATGTCCGGCTGAGCCTGCATCGGCGGGTAGCGGTAATAGGTTTCGAGCGTCAGGGTGTTCAACGCGGTTTGGTAGACGCGACCGTGGACGCCGGACCATTCGTCGGACGGATCCCAACTGCCGGAGCGTTTTTGGTCTTTGTGCTGATGGGCGAGCAACTCCCGAGTCAGCGCGTCATTCCAGCGTTGCCACGCAGGCCCTTTGATCTGGTGCAAAGCGAGCGTCGCGAAGTGCCAATAGTAGGTGTCGGCTGACGTTTCCCACTCCGGCAACCGGTCCATGATGAACGATACGGCTTCGTGTGTACGCCGGTCGGTCGGCGATCGCCCCAGCAGACTTTGTGCGAACAGGCCCTCAGCCGTCATGCCGGCGGTGGGTGTGCTGCCGGGTTCGTAGGCGTACAGCCCGCCATGCCGACCGGCTGCCGCGTTCTTCAGCCAATCGCGTGCGGACTGGAACGACGCGAACGGCACGTCGATGCCGCCCGCGCGGGCGCAATGCAGTGCCAACGCCTGCCACCCGGTTACGGAAGTGTCGGCTGACTGATCCAGGGCGATGCCCCATCCGCCGGTGCGACGGTTGCGCGAGCTGTCGATAAACGCGACTGCTCTACGAAGCGGATGAAGCAAACGCACGTCCCCGGTCATCGCGAATGCCTCCGCCAATGCGAGCGCTGCGATTCCGTGGCTGTACATGGATTCACTGTCGCCAAGATTACCGTCGTCGGCCTGATGTTCGAGCAGCCAATCGAGGGCGCGGCTCACGGTTTGTGCGTAACGGCCGTCGTCAATATGTGTGTGATGCGCACCGAGAAACGCCAGCGTCGCAAGACCCGTGGTTGTCACATCGACGTCGATCTCGCTCGGGGCGTCGCATTGGTCACAAGTGGCGTCGAACTCGGCGGAGTCCCATCGACCGTCGGGGCTTTGATGGTTCGCCAGCCAGATCAACGCGCGGCGCACAGCCTCTTCGGTCTGATCGTTGCCGCCGATTTCCTCCAATGTCTGCTCGCGCTTTTCGGGTTGGCGGAGGGCGAACGGGTTGTCGTGTGCGAAGGTTTCCTGCGGCAGGCGAAGCCCGTCGAAGATCGCGGAGTCGGCTGGCTGCGCGGGTTCGTTGATGTCGCGGACGCGCAGAAGAGATTCCGAGAGCATTGGCGACGGGGCGAACGAAGCGTGGGCGACAACGTCCTCAGGAAGCGCGTCGACGAGAGACGTGTCCGCTGCGGTTGGATTCGCGGGACGGATCGCGGAATCGATGTGAACTTGCGACGGCGGCGGCGTATCCGTCAGATCGAGCACGGGCGAATCCATACGCACGCTGTCGAATCGCTTAGCCACCGAATGCGATGGCTGAGCACCGTCGGCCATCGCTCGCTCGACGTTGGAAATCGCTTCCGGCAGGTCGAGTTGGATATTGGCTGCCGGATCGGTCGCATCCTTCTTTGGCAGGGGGATGTGCCACGGTGCTGCCGTTTGTGCATCGGCCAGCGCATCGGGCCAATTGGCGACGCTGGTTTCCTGCTCGTTCGTGCCAGACGGTGACACCGGCGCGACGGCGGCCATTGGAATAGTCACGTGCGCTTCGTTTGACGCGGACAATGCCGGCGAACGGGGTGAATCAGGCGAAGCGGTAGCCGTAACTCCGGCTTCGGGTTCAGTCTGTGCGATCCGTGGTTCAGCCTGATTCGCGTTCGGTATGCGAAAATCGTTTTTCCAACGAGATAGCGGTGCTTGTGCTGAAACCGTCGCGATTGTCGGCATGGCTGGCGGGGCGGGCGCTTCACGCGATGCAACCGTATCGGTAAACGGGACGTCCGGTTCGATTCTGGAACGGTCGATGATCGCCTCGGGGCTTCGCGTTGAATCGATCGGCTGAACAGGCTCAGCCGCGCGAACGGCTGATCGCGAAGCCGGAATATCGGCGATCGGGCGATCCGATTCGACGGTTTCCGAAACTGTGTTTCGATCGCCCTCCGACGGTAAGACCAGGTCAACCGGCTTGGCGGGTTCCGTCGGTCTGTGGTCGTTTTCAAGCATCGCGGTGCGTGCGTCGGCGAGGTCAATAGCTGGGGCTGACTCGCGTGCGGATGCGTCCGTTTCGATTCGCTTGGAGAAATCGATCGGAGCGCGGTCAACAGTCAGTTGCACCGTCGACGCCGGGGCGTCGTGGTTGAGTTCATGCTCGACGCGCGTGTCTGTGGTCTCGGCGAATTCGGGCGTCTCCACATCCGTCAGTCGGCCGCGAATTTGTCCTGTGATTTCACCCGCCTGCACCGGAGAAGCCAGCACGACGCGCGTCCCGCCCCCGTGACGCAGCGAATCGGCGATGCCGGCTGACACTTCCCAAAACGCGAAAAGGAGCAGCAGCATCAGATGCGTCAGGAGTGACAGAAGGAGGCACTTGACCAGTAAGCTCAATCGACGATCGCGGGCCTCTCGCCATAGTGCCAGCAGCGCAAGCGCAGCAAGAAGCAGCAGGAGCAGCCAAAGCAGATTGATTCCGATGGCATCCCACCAGCCTGCCCAGTCGATCCCCGGTGCAGCGGTTTCGCTTTGTACGAAAACCTCGCGCGACGCGCTGTAGAAAATGTCGTAGCGATTTCGCTCGACGGTCGGCCCGTCCGATGCGGTGGCTGATCGATCCGAACTGAAGTAAAGCCCGAACCCGCCCATGAGCAGTCCTGCGTCGAGTTCGTTGGCGGGCGTGTTGACGGTTACGCCCAGGTTTTCCACATCGATGTGTTTCCCATCGAAACGGCGCGCTCGATACAGGTCGAAACCGCCCGCTCCGCCGGGCCTGTCGGAAGCGAAGTAGAGAAAATCACCGAACGGGCTGACGGCCGGTGCGCCGTCGTTGTACGGCGTGTTCAGCGCGCGAATCGCTTCCGCTTCGCCGGGGCCTGCACCGGTTAGCACGGCTGCGTAGAGATCGTAATCGCGATGGAACAAGTCCTCGCGGACGGTCGCGGGCCAGGCTTCGGGATCGGGTTGTCGCCCGTCGTCCGGTCGCGGGCGATTCGATGCGAAATAGAGCACACCATCGTCGGGTGACAATGCCGGCCCGTATTCGTTGAACGGGCTGTTGATGTTAGGCCCGAGGTTGAGCGGTTCGTGCCAGCCGCTTGGGCCTTGATGTGCGACCCACAGATCGTACCCACCTTCACCTCCGAGACGATCCGAGTAAAAGTACAGCGACTTTCCGTCGGCAGACGGTTGCGGGCCGAGTTCTTCGTATTCCGTGTTGATGCCGTTTACCGGCTTCGGCTCGGACCAACCGTCAATCGTGCGTTCTGTGAAGAGGATATCCGCGTTTTGCCCTGCTTGGCCGCGTACGAAAAAGAGCGTCGATTCATCGGCTGAGATGCGCGGCTCGTAGTCGTCTATGGTCGAGTTGATCGTGTCGGGCAGGCGTGTCGGCGGTTGCCAGAGCACATCGCGCGGCTCGACACGATCGGTGGATTCGCGAATCGTCTCGCCATCGGTATAGACGCGGACGGTGCGAGGCCGAAGCATCCACGCTGTCGTGACAGCCGCGGTGGTTGCGAGAATCAGGATGAGCAGTGCGTACTTCTTCAAGTCAGTCAGCCTTTTGGCACATTGAGACCGGGGTCACGATCAGGGTTCGAGAACGGTGTCGAGGTACGGCTCCTGCACGCCGCCGCCCTTGCACACGTCAAGCACGCGCACGATGTTTGCGTAGACCGTGCCGCGGTCGCCGCGCACGGTTACTTTTTGCTCGGGGTTGTTGCGGACAGCCTGCACGATCATGTCGCGCAGCTCGTCCGTCTCCATGCGCCGGCCGGCGACCACGATGCCACCGTCGGCATCCACGTTCACGATAATCTCGCGTAACGCTCCGCTGATCGGGCCGGAAGACGACGCGAAGGGCAGTGCGATTTGCATTTCGCGTTCGTTCTTTTGAAACGTGGTCGCGACCAGGAAGAAAATCAAAAGCAGGAACACCATGTCGATGAGTGGTGTGAGTTCGATGGCCATCACCGGTGTGCCTTCTGCGTTGTTCTTGATCAACATGCTCGGGGTTCCTCCGATTGGCGAAGCATTAGTGCATTAGCGCATGTCACTTGATGGGTGGCACGATCTGCCGGCGTAGCCGGGAGGCCGTGGTTGCTACAGGTTCCCACGGCCTGGCTGCGCCAGACCGTGCCACCCGACTCACCAATCGATCTATGTCGTAGCACTAGGCCGTCACCGGTTCGGAATGAACTTCGGACGACTCTTTCTGCGATTGGCCGTTCTGTCCTGTGGGTTCAGGGTCGCTTGGGCGCGTGCTGCCGGATCGGCCGTGCGTTTCGATGAAATCGACGGTCATGAGATCAATCTCCAGCACGAGCGAATCGATTTTCGCACTCACACCGTGGTAGGCGACGAGCACTGGAATCGCGAGCAGCAGGCCTGCGGCTGTTGTGATCATCGCTTCGTAAATGCCTTTGGCGAGCAGTTCCGTTTTGCCGAGTGCTTCGCCGGAGGTGGCCACCGTTTGAAACGCTTCGATCATCCCGAAAATCGTACCGAGCAGGCCCATCAGGGGCGCGATCGCTCCGATGACCATGAGCAGGCGGAGGTATCGTCGCAGCTTGAGCACTTCGCGTTCGCCAGCGTCGGTGATGTGTTTTTCGAGAAGCTCGACCGGTTCGTCGAGGCGTTTGATGGCCGTCGCGAAAATGCTCGCCACGCAACTGCCGTTCTTGCGGCAATACTCGATCGCGTCATCGCGATTGAGGCCATCTTCGGCCAAGACATTTTCCAACCCGTCCCGAAATTTCGGCGGAATGACGCTCGAGCGCCGCAGCGTCATCATGCGCTCCGCCACCACCGCCATCGCAATAAGCGAGCAGAGCAGGATCGGCACCATCATTGGGCCGCCCTTGAGCACGAAATCCCAGACCGACTGCACCTGCAACGACATGTTGGCTGACTCGCCCGAAGCGGTCGAACCGGTGTCAGCCTGCGCTAAAATTGAAGCACAGATAGCCACTGCACCTGGAATCATCATCGGGCGAACTCCTCTATTTCAATCTCACGACTTAATGTGCATTCGGTGCCACACGTTTGACACGTTCAACGCCCCGGCAACCCGCCGGCGGACACGACTTCCAGTCGCTTGCCTGCCAGCTTGGCCCACTTCGATTCGGAAAACCGGCTCGCGACTTCCTGAAACTGCCTGCGCGCTTCGACAGGTTGGCCCAGCTCTTCGAAACATCGCCCCGCCTCAAACAACGCAGCCGCACTCCACTCCGGGTAGCCGTAGTGAATGTCCACGCCGATCAGCTCGCGAACCGCGTCTTTGTATTGCTTTCTCGCGAAGAGGCACTCTCCGATTTGAAACTGTGCCCGCGCCGCCGTCGGCCCCTGATGACGCTCGACTACCGGTTTGTAGGCTTTGATCGCGTCGTCGTACCGTCTCTGATTTTCGCGTGCCCAACCCAATCCGAACTGTGCCTGAAACCACAGGTCGCGATCGGCGAAGTGGTCGAGATATCGCGTGAATGTTTCCTCGCTCTTGGCCCACTCCTGGGCAGAGGCCTGACACTCACCGAGTCGAAGCAGGGCGGCTGGACAGGCGGGGTCGGCGGCGTATCGCTCCGTCACGCGCTGAAAATGCACTCGGGCACGTTGTGTCGCGTTTGTCTTGTACAGAGATTCACCGCAAAAATAACCGGCTGACGCAGCCAACGTGCTCGCCGGGAACGCGTTGAGGAATTCCTCCAGGCGAACGGCAGACTCGTCAAAACGCTTCAATTCGAACAGGCAGACGCCAAGCCGATACATCGCCTGCTCGCGAATGCCTTCGGGGACGCCGGTTGTGTTCGACATCAATCGTTGAAGCAACCCGTACGCAGCCTCAAACCGCCGCGCTTCCATTTCCATACCAGCCAGGTCGGCTGACGCGTAGACGGACACTTGCTCGCGCCCGTGCCGATCCAGTATTTCCCGGTACGATCGCTGCGCCGTTTTGGTCTTTCCGAGCTTGCGCGCGCACCACGCCTTTTCGTACAGAACCGCCGCAGCCAGTGCGTCGTCCAACTCATCAAACCCGCGTTTTTCCAGCTTTTTGACGGCTGCCAGAACGTCTTCGTGCCGGTCCTGCCGGGCGAGGGCGACAATGCGTTGGGCGCGAGCCTCATTGGCACGCGCGGACTTGCCGTAGCGATCGATGTGGTTGTCGAAAACTTTCTCTGCCTCAGCGAACCTGTTCGCACTCAGCAACGCCTGTCCCTGAAACAACAGTGCGTCGCCAGCCTCTTTGCTCTTGCCGGTCATAGCCATCGCCATCTGATCGAAATGTCCGGCGGCGACATCGAATTGCTTCTCGCGCAGGGCGATGGTGCCAAGGTGATTGCGCACGTGCGGTTCGAACAACGACCCCGGCGATTGCGTCAGGACAAGATTGAACGATTTCTTGGCCTCCGCAAAACGATTCAGCGCCGACAGGCATTGCCCGCGCTCGAACATCGCCTGCAAGCGATGCTCGCTGTTCTCGAAACGATTGATAATCACATCGAACGCTTCGATCGCCTCTTTGTGTCGGCTTTGTCGCATCCGAGAGATGCCGATCATCAGCCATGCGTCGTCGTCAGCCGGCGATTCGTCCTTCAATGAATCCCCGTTCGGTGCGATATTCACAAAGCGACGCAGGTACGTTTCGGACTCTTCCCAATCGGCCTTTTGGAAACTGATGTCTCCAAGCGCGAAGTACATCGAAGCGTATGCGGGCTTGTCGCCCAAGACTTCGGCGGCGGTGGCCAACTGCTTGGCAGCGCCCTCCGTCCTGCCCAGGCGGTACATCGCGATGCCCATGCGGTAGCGGGCCTTGCCAGCCTGCTCGCTTTCGGAATGTTTCTTCAGGTATCGCTGGTAACTCTTGATCGCGTCTTCAAGCCGGTTGCGAAGAAAGTCATTCTCCGCCGCCAGAAACCGTACAGCCGCGACATGCCCACCCTTCGGAAACCGCCCGAGATATTCCGAACAGGCATCGAGACTTTGGCCAAAGTCGCCAAGCCGATGCAATGTCGCAGCCAACAGATGTTGAGCGTCGTCGGCCAGCGCGTGATTGGTGAATCGATCGAGATAGTCTTTGAGCGCAGACACCGCCGCCTCCAACGTCTCCCCGCGCACAAGCGCTACCCCGCGATCGTAATGCATCTCAGCCGCAAGAATGCTGTCCGGGTATTTCGCGATGGCGCGGTCCAACCGGTCAGCCGCTTCAACAAAATCACGCTCGCGCAAGCGACACTTGGCCTGCCAGTACGCAGCCTGATCCGCGAGCGCCAGCGATTCCTGTGCGACGCGATCGAGCAACGTCATGGCCTCTGCGTTTTGCCCCGCGTCCCAATAAATCCGGGCGCGGAGCAGTCGCGCGGAATGAGCCACGTCGGCATCGGCAAACTCGCCAAGCAGACGGTCCATCAGCTTCGCCGCCTCAGCACCATCCCCGCTGTTGTGAATGATCGTCGCCAATCCCAGCAACGCTTGCGGTGTGTCCGTGGCGTCTCCCCGCGCAATCACGCGACGATAGTAGCGGGCAGCGTCGGCAGGCCGATTCAATTGATGCAAACATTGGCCGGCCAACAATTGCGACCGTTGCGCGTACTCGTCGTCCGCAGCCCCGTCCGCCAGCTTCAGCAGGCGATCGGCAGCGGCTTGGTAATTGCCGCCCGCCATCTCCGCCAACCCGCCGTAATAATCGATGCGAGAACGGAGCGGGCTTTCAGGCCAATGCTCGCCTACAAGACGCGATCGCCGGGCGGCATCTTTATAACGACCGGCGCGGTACAACGCCTCAACCAAACCAGCGGCTGCATCGTCGGCCAGCGCGTGCTCGCTGTACTTTTTGACCACGCGCTCAAACGCGGCGGCAGCCTTTGCATGCTCCCCAAGCGAGGCCCGACATCTGCCCAAAATCGTGCCGACCTCGGCTGCGAATTCGAATCGAGGCTGACGCACGAGTCGCTCCAACTGCACCGCAGCCTCCGCGTATCGTTCGAGACGAAACGCCGCGACAGACAGGCCGTAACGTGCGGTGGGCGACTGTTTATCATCCGGAAATGCGTCGAGGAAACGGCGGTATTCCTCAATGGCGAGATCGTGCAGGCCTCGGTTGAGAAACCCGTTTCCGCTTTGCAGTGATCGTCGAGCAGCCTCTTTCGAGCCGGCTTGTTCTTCGGGCGTACCGGCTTGAGTTGTGACCGATAACGCGAGTATCGCGAGACAGGCGGCGCGCAGAGCGAAACGGATCGCACACATAATGGTTACCCTTGCGAGATGCTGTGGTTGATTGTTTCGGAAGCCCATTTCCGGCGGGCTGACAGACCGCGCAGCCCGCCGGACGAAGGCACTGTATCAGGAAAGCAACGGAATCCGACTAATGCATTGTCACGACTCAATTGATGAGTCGGGTGCCCCACGGCTTTAGCCGTGGGAAAGTCGAATCCAAGGGCTTTTCGACTTCCCCACCTCTGAAGAGGTGGGGCACCCACCCGTCGTTTTAGGGTTGACAAAGCACTAACGGTCGGCGCCCGCGTCGGGCGTTGACTGCATCGTTTCGACGCTCGCGCTCATGACCGCCCGGGCGACTTGTTCGAGCACGGACGGGGCAGACGAATCGTCCGCCTCGGCATCCCGCATGTCGACCTGACCGCCGATCACGCCACGGCGCTGGAGTTGTCTGAGTGTCTCCATCTCACGCTGCTTTTTCTTTTGCAAGTTGTTCAGCTTGTCCTGTTCCACTTCTATCTTAAGCTTCTCCGCGCGCAAGCGTTCATTGACAATGTCGGACTTAGCCATCTCTCCCTCAGTGCTGGTGCGAAGTCGCTTCTGGACCACGCCCGAGCGACCGAACAAATTGTCATGCGTCTCGCCTTGAGCGTGACGTTGGCCTGTGGGGTTTATCATGTTCACGAACGCCCCGAAGATCAGTTGTTCAAGCTCGTTGCCGTTTACACGAATGTGATCGTCCTGAGGGCTGACGTAGATCGGCACGTCGCTGCGCACCATCAGTTCGCTCATGGCTTCGAGCTTGTCGGACGGCAGCGCGAACGATTTGTACTCTTGCTCGCCGTTGCCGATCATGCGCACGAACGCATCAAATACGGCGTGCTCGAACGGTGTGCCTTGTACCTCAATCTCACCGTCGCCCGGTCGAATCATGATTGGGACGCTGTTCAGCGACATGAGTTTCGTGAGGCCTTCCAATTTGCCGCTCGCAATCATGTATGAACGCCATGTTTTTTCGCTGTCCGCAATCACGATCGTCGTACTTGGCCGTGAAGGGGCCAATGGATTCCGTCCACGCGACGACCTGGGTTGCACCCGCCCGCGGCCCGCCCGCGACGCTGATCGTTTGGCGCTGGCCAAGCTTCGTCGAATCTCCGCCATCTGCGTATTCAGGCGGGCGATTTGCATATCCAGCTCCGCCAGCTCACGGTCGATTCCGTCCGATCGCGGATCATCGACGAGGATCGCAACCGGCGGCGCTACCGTGCCAACGACAACCGGCACCGGCGCGAATCGCGGCTGCGAATTCAAAATGTACTGCGGCATCGGCTCGGGCAACGGCGTGGCGTCCGGTGCGACGTATTTCAAAAGCGTCTTCGCTTGCGGAACGACCTGCTTCGATTTCTTGTGTTTCGGACACGAAAGCGCGGGCGTCGCAATCCAGCCGGCTGCACAAAGCGCCAGTGCAAGAACCAGACCGGAAGCCGAAAACCCCGGTCGTCGTGTGTCAGTCATCACCATTTTCAATCTCCTTGCGAATCGGGCGGCCCGCCCAGTCATCACACCAATGCCCGTCACCGGCGTCCGCTGCGACGCCGTCGTGACGAACTCTTTCGTTATCAACAAAGCCTCCGCGTACGCACGACGGTGACGGGGATAAAGCCAGGTCACCCACGTGTCGCAGCAGAACTCAGCCTCTTCATTCAAACGGCGGCGCACCCACCACACCAGCGGGTTCCACCAGTAAAAAGCCATCACAAACAACTGAAGCCAATTCACCCAATGATCCCGCCGGCGTATGTGTGCCAACTCGTGACACACCACCGCACGACGACCATCCGCATCCAGGTCTCGCCAGAGCGCTTCCGGCAGAATCAGGCGAACACGACCGCCAAACCACACCATCGGCGACACACGCTCGGAAGTCATCAGCGTCTCGGGCACGCGACGCATACCCAAACCATTCGCACAATCTCTGACCAGGCGACGTACCGACTCCGGCGCAGGTCTCGCCAAGCGCATCCGGCGGCGGAACATGCCCATCCGAACAGCCGCCGACAAGACACAAAGCAACGCGCCAAGACACCACACGCCGGACGGGAGCGGCTTCAACCCGCCGAGCACAACCCGCAAAGACGCGAACCCCGCCACCCACGAGCCCCACGCTTCAGACGCCCGCACGCGCCAACCCAACACCACCGCCGGTTGCACACGTTCTGCGTCAACGACCGGCGGGGATGGTGCCTTCGCTTGCAGTTGCGGGGGTGACTCGTCAGAAACAACGTTCGAGGCAGCCTCGGTCGTTGGACCTGCGAAATCATCACGTATCACCCAACGCGGCTCGCCCGCGATCTGTCGCGTCGCGTGTGCCAGCATTGTGTTGTCTTCAGGTTCGGTATCCCGTTCATCGATGTGCGTACGGCTCGATGGGATAGGGAGAAAAACAGGCGGCGAAGCTTCCCGAGCAGCCACGATTGGCGAATCGTCCCGACCCTCCGGCGACGGTTGAGCAGGCGATGGAGGCCGAGACTTTACTGCGGAGTCATCCGCAACGAACTCGCCCAGAGCGGGCCTGACCGATCGCGGCGCCTGGGCGAGCCTTTCCCGCGACCGCGATTCGAACCGACCCGCCCGTGGGCGAGTTACCGAAGGAGTCTGTCGGCCTGCGTTCCGTCGCGAAAACAGCCCTTTTTCTGTGGGAACCCGAGCCACGATCCGCTTGATGTCGTCAGCCGGCAAGTCGGGCAAAAGCGCATCAGCGTGCGCCGCCTTTTTGCTCAAACCAGACTCGCGAATCTCCTGCGATTCCCCGGGTTCCGTCAATTCGTGGTCCAAACGCGCCGTCGGCCCCGGAATATACCTGCCGATCAAATCAGACGTGGGCAAAGCCGCCGCAACCAGAAACCAGACCAGAATGATGAGCCAGAAACTGTGACGCGTCGTAGGCCTGCACGGCACGAAACGACAGATCAACAGCACCGCCAAAATCAACGGCACAGCGCCCAGCGTATTTCGCCATAAGATTTCGGTCGCCAGCGATACCCAATCGCCCATCACCGAATCTCCCGATTAAGAGTCAGAATCCGTTTCCGTCTGATCGAGTTCGTCGATCAACGCGTGCAGCTTCTGTATCTCGTCTTTCGTGAACTGTTCCGAGCGGATCAACTGCAACACGAGCGGAGCAGCCGCACCGTCGTACAACTGACTGACCAGCGACTTCACCCGCGACTTCCGCAACCGCGTCCGCGAAAGCGTCGCCTCAAAAACATACGCCAAACCCGTCTTGTCGCTCTGGACGAATCCCTTCTGCTCCAGCCGCGTCAAAAAGGTCTGCACCGTCGTGTACGCCAACTTGCGACCCTGCTCATGCAGACGTTCCAAAACGTCGCGCACCGTACAAGGCCCCGCGCTCCACAAAACACGCAGGATCTGAAGTTCCGCCGTTCCTAGTTCGTATTGACGCTTGGCCATATTTCCAGCCTACTCCGCTTCTCCTACAACTGTCGGAGGTATCCTACGACAACTGTCGGACCTATTCAACAAGAAAATCAGTAGCAAATTGTAATCCGTACCCGTCGCGCGTCTTCAACCTGTTTTGCAAACGCAAAAAACCGCCACACCCCTGCTTAGCCGTGTCGCGTGCGACACGAGCAGGCAGCACCGGTCCGGCGGCTCAAAAAAACCACATTTATGCATCACGGCGCTCAGCGATCGGTCTGGCGGTAAAGATCAACCTCAGCAGCAATGTACCCAAACGCAGGCCAATACGGACCCGCCACCACCTTGCGCCAAATCTCCCGAGCGCGATCTCGCCGCCCGTTACACCAGTGCCAATTGCCAAGCCCGAAGCCAAGCGTAGCCAAATCGAGCGCAGAAGCCGATTCAACATCGAGCAATTCATCTGGGGCGATCACCCCCTTGTACATCAGCAGCCGACGGTGGTAGGCGAAGTTCTCGATGATGTTCATCTTCTCGCGCACCAGGCCAAGCAGTGCATCTGCCTCCCGCCCGCGATCGGCCCGTTGCAGCGTCATGTACATCCAATCCACAACGGACACGATGTTGTCGTGCAGCCCGCGCGAATGCGTCAGACAATTCCGAAAAGCCACCATCGCGGCATCATAATCCCCTTTCAGATAACGGGTTAAGCCGAGGTGATACCACACGTTGAACGCCATCGTCGTCAACGGAATGTTGCGCGCGTTGGGCATGCCGTCGGCTTCGATCACTTCCGGCGCACCCTCGATCAACGTCGCAGCCGTCTCGAAATCCGCAATCGCCTCATCGAATCGGCGCATGCTGATGAACCGATGGCCTCGATGCCGGTACAACGGTGCGTATTCCGGATGCTGCTCAATTCCGCCCGTGAACACCGCCACGGCTTCTTTCATCCGCCACAGATAGCCAAGCCGCCGACCGACCCACACGATGCGCGCGGGGTCTTGCGGGGCTTCCGCCAGCCGCGCACGCGCTTCGGCCAGTTCGGACTCCAGTTTCGCGACATCCGCACCGGGCGGCGGACCGTCCAACTGTTGACCGAGCAGTGAAATCACTTCGGCGGAGCGTTGCGATTGAGCCGTCCGCGCCCCCGTCGCAGCACAGCCACCAACAAACCCCGCACAACCGACCGCGATCAAAAATGTCAGAAAAACTCGCATCCCGCGTTTTTAGCACAGGCCCGCACGATCGCAACCTCGCCCCATCGTTCCCGCCACCAATCGCTGTGTTTGCTATACTCCCTATTGATTTTTATTCGGACCTTGGCCATAAGAACATGCGAGGGGGGTCGCTGATCATGAAAAACCGAGATTCAATTGGCGTCGTTTTGTTCCGCATCACCGGGCTGTTTTGCGCGCTGAGCACGCTCGGTTGCGATGCGGCGGCCGGGCCGGTTCCCCGGACTTTCCTCGTGCCGGACGATTTGCCGGTCATTGCCAACTTCGGGCAATCCGTTGCGATCAGTGGCGATGTGCTCGTCGTTGGCGCCCCTGGAGATGATCACGCCGGAGGCAATTCGGGGGCGGTCTACGTCTTCAGCAAGTCGATGACGGGCGACTGGGTGTTTCGACAGAAAATCGTCGCCGACGACGCCTCGGCGGGAACATCCTTCGGCGCGTCCGTCGCCACGGACGGAGAAACCATTTTCGTCGGAGCGCCGTTCCACGCCCAAGCCGGCGCGAATTCCGGGGCTGTCTATGTTTTCGAGCGAGTCACCGCGACGCAATGGCAACAATCGGCAAGACTCGTCGGCATGGACACCGTCGGCCAGGATCGATTCGGCGCCTCCGTGGCCGCAACCGACGGTGCGATTCTCATCGGCGCACCAGGCCACGATTTTTTCGCGGGTGCAGCCTACGTGTTTGAAGGAAACACCCCAGGCCCGTGGGTACAATCGCAGAAAGTAACGGGCGACAACGGCGGCGGGTTCGGAAACGCGGTTGCGCTGGATGGCGACCGGTTGATCGTCGGAGCCGTCGGCGAACTCAGTGCCGTCGGACCTTTAACCGGAGCGGCGCACGTGTTCCGGCGCAACGGCGGCCAATCATGGACCCTTGAGGCAAAACTCATACCCGATGATATTGCCACACTGGATCGCTTCGGCGCCTCCGTTTCGATTCGCAACGACTTGATCGCGGTCGGGACCGTTTGCGAAGTTTCCGAGGTCAATCCCTGTGAAGCAGCCTACGTATTTCGACGCGAGGCGAACCAAACATGGACCCAGGAAGCGCGTCTGGCACTCGCCAATCCCGGTTTTGACCGATTCGGGGAATCGATCGCCGTGGGTTGCAATTTCGTCGCCGTCGGTGCGCCGGCTGACGATGCGCTCTGCGGCGGCGGCGTTGGGTGTGATGCGGGCGCGATCTACCTGTTTCAGGGCGTGGGGAATGCGTGGACGCTGGTGAATACGATTTTGGCTTCGTCTGCCGGGGACCGGATGGGGGCTTCTGTCGCGATTCACGCGGATTCCGTGTTGGCGGGCGTTCCGGGCGATGACCAGTTCTGCCGTGCGATGCCGATCTGCAATTCCGGTTCTTCGGTCATCGTTGAGAATCTGGCCCCCGGATTGGATTGCAACGGAAACGGCGTCTCCGACGTGTGCGACATCGCCGACGGTACTTCCGCCGACGCGAACATGGACAGCGAACCCGACGAGTGCAGCGTTTCCGTGCCGGCTGCCTCTCAGTGGGGGACCGTGGGGCTGATGCTCCTGGTGCTGATTTTCGGAACCCTGCTTTGGGCGCGTACAGAGCGCGTCGCTCTTCCGGGCAATTGACTCCAACGATCTCCGGGATTTCCGATTCTCTCCATGAGCTTTGATTTCGGGCACACGCACCGGAGCAGCTCCAATCGACTACCGCACCGCCGGAACTGTCATGCACTCTTCAGGAATCGGTTGGCGAGGGCTGGGTTCACCTTTGACGCGGAACTACGTATAGTACCGGATTCGACGCCTGTTTCGGCGTCATTCGGGAGCTATTGATGTCGTTTGATAAAGTGGTCGCCCGAGCCGATTTCCCGGCTTTGGAGCGCAGCATCCTCAAGTTCTGGTCCGACGAGGGCATCTTCGAGAAACTCCGCGCGAAGAATCGCGGGAGGAAGAAGTGGTCGTTCCTCGATGGGCCTATCACCGCCAACAACCCTATGGGCGTTCATCACGCGTGGGGTCGCACCTACAAGGATGCGTTTCACCGCTACTTCGCGATGGCGGGCCATGATTGCCGTTACCAGAACGGTTTCGACTGTCAGGGTCTGTGGGTGGAGATCGAGGTCGAGAAGCAGCTTAACCTCAGCACGAAGGCCGACATCGAACGCATCGGCTTGGATACGTTTACCGAAGCGTGCAAGCAGCGCGTGCACAAATACGCAGCCGTTCAGGCGGAGCAGTCCAAGCGTCTCGGCTACTGGATGGACTGGGACGATTCCTACTTCACGATGTCGGACGACAACAACTACACCATCTGGTCGTTCCTCAAGAAGTGTCACGAAACGGGCTTTCTCTACAAAGGCACGGACGTGATGCCGTGGTCCGGCCGGGCGGGCTGTGCGTATTCGCATATGGAAATCGCGGAGGGTCGCAAGCTCGTCGCACACACCGCGTTGTTCGTGCGTTTTGCGATTCGCGACCGGGAGAACGAGTTTCTTCTAGTCTGGACCACGACCCCCTGGACGCTCACCTCCAATGTCGGGGCGGCGGTCAACGGCGATCTGACTTATGTCAAATTGCGTGCCAAGCGCGACAACGCGCTCTACTACTTCGCGAAAGACAACCTCAATCACAAGCGGCTGGACAAGGAATTCAAGCAGGGTTTCGGATCGCAACCCTGGCCTAAGAACGTGCCCAAGCTGAAGACGCTGCACCAGATTTTCAACGAGCATGGCGGCTACGAAATCGAGGGTGAAGTGCGCGGGTCGGAACTGGTCGGCTGGACGTACGATGGGCCTTTCGATGAGCTTCCCGCACAACAGCAGCAGGGCGGATTCGCCGCACCGATGGACCTGATCCCCGCCGACCAGCGCGGGTGGGCCAGTGGGCGCGACGGGCATCGTGTGATCGACCCGGGCAAGGATTCGCGGGGCGAGTCTTACGTGGTCGCTGGCGAGGGCACGGGCATCGTTCACTCCGCACCCGGTTGCGGCGATGTGGACAACAAGTGGGGCAAGAAGCACGAGATGGTCGCGATCGCCCCGCTTGGCGCTGATGGAAAATTCATCGAGGGGTTCGGTCCGCTCACCGGCAAGCGTGCGACGGACAAGGAAACCGTGCAGGAGATCATCGCAAGTCTGAAGGATAAGGGCCTGCTCGTTGCGGCGGAGGAATATCCGCATATCTACCCACACTGCTGGCGCACCGGCGATGAACTCGTCTTTCGCCTGGTCGATGAATGGTACATCTCGATGGACTGGCGCGACGACATTAAGAAGATGGCCCAACGGGTCAACTGGATGCCGGCTTCCATGAGGGGCATGGAGCGCGAGATGGACTGGTTGACCACGATGAAAGACTGGATGATCTCCAAGAAGCGCTATTGGGGATTGGCACTGCCCATCTGGGAGTGCCACAAGTGCGGCACGTTTGAAGTCATGGGCGGGCGTGACGAATTGCGCGAGCGAGCCGTCGAAGGCTGGGCGGAATTCGAGAATCAGACGCCGCATAGGCCTTACGTCGATCGCGTGAAGATCAAGTGCGTTTGCGGCGAGCACATCAGCCGTATTCCCGATGTGGGCAACCCCTGGCTGGACGCGGGCATCGTGGCCTACTCGACGACGCGGTACAACACGGATCGCGAATACTGGAATGAATGGGTGCCGGCGGACCTGATCACCGAGTGCTTCCCCGGGCAATTCCGCAACTGGTTCTACGCCATTCTCGCGATGAGCACGATGATGGAACTCGGCAAGGAGAAGCCGCGTCCGCCGTTCAAGAACCTGCTGGGGCATGCACTGGTGCTCGACGAAAATCGTCAGGTGATGCACAAGTCCGACGGGACAGCCATCTGGTTCGAAGAGGCGGCGGAGCAGCTTGGCGTGGACACGATGCGCTGGATGTACTGCGCCCAGCCGCCGACGGTGGACCTGCCCTTCGGCCTGCGACACCCGGACGAAGAGATTACTGTTCAATGTGCCGACGGCGGAACCATCACGCACACGGTTGACGGGGATCGACTGTGTCGCGTCACGTCCAAACCGGCAGACGAAGTGCGTCGCCGCGTGCTCATGTCGATCTGGAATTGCTACAAGTTCTTCTGCGACTACGCCCGGATCGACAATTTCGACCCCACCGCGGAGCAGGTGCCCGTCGCGGACCGGCAGGACATCGACCGTTGGATTCTCTCTGATTTGCAACTTGTGGTGGCCGACGTGCGCGGCGCGTTTGAGCGATACGAACTGGCTCCGGTCTGCCACGCGATCGAAGAATTCCTCGACAACCTCAGCAACTGGTACATCCGCCGCAATCGCCGCCGGTTCTGGCGGGGGCAGTCCGAAGGCGATGCCGACAAACTGGCCGCCTATCAGACGCTGTATCAATCGCTGGTAACGCTTACGCAGTTGGCTGCCCCTGTCGTGCCGTTCCTTTCGGACACGATTTATCGCAACCTTGTGGCGAATCACGTTGAAGGTGCCCCCGAAAGCGTCCACCTGTGCGACTATCCCGAACCCGACGAAACGCTTATCGATCGCGATCTTTCCGATCGGATGGCTGCGCTGCTCAAGATTATTTCGATGGCCCGCGCTGCGCGTACCAATGCCAAGCTCAAGGTGCGACAGCCGCTGGCGATGATACGCGTTCAGCCAGCGTCCGATACCGAGCGGGCAGCCGTCGAGCTGTTCAAGGATCACATTCTGGAGGAATTGAACGTCAAGGATGTCGTGGTGGACGACGATCTGTCGTCGATGTGCATGGTCGCCATTGAGGGCAACATGAAACTCCTCGGCCCTGCGTTCGGGAAGAACGCCGGCACCGTCGCGCGTGCCCTCGCCGACGTCAATGCCAAGGCGACGGCGGAGCAGATCGCCCGCGGGTTGTCGGTGGAAGTCAAAGTCGGTGGCGAGACACACATCGTCGAGCCGGCGGCGATCATCGTCTCCAAATCCTACGGCGACGACTGGGCGGGCGAGGAACAGGTGAACACGGTCGTACTGCTCGACAAGCGCATCACGCACGAACTCAAGCTCGAAGGGCTGGCCCGCGACATCGTCCGCCACGTGCAGACGCTACGCAAGGAGGCCAACCTCGATCTCGAAGACCGCATCACGCTGAGCGTGCGGACCGACGACGACGATCTCAACGAAGCGGCCCGCGTCTGCCGCGATCACATCGCGCGCGAGACGCTCGCTGCCGACATCGTCCACAGCAGTCTGGAAGCAGCCGCGACGAGCAGCGTTAAGATCGACGGCAAGACCGTCGAAATTGAACTGGTGCGATGCCAGGACGATGGACTGCGCACAATGTGAGGGGGCGCGTTAGCAGGCTGTTGAAAAAGTGTGGCACGGGGTTGCAACCCGTGTCTTCACGGGCAGGGAAACCATCGCCACGAAGAACACCAACTATGGCACCGGTTGAAAACCGGTGCCACACCGTAAGCCTCCATTCTTCAACAAACTGTTAGATCACATGTACTTCCGCAATGATCGCCCTCGGAAAGAGGATGTTGTTCTCCTTGTGAATGTGCAAATGGAGATCGGCCTCGAGTTTCGCCAGGCTGTCAAGCATGACGTGGTACGTGTTGCAGGCGTCAGCCGGAGGAGCGAAGCCACCGGTTAGCGACCGCAATGTACCCAGAGCGTCGCCGGCGCTGTCGTGCTCCTGCTCCATCATTCGAATCGGATTCTCGATCGTCCCGCAATGACCGGCAGCATCAGCGGCGTTGGCTTCGATCTGCTTGATCATCGGGAACAGAACCTGCTCTTCCTTGTGCATATGCGATTCCAGCTCGTTGCGCAGTGCCGCAAAAACATCCCGCACTTCCGGCAACTCCGGGTGCCGTTCACCATGCACCAAAGCGACCCTCTCGGTCATTTTGGTCAGGCGCGGAAACTCCTCACGCAAATAGGAATGGTGCGTCGCGACGATATGATCCACCAGAGCGGTCATCGATGCCTGTGACCAATCCTCTTCAAACTCCGACGATGCGTCGGCTTCAATCTTGTGCAACGATTCCAGTACGGCATCGATATCCACGCCGCGCTTCACACAGGCTTCCGCGAGGGGTATCTTGCCTCCACAGCAATAGTCGATACCGAAGCGTTCAAATACGCGTGCCCTGCCCGGTTCTTCGACAACCATTTCTCCGACGGTAATCTCTTTTGCTTCGTTGGCTCTCATGATTTTCTCCGTTCTTCCCCGGCCGATGACGCCGGTAATTCTGGTTACCCTCTCGGGGTTTCAACAACCGATTCCGTTTCTTTGGCGACAGACCAACCCGTCACAAGCCCAAGCACAAACCACGCGAGCGCGATGATCCCGATCGCAAAAATCGTGTCCCCTATCACGCGAAGCCATCGCAAGGTACCCACCACGTCCGCCTGTAGAAATTCCGCGGATCGTGCGTACCACATTCCGTGCTCCACGCTCGCCCAAGTCTGCATGAGACCTACGGGCAGCACGCTGATCAGAACCATCAGCGCCAACCCAATGTTGATGGACCAGAATGCGAACGACAGAACCCGTGTACGCCAAACCTGACGCGCGGCGTTCCCTTTGAGACAAAAGAGCATAAGCCCAATGCCGAGCATCCCGTAGACGCCAAACAATGCGGTGTGCGCGTGAACAGCTGTCGTGTTCAAACCCTGCATGTAATAGAGCGCAATCGGTGGGTTAATCAGGAATCCGAACAAGCCTGCACCAACCAGATTCCAAAACGCCACAGCCACAAAGAAATACATAGGCCACTTGTAGGCGGAAACCCACGGGCGGGCGCGACTGAGCCTAAGACTCTCGTAGGCTTCGAATCCGATCAAAATGAGCGGCACGACTTCCAGCGCGCTGAATGTTGCACCAAGGGCCAGGATTGCCGTTGGTGTCCCGGTAAAATAGAGATGGTGGAACGTACCGATAATGCCACCGCTCAAAAAGATCGCCGTCGAAAACAGTGCAGCCGCAGTGGCAGTCGAAACACGAAGCAACCCCATGCGTGTGAACAGGAAAGCGATCACCACCGTGGCGAAGACCTCGAAGAACCCTTCGACCCACAGATGAACGACCCACCAACGCCAATATTCCGCAATGGCGAGATTGGTTTGCCGCCCCCACATCAACCCCGCACCGTAAAACAATGCGATGGCGGCGGAGGCGATCAGGAAGAGTGCCAAGAGGCTGCGGTTCTCGTTGGGTTTCCTGATCGCCGGCCACATGGCACGGAGCATCAAGGTCAACCACAGAAACAAACCGACCAGCAGGAATATCTGCCAAAAACGGCCGAGATCGACGTACTCATAACCCTGGTGACCGAACCAGAAATTCTCCACCATCCCAAGCCGCTGCTGCACACCGAGCCATTCGCCGGCCATCGAGCCGACCACGATCACTACCAGGCAAACCCAAAGAAAATTGACGCCAAGGCGTTGAAACCGCGGCTCATGGCCCGAAACGGCCGGCGCCATGAACAGACCTGTGCCCAACCACGCCGTCGCGATCCAGAAGATGCCAAGCTGTGAGTGCCATGTTCGCGTTACCGCGTAAGGCAGCCATTTTGCGAGTGGAATACCGTAAAACCCTGATCCCTCGACACCGTAGTGAGCGGTAACGGCACCAAGTCCTATTTGCACGAGCATCAGCGCCGTCACAATCCAGAAATACTTCAACGTGGCCTTCATCGATGGCGTCGGCGAAAGACCCAGCAACGGATTCGACTGCGGAATACTGTGTGGAGCTTCTTCCTTCTCACGAGCCACCGCGAAATACCAGGACAGTGCGCCGATTCCCGCAAGTAAGACCACGAAGCTTACCACCGACCACACCACGATTGCGCCGGTCGGACGGTTGTCGATCAGGCGCTCCGCAGGCCAGTTGTTGGTGTATGTGATGTCCATACCGGGACGATTCGTCGAGCAAGCCCACGAAGCCCAGAAAAAGAAGGCGTTGAGTTTGTCCTGACGTTCCGGCGTCTTGATGGAATTCGGCGGGATGGCGTAAGCATCACGAAGCTCGTCCAGCATTTCATTATCGCCGAACAGCTTCGCATAATGCGTCCCCACGTTGCGAATCGCTTCCGCTCTTTCCGCAGAGACAAGCAGGTCGCCCGTCTGCGGATCGTAACTGTTGGTACGCAGCTCAGTCTTGAGCCGCTGCCGAAGCGACGCCTGAACCTCTTCGTGCAACGAGGCATAATCGCCGCCGTGCTCGCGTGTCGCCCAGTGTTCCAGAAGCCAGGCCGCTTCCCGATGCAACCAATCCGCCGACCAATCCGGTGCGACATACGCTCCATGCCCCCAAACCGAGCCTACCTCCTGACCGCCCATCGATTGCCAGACGTTCTGCCCGTCGGAAATATCCTGTCCGGTAAAAAGCACCTCTCCGCCCGCCACGACGACTTTCTGAGGAATCGGGGGTGCCTGGCGATACAATTCCGCTCCGAAGTACCCCAGGACCGCGAAAGACCCGACGATTACCGCTCCCAACGCCAACCACAGCCGCTTCGTACGCATTACTCAGGCTCCATGCCATAAAGTGTGTATTTGGGTCCAAATACCCTGTTGACTCCTGGAGCATAGCTCATACAATTTGGATGTCAAGGCCCAAATAGTCAATTCAGGAGCGTTCCCATGATTTCGCCCACCGCCGAATACGCGCTCAGGGCCGTCGTGGCCATTGCTCAAAACAGCGGAAAACCCGTGGTAACTCCGACGATCGCGGAGATTACGAAAGTGCCCGCAGGCTACTTGCCGAAGGTTCTGCAGACATTGCGCAAAGCCGGACTGGTCAATTCCAGGCGAGGGCTGGGCGGCGGATTCACCTTGGTCAAACCAGCTAAGGATGTGACGGTTCTTGACGTCGTAAACGCCATAGACCCGATCAAACGCATCGATCGCTGTCCGCTGGGCATCGACGCGCACGGAACGAATCTCTGCCCGCTGCACAGGCGACTTGACGAAGCCGCGGCGTTGCTGGAGCAGTCGTTCGCCTCGACGACGATTGCGGAATTGCTTGCGGCCCCTGGACAAAGCTCGCCACTGTGTCAGCCCTCCGGGACAGTCGGTCTTACGTTGCCACCCCTTAAAGCAACCTGATCATGACGTAGGACATCATAAACGTGGTCCGGGATCGCGGGGGCGGCGCACGTTATTCCTGGTATCGCGTCGATGCTTCATACCGACGCAGGTGCGTTTCGATCTGCTGCGTGAGGCGTGCTCGGCGTTGCTGTTGGGCGAGCGTGTGGGCCAACCGAGCGGTTTCAACCGCCGCTGAGAAATCGCCTGCGGCTGCGAGACAGGCAGCGCGAACGTCCTGCACATAAGCATCCCGCGCGAGGGCCTCGACGGCTTGTGCGGACAGCTTCAGCGATCGGATGATTTCGTCCTGCGTGATGGTCGGACTCGTAGCCAGCGCCCACGCCAAACGGGCAGCCAGCATCGCGTCGTCGGGCTTGCGATCGTGGGACGATTCGAGAATCTCACGAACCACGCTGCGCGACACGCCCGATCGGCGCATCGCGTCCCAAAGCCCTCGATGGGCTTGATGACATGCGGGATCGATCTCGATCGCCCGTCGAAAGAGATTGGCTGCCTCCGAAAAACGCCCCTGAGACATACGCAGGCCGCCGAGATTGAAATGCGCGTTGGGCGATTCGGGCGACAGCTCGACGAAACGTACAAAATGACGTTCGGCCCGCTTGATGCTACCGCGCGAGCCGTAGATGTTCCCCAGGCGACTGTGGACTTGTGCGAGCGCGTCATCGATCTTCAACGCAGCTTCGAACACCGAAACCGCTTCGTCGAACTTGCGAAGGTAGAACAACGACTCGCCCAAACCGCTCAGCCTGGCTGTATCGTTCGGGTTCTGACGCAGACTGGCTGCGAACGCCTCCTCTGCTTCCGCATACCGCTTTAACTCAAGATACGCCTGCCCCAGCGTACGATGAATCGAATCGGACTCCGGGCTGCGCTCGCGAACAGGCTCCAGCAGCGCGACAACGTCCGCGTACCGCTCCAGCCCTTGAAGGTGGACGGCTTGCATGACCGCGTTGAGCACGTCCACCATGTCTTTGGGATCGTGGCGATCCAGATCGTCCACACCATCGGAAACCGCAGGCCCGCTGATGTAGCCCAATGATTCCAACGCGCGCACAGCCGAAGCATCGACCTCAGCCATGCCGTCGCGACGCGGCTTCATGCGCGATCGCCATTCATTCAACTGCCCGCGCAATGTGTCAGCGTCGCCCGTGAACCCGGCGATGACATTTTCCGTGCAGGCGGGATCGGCCCGATAGTCGTACAGCTCAGCCTTTGGCGCTTCGACGTAGAGCCAACGCTCCGTGCGCATGCTGCGCAACGGTGCCCAGCCGAAGCTCAGCTTCGCGTATTCCGATTCCGCATAGCAAGGCGCGAAAGGCCAATCACCCGTTCGCCACGCCCGGGCGAAACTCGTACCGTCCATGTCGAAAGCGGGCACATGGCCCAACAGGTCCAGAATCGTCGGGGCTGAGTCGACCAGTTGAACGCCTCCCTCGACAACCCGATCGCCCGGCAGCTTTCCAGGCCAGGACATGATCAGCGGTACGCGTATCGTGTCGTCGTACAGAAATAAGCCGTGTTGTAATTCCTCGTGGGCACCGAGCGATTCGCCATGATCGCCCGCCACCACCACGAGCGTATTCTCCCGCAGGCCCGCAGCCTCAAGCCAATCGATCAGACGGCCCACCTGTGCGTCCACAAAGGCGATCTCGCCGTCGTACGCATCAGCCAACTCATCTCGAAAGGGCGGCGGCGGCTCGTAGGGATGATGAGGATCGAAAAAATGAACCCACGCGAAAAACGGCGAACCCGGCTGCGATTGCAGCCAATCCAACGCCACGTCGCACGTGTGCTCGCCGGACCGCTCGATGTCGTGCTCGTCAGTGTCGCCACCACTCGCCCCTACGGAATCCTCGTACAGATCAAAACCGTCATCCAAGCCAAAGCGATGGTGCAGCACGAACGCGGACACGAACGCGCCCGTTCGATACCCCTTGCTCTTGAAGTGAGATGCGAGCGTCGGCGTTGCCCCGGCATCCAGACGCTGGCCATTGACGCGCACGCCGTTCGCAATCGGATACGTCCCGGTCAACAGCGAAGCGTGCGACGGCATCGTCAGGGGAACCTGACAATACGCATGCTCGAAACGAGCGCCCGAAGCAGCCAGCGCGTCGAGCCGCGGAGTCCGCGCCGCCTCATGCCCATAACAACCGATGCGATCCGCCCGGGTTGTGTCCAACGTGATGAGCAGGAGGTTGGTTGAATCGCCGCTCGCGGTGGTCGAGCCGCTCGCGCGCCGCCCTTCGGTCCCCGACCGATCACACCCGCCCGAAACCGCCGCAAGAATAACAAGGGAGACTACGAGGCACGCAAGACGATTTGTCGATGAAACACCCGGCACAGCCATCTGCGATTCCGATCAAGACTTCACGCTTTCCGAAACTCGAACCGCGCTCATCTTAACGCACATTTCGCGGGCAGGCGAAATCGCTGGAGATTGAGGTCATCGCTGCCGCCGTTGCAGGACGCGTCGGCGTATCTCCAATCGCAAGCTGTCCGCCAACACCGGATCTTCGTCGGCGTTCATCTCAAGGAAGTCGGCTACGTCTTTGGCATCGACCTTGCCGTCCTTGTTCACGTCGGCTGCGTCCACGTAGGCGCCCAAGCCGAGCGCGCGAAGCTCGCGCGATGAGGCTTCAGCCATCGGCTTCGGCGCGGGGGAGGGCGGGTTGCACACGTTGTCACAGCGCGCGCCTGAACCGCTCATGAAATTGAAGACGATGAATTGAAAATCTGACAGTGTGACTAAGCTGTCACCGTTGATGTCGGCATGCGTGCCTTCCACGCCGCACGGAGAATCTTCTCCCGGCACTGTGAAATACTCCGCCGCGAAAAGCGTGAAGTCGACAATGTCCACAAACTCATCGTTATTCATGTTGCCCTGAACGAGCAGATGGCAATATGGATCGATCGACATGGGTGTGCGAAACGAAGCCACAAACGCGCCGTCAGCATCGCACACCAACGGACAGGCAGAAATCAGCGAATGCTTTGGATCGTTCGCACTCACGCAGAACCAGTTGGCCGGCGGAACCTCCACCGTCGTCGTGCCGGACCCAGCCACATTCAGCGGAGCACCGAACACAACTTCACTCGAAACAAAGTACGATTCGCTGGCAGCGCCGCCACAATCGCTCAATTCAAATTCGATGCATCGCTCGATCGGATTGTCGGCGAAACCCGGATTCATGGTCGGCGAAAGGTCCACAGCCACACGCAACGCATTCATGCCCGAGTTGCCAATCGCTACCTCACAACTCGATGACAAACCGCACGAATTGGCATAGGAGCAACTTATCTTCGTCAGACCGGGCAGGAACGATCCGCCCCCTTCCGCGAACGACTGAATATCGACGCCGGCGGGCGTGACCGGTTCATCGCAAATACCATTCACACAGGCAGCCACTCGGCAAAATCCGATACAAGGTTGGCCACCGGGACACGGGAATCCGACGGCCTCGGGATCGGGCACGCATTCGCCGTCGCCACAATCCTGTCCACCCGCACAGAAGTCGCCCCTGCCGCAATCGAGGTCTTCCTCGCACGGCGGAAAATACTTGACCTCACAAACTTCAAGCCCTTCAGCCGATGTGCCGTCACAGGCGTCTGTCACGCGGATCGGCGACAGTGCAACCTCGCGCAGGATCGTTCCGCAGAACGCATGCCCCGTGCTGCTGGACGGGCACTCCCACACCGGGAACTCAGCCTGTGCGATTGTTCCGGACCCCGAGGGCGTTGCATCGCCATTGCATCCGATCAGATTCATGGCGCCGAAAGCAGATCCGACTGAAGTCGGCGGCGCATGCTCGCGAAACCAGACCGACCCGCTCGCATCGCACGCACCGTCCGCGAGGAGAGTCAGTCGCGCAATCGTTCCACCACCGAACGCACCCGTCGCATCGTTGCACGGGAACGAGGAAATGAGGCTCACAACCAAGTCCATCGTGCCGTTGGCTGCATCGACGATGTTCACAATCGGCGCGGGCGATCCGAATTCATTATCGGGATCGACTTCCATGTTTACGAATGACAGAGCACTTACATCCCAGGCAAGAAAAACCTGCGCACCGCACGCAGGGTCGCCGGTCGGGCCTAGCTCTATGTCCACAGTTACAGCCTCACCCACGCCCACGCAGGCCTGGCTGACGCAGACGCCGCCGTCGAGAGGATCGGTGTTGTCGTCGATACATTGGCTATCGGACGGGCACTGTGCATCGTCAGCTTGACAGGCCCCTAGTCCATCCGTGGTAGCCACGTTACGCAACTCCAGACACAACGAGTCGATTTGGTTGAGATTATTCAATTGGCCTGAATCGGCCTGCTGTGCGCTCGTGCGAACACCCGCCAGTGATACCATCACCAGCGCGCTCAGCCCTACAAGCGTAAACCTCGCGCTCAAGTCCAGCAATTCCTTAACCCCGTCCAACGCGCTATGCGCATCCGTAAATCCACATTCGCCCGCCATCACGGCAGACGAGTCGAATTCCGGCGGCGGCACCTTGACGCCGGTTTAGCAAAGTGAGCTTGCGACGAGACACGCCGCATTTAGTGCGACGCCTCCCAAAGACTCCACCCCCCACAGGTAATGATAGGGTACCTAAATTGCCAAGACAAAACAATGGCAGAACATCCGCGCGAATTCGATATCAGGACCGAAAACTCCGCGCGCAAATGCACGACAATCCGGGTTCAATAAATGGGCTGATGCATGGAGCGAACTGCGTCCGGGAATCAGCGGTCGAGCCGCTCCTGACGACGACCACCGTATCGAATGGATATTCCCGACAGCAATAGAAGCAGAAGTACCGATTGTCCCCACCAAGACACAGTTGGAACAGGCTGCACATTTACCGGAACACAACGATCGTCAAAACCGTCATTATTGGAATCACCCAAACAAGCTGAGCCAATTCCAAGAAATGCGGAACCCGCACCCTGCATCATGCATTGACTGGCAGTGATACCTGCGACACATTCTCCCATCGCGGAGCAGCAGGCACCACAAAAGGAGCTTACCAAATCGCAGTTGCCAGGCTGGCCGCTCTCACTGCACGCGAACGAGAGACACGCGGTGTCATTGGTGGAGCAATCAAACCTCGGCGCGAATGCATCGCAGTTCCCGGTCGCCCCGTTCGGGCTACACGAAAACACCTCGCAGGCGGTGTCGTTGATGGCACAGTCCACCGTTGAAGTCGCATCGCACATGCCGGTGGTGGCGTTGCACACAAACGTCTCGCAGGCGGTGTCAGCCGGGCAGGTCACAATCGAAGTCGCGTCGCAGGCACCCGTGGTCGGGTTGCACGCGAACGTTTCGCAAAGCGTGTCAGCGGGACACGTCACGATCGACGTGACGACATCACAGTTGCCGTTCGCACCGATCGGATCGCAGGCAAACGTCTCGCAGGCGGTGTCGTTAAGGGAGCAGTCCACCGTCGAAGTCGCATCGCACATGCCGGTAGCGGTGTTGCACGCAAATGTCTCACAGGCGGTGTCAGTCGGGCACGTCACAATCGAAGTCGCGTCGCAGGCACCCGTGGTCGGGTTGCACGCGAATGTTTCGCAAAGCGTGTCGGCAGGACACGTCACGATCGGTGTGACGACATCGCAATTGCCATTCGCACCGATCGGATCGCAAGCAAACGTCTCGCAGGCGGTGTCGTTCAGGGAGCAGTCCACCGTCGAAGTCGCGTCGCACATGCCGGTAGCGGTGTTGCACGCAAATGT
>JAJDDQ010000044.1 GCA_029260215.1 Phycisphaerae bacterium
GGTGACCTCGACCGTGGAGGGCGAACCGCTCGAACCGTTCTGCATCCGCACCAGGTATTTCGACGTCCCGCTGCCAGCCAGGTCCGTGCCGATGGTCCACGTGTTCGAGGCCTTCAGCAGCAGATAGCGGTCGTTCGGCGAATCCCCGTCGCCCGTGAAATTGTCGCACTCCCGGTTGCCCGTTACCTCAATGTGCGACGTGAATGAATTGTCCTGAGTCGCGTCGTCAGTGGAACCCGGGAAACCACTAGACGTGCTGCTAAACCAATTGTTTGGAATATCCCAAGCGCCGCTTGTCCCGGTATCCCACGTAAAGTTATCCGCCCACAACGTGCCGGACGTTACCATCGCAACCCCCGCAACCAAGAAACAAAATGTCCGATTCAACCGTTTCCTCATCGTCTTCATTACGAAAACCTCCTACAATAGCGCAGAGACCACCCTTCGGCGTGTAACGCGATCGAAGGGCCGGGCGGACGGGACTACCTTGACGGGATCGTGCCCGTCCGCCCTCTTCGTTTATGTGGCATGCACGCGCACGCCTCAATCAATTTCGTTCCGATAATCAAGTATTCAGGTTGAACCCCGAGCCACCTCCACATGGTTTGTGTTGGAAAACTGGCGCTAGTTAATTGCGGGAGTCACTAGGCGCTGAAACAACGCAAAGTCACGAAAGTCGATGTCGCCGTCTAAGTCGAGATCAAAGACATTAAGGCACACGGGTGGCATTTGGACACCGCACTCAACATTACTCATGCAGTTTTGCATGGACTCAAAATCGAAACGGTCGACGATTCCGTCGCCAGTAAAGTCGCCCGGATCACGAATTCTCCAAAGTAATGCGATATCGATCTCCGGAAACACTCCCATGCCCAACGCCGCTTCACCCGAGTCGCTCAGGTCGAAGCCAGCAGCTGCCTGCTCGGGCGAATTGATCAGTTGATACGTTTGACCATCCTTGAACAACATGCCCGACCCAAAATCACCGAGTGACAATCCGTAAAGCACGTCGCCAGCATTGTTGATTCTTGGCCCCCTACCGTTGAACGAATTCGGCAGCACGCTTATCATTCCATTGGCGCGCATCAGGACTCCTGCGTCGTCATGCCACACGGTGGTTCCCGCGTCGTTTATTCCGCAACCCTGAGCTTGCGTAGTCCCATCGCTTGTTTCATGCACCTCACCGTTGATCGAACACATAATGGTCGAGACCCACGGACTCAAGTTGAATTCGTAACGCACCCATGCGTAGTCGCCGGATGCGTTGATCGTCACGCACTGATTAGAAAGTCCGTTGCTCGTGATTTGCGTTGTCTTGCCTTCAACGTAGCGGAATAGCTCCGCCCAACCGAATTCGAACCGCGTTGGCCAAATGATCGTTCCGTCGTTTCCGATGGACGGGCCGAATTGGTCGAGCAAGTCGTCGGTGAGCTGTTCAATCATGCCGTCGATGTAACGCATGACTTCATGCTCGTTCGTTCCCGGTTCTTTCTTGATCCAAACAATCACTCCCGCGTCGTTGATGTCGGGCGATTGGTCCGCAAGAATGTCGTCGGTGAGCTTGCGCAGCTTGCCGTTGTCGTAAAGATAGATTTCCTCCCGCGTGCCGCCCGGGTTGGGGATGGCTCGCTTGCTGAAAACGATCTGGCCAACATTATTCATGGCCACGCGCCGGTCCTGCTCGGGGTCGTCGGTAATCTTGACGATTTCCCACCCCGGCGGTGGGCCTTGGATGATCGCAGGCCCAGGCCCTTCGGCGCGCGCGGTGGGTGTGTTGGGCAGGGCGGACAACAACAACGCGGCGCATACCGCGACTTCGGCGAGTTTGGACATAGCGCATCTCCAGGACGCGCCCGGTCGGAAGGAGCGCGTACGGTTATCTTACCAGCTTCGGCCCGCTGGATTCACGATTTCGAGCCTTTTTCGCATCGACTCAGCCCCGATTACCGGTCCCGACACCCGATCGAGGCATCGAAACCGCACATGCCCGCCCGCGAGGCGAGCATGCCACCCTGCCAACCCTCACAACCCGATCAAGTGACGAGGCCGCCTCCGCAAGCCTAGTTTGGGAACAACCGCACACCAGCATAAGGATGATACGCAACCGGGAGAGTAGGGTCAGTCAAAAATATCAGAATAACTGATCCAATCGTGTGTGACTTTACACGGGCCTGCCCACAACCGGCTCGCAGTGCGTACATACAATGTACACCGTGTATACAGCCCATGCACAGTCGCACTCATAATGAAAACGGGATGGCCGAAGCAATGGAAGTCCACAGTATTCTCTACGCAGCGCGACACGACCAGGAACGGGTGTGGCCATTCCCTGCGGCATGACTTGGTCAGTCCCGAAAGCGTCAGTGCGTGTGACCGTGGCTTGCCGTTTAGCGGACGCTGCGATATCAGAGGGCGTTCCCTATGGAAGCAGCGCCCGCCAACCGGCAAGCCACACCCGTCACGCGCCCACGACTTCACGCCGATTCGCTCGCCGCTTTCTAACCACCGAAGCTCGGATTAGAATCCCCGGCATGTTCGTAATGAATCCCATCGGCTGGGCCGGTGACATGTCGGCTCGCCGCTCGCACTGTACAGGCAAGGAAACCGCAGGCTTGAAACAACCACGAACCCGAGGGCGCCGACCATGACCAATCTCACAGCGCTTCGAAAACGCATCGACGAGTTGGACCGGCGGATTGTCGATCTGCTGAACGAACGGGCCAATGTCGTCATCGAAGTCGGAAAAACCAAACGCGCCGACGGGTCCGCCACTTATGTCCCCGAACGCGAACGCAGCGTGCTGGACCGCGTGACCGCCCTCAACGAAGGCCCCCTGCCCAACGAAACCGTAGCAGCCATCTATCGCGAGCTGATGAGCGGCTCGCTCAAGCTCGAACGCCCGCCGCGCATCGCTTACCTCGGCCCGCCGGGGAGTTTTTCCCACTTGGCAGCCATGCGCAAATTCGGTGCCAGCGTCGAGTACGAAGCCCTCGAGCACATCGCCGCCTGTTTCGACGAAATAGAGCGCGGACGCGCCGACCTGGCCCTCGTACCCGTCGAAAACTCCGTCGGCGGCGGCATCGTGGACACGCTCGACGCATTCATGGAACGAGAGGTGACTGTCTGCGGAGAAGTCAATCTCGCCGTCAGACATTTTCTACTCAGTATTGGCACAATGGACGAGATCGAGTGCATTTATTCAAAGCCGGAAGTATTCGCCCAATGCAGACGCTGGCTGACACAAACCGGACTAACGCGCAAGACACAGGCAGTCGCCAGCACCAGCAAAGCCGCAGAGATGGCCGCTAGCGATCCGACGTCGGCTGCAATCGCAAGCAATCTGGCAGCAGATATTTACGGGCTGAACATATTGGCGGACCGCATCGAAGACGACCCCAACAATGTGACGCGATTTCTGGTCATCAGCAAGACAATGTCGAAACCGACCGGCGACGACAAGACAGCACTCTATTTTCTGGCAGCGGACAAACCGGGCGCGCTGGCCGACGTGCTGGACGTGTTTCGCAAAGCGTGCGTCAACATGACATTCATCCAATCAAGGCCAAGTCGCTCCCGACGATTCGACTACGCGTTTTTCATCGATCTCGTCGGCCATGTTGAAACGGCGGAGGTGTCAGCCGCCATCGCGGAAGCCCGAAGCCATTGTGCGGAACTCAAAGTGCTCGGCTCCTTTTCGCGAGCGAGCAGCGTTGTATGATTCGTCATGCGTAGGCTTCTTGACGAACGACGTAACCGGGTTGACTGAGAGGATACTCTGATGGGACGGCGGCCTTTCGTGGCGGGCAATTGGAAAATGCACAACACCCTGGCGGGCGCCCGCGAGCTGATGCGGGGGCTGCGCGACGGATTCGACACATCCTGGCCCGTCGATGTAGCCGTCTGCCCGCCAAACCCGCTGCTGTACCCTATGGGCAAGGAAGTGGACGGCACAGCCATCAAAGTCGGCGCTCAAAACGTGCATTTCGAGGCCCAGGGAGCGTTTACAGGGGAAATCTCCCCTGAAATGCTCAAACACGCGGGCTGCACGTACGTGATTGTCGGGCACAGCGAGCGGCGTCAGATTTTCGGCGAGACGGGCCAATTTTTACGAAAAAAGGTCTCCGCAGCCCTGAAAGAGGGTTTGGAGGTCATTTATTGCGTCGGCGAAACGCTCAACGAGCGCGAAAACAACGCCACGATACGGGTCATCGAACGACAACTGGGCGAGGGGTTGGAGGCTTCAATCGACCTTTCGCGGGTCACAATCGCCTACGAACCGGTTTGGGCCATCGGAACGGGGCGACAAGCCACCCCCGATCAGGCGCAGGAGGTTCACGCGTTCATCCGGGAGAAAATTGGAGGCGTGTTCGGGCCGCGAGAAGCTGGTGAAATTCGGATTTTGTACGGCGGGAGCGTGAAACCATCGAACGCCGAGGGGCTTCTCAGTTGCCCGGACGTGGACGGTGCCCTGGTCGGTGGTGCCTGTCTGGTGGCGGACGATTTCCTGAGTATCATTTCCACCGCAGCCCGCACGAAAACCAGTTGACGCTGCCCCATCGCGTTGAACGCCAATCCATGATAGAATACCCGATTGCAGAGTACTTGGGGGCGATGCGACAGCATGGTGCCCGCTGGTTGTGATTTTTTTCTGGCTGAGGTTACAGGAAAGCACCGAAGGATTCTTAAATGTCTTTGCTAGCAGGGTTTACATGGGGGCAATACCTCCTCGGCATGGGTTTGATTTTGGTTTGCGGGCTGTTGGTTCTGGTGGTGCTGGTTCAGCAGGCATCGGGCGGCGGACTTGTCGGCGCATTCGGTGGCGGTGGTGGCGGCGGTGCTTTTGGTGCCAAAACCGGTGACGTGTTCACCGTAATCACGTGCTCGCTCGCTGGGCTGTTTTTGTTCATGGCGATCATGGGCAACTACGTTTTTCGGCCGCCGGCAGGGTTCACGCAGCCAGCCGCAGCGATTTCGTCAAGCACGGATGCACCGGCTGACGCGCCCGCGGATGCACCTGCGACATCGACCGGTACTGTGACGGGGACGGCTACACCAGCCGGGGATACAGAAACGACCAAGCCCGCGTCCACTGGCGATACGAAACCAGCCGCCGGCGACACGGGCGACTCCAATGGGCAGGATGGTTGATCGTTAACCTATGATCGTATCGATGACCGGATACGGCGAGGTCCATCGTTCGGTGGACGGCGTCACGTACACGCTCGAAATCCGCAGCGTGAACAATCGCTATTTGAAGTCGATTATCAAGCTGCCTGAGAATGTTCAGTCGCTGGAATCGGCTATTGAGAAGCGCCTTCGCGCGAAATTGTCTCGTGGCAGTGTGACTTTGACGTTGCGGCGACGCAATTCGACCGCGTCGGCTGCCTACGACGTGAACCACGAGGCGCTGGCTCGTTACGCGACAGCGTTGTCCAAGGTCACGTTGGCGAACGGTACGACAGCCACCATCGATCTGGCTACGCTGACCAGCCTTCCGGGCGTGTGCCAAATGCCGGAACGCACCGAGGAAGAGCTTGCGGCTGAGGCTGAGCTTATCAAGGTCATGGTGTCTGAATGTCTGGAGCATGTCCTGGTGATGCGCCGGCGAGAAGGCGAAGCTCTGCACGACGACCTCGTGAAAAACTGCGATGCAATCGAAAAGCAGTTGGAAGAGGTGGTAGGCCGTGCCCCGGGCGTCTTGAAAGAGTATCAGGTTCGATTGGCCAGCAGAGTTGAACAGCTCGTCGGTGAGGGTCGGCTGGGTCTTTCGGAAGATGCGTTGATGCGTGAAGTGGCCCTTTACGCTGATCGCAGCGACATCAGTGAGGAAATCACGCGGTTGCGGGCGCACGTGGCCCACTTTCGCGAAACGTGCGATCATGGCGATCAGGTTGGTCGTCGCTTGGATTTTCTCGCGCAGGAGATGTTGCGTGAGACCAACACCATCGGCAGCAAGAGTAACGATTCGGACATTGCACGACACGTGGTCGAAATGAAATCGATCGTCGATCGTATCAAGGAACAGGTGCAAAACGCGGAGTAGACGTGTTGTCTTCCACGGATGGGAAAAAAGGCAGGCTGATTGTCATCAGTGGTCCATCGGGCACGGGCAAGACATCGATTTGCAATGAATTGCTCCGTCGCCTGCCGAACGCGGCGTGGAGTGTGTCCGCCACGACCCGTCCGAAACGCGCCAATGAAGCTGACGGGGAAAGCTATCACTACGTATCGCCCGAGGAATTCGCGGCGATGAAAGAGCGCGGGGCGTTTCTGGAGACAGCTGAGTTCGTGGGCAATCAATACGGAACACCGGCGGCTCCTGTTTTGAAAGCCGTCGATCAGGGCCGATTTGTTGTCCTGGAGATCGAGGTGCAGGGGGGCATTCAGGTCGCGCAAAAGCTGCCGGATTCCATTCGCATCTTCGTGCTCCCGCCGACGCGTGAGTCGCTGATGGCCCGACTCGAAGGACGCAAGACGGAAACGGAAGAACAACTGCGGAAGCGACTGGCGGAGGCGGACGGTGAAATCGCAGCCGCTTGGGAATCCGGTTGTTACCAGCATTTCGTGGTAAACGATGTGCTGGAAGAGACGGTCAAGGAAGTGATGGATATCATCGAGAAGGAGATGCAACCCGTATGATCGAACACCTTAAGAACGACGACATCATCAACAAACTCGGCGGGCGGTTCAAGCTGACAGCCCTCATTCAGCGTCGCTGGGTACAACTGATGCAAGGTGCCAGGCCTATGGTGGAAACACAGGGGCTGACCGACATGGAAGTTGTGGTCAAGGAAATCGCCGAGGGCAAAATCGAAGCCGTCAACCTGGGCGATGACTACCTTGACCAGCAAAGTGAGTCCTGATCCGGCTGAACTCGCCGGGCGTGAAGCGCTGGTGGCTGTATGCGGAGGCATCTCCGCCTACAAGGTGTGTCACGTCGTGTCATCGCTCGTGCAGCGCGGTGCGGGCGTGACGGTGGCGATGACCGAATCCGCGACGCGGTTCGTGGGATCGACAACATTCGCCGCGCTCTCCGGCCGGCGCGTGCTGACGGGTCTCTGGGAAGAATCCGACGCGGGAGATCCGCAACACATCCGCCTCATGCGTGCGGCTGATATCGTTCTCATCGCACCCGCGACGGCCAACATGATCGGCAAAATCGCGAACGGCATCTGTGACGACCTCATCAGCACGATGGTGACGGCCGCGTCGTGCCCGGTCATGCTCGCACCGGCCATGAACGATATCATGTGGGCCCACCCGCCCGTTCAAGCGAATGTCCAAGAATTGCGGGATTTCGGCTATGAGCTGATCGGCCCGGCGGAAGGATGGCTGGCCTGCCGGTCTGTAGGCCCCGGCCGGATGGTCGAATCGGGCGAGCTGCTCGACGTGGTAGCGGCGAGGCTGAAATCGTTGCCGGTGCGATCTTCTCGCAATTCGAATTCATGACTGTCCACCGCTGCCTTGATGGCTGACGCGTTGGAATTGAATCCCAGGACGCGTCAAATCGGCGTTATCTCGGGAAATCCTTGACAAGACCGTCGCTTCCGTAGATGGTTTCAGAGAGGCCTTTGTCGTTTCTTCAACCGCTGCCGTGGCATATCGGCGGCAAAACCGGCCGGTCGCATTGAAAGCCCCACGCAGACTCAACCCAAACAGTCAGACCGCAACGCCGTGCGCACCCCGTGTCCCAGGTGCATCACCGATTCGATAACTCAGGACGGACGATCTTGATTCATGGTAATCCGTGATACAACATTGATTGGCACAGAGGCGGGCTGCAGCACTTCGCTCCCCAATTGCTACGCAGCCACACGAGAGGCTACGGAGGCGCTGTGCGCTCCGCTGGAACCCGAGGATTGCGTGATCCAATCCATGACCTGTGCAAGCCCGGTAAAATGGCACATGGCGCACACGACATGGTTCTTTGAGACGTTCATCCTTTGTGCGGGTGATGGCCGATACGACGTTCTTCAGCCAGAGTTCCGGGTTCTTTTCAACTCGTACTACAACACGATCGGTGCGCAGTTTTCCAGGCCTCACCGAGGTTTGCTTTCCAGGCCTACGTTGTCTGAGGTGTTCGCGTATCGCCGTCATATCGATAATGCGATGCACGACCGCCTTGAAAACGCTTCACCCGAGGAGTTGGCACGCATCGCACCGCTGCTGGCCGTCGGTTTGTATCACGAGCAACAGCACCAGGAGCTGATCCTCACGGATATCAAACACGCTTTTTCCTGCAACCCGCTCGAACCTGTGTATCGCGAACGGGAGAATCAACGTGTGACGCACGCAGCCGGGGTCGATTGGGTGCCGTTTGAAGCAGGCGTGCGCGAGGTCGGCCACCCGGGGAGCGAGTTCGCGTTTGACAACGAGTTTCCGCGTCACCGCGTATTTCTGGAGCCGTTTGTGCTGGCGTCACGACTCGTCACGAATCGCGAGTACCTCGCGTTTATTGAGGACGGCGGTTACAAAAAACCCGAGCTTTGGCTGTCCGACGGATGGGCGACCGTGCAAAGTCAGGCGTGGCGGGCACCGCTCTATTGGCAGCACGACGATGGCCGCTGGAGCGTGTTCACGCTTGCCGGCCGCCTGCCGATCGACCTCGATGAACCCGTTTGCCATACGAGCTATTATGAGGCTGATGCTTTCGCGCGCTGGTCGGGGGCGCGATTGGCTACCGAGGCGGAATGGGAAACATCGGCTGCGTCGCAAGCCGTCGACGGAAATTTTCTCGAACGCGGGCGACTCCATCCTGCACCGCTCGATGCGTCGGTTGATCGATCGGATTCTCGACAAATGTTTGGTGACGTTTGGGAATGGACATCGAGTCCGTACGTTGCTTATCCGGGCTATGCCCCGCCTGTCGGAGCGCTTGGCGAATACAACGGCAAATTTATGTGTAATCAATTCGTGCTTCGGGGCGGTTCGTGTGCCACGCCGCGCGCGCATGTGCGCGCGACGTATCGCAACTTCTTCCCGCCCGAGGCGCGTTGGCAATTCGCCGGTATTCGACTGGCAAGGAGTGAATGAATGGAACGGGAACCGGAAAAGCTCGATCTGCTGGACATCTCGCCCGGTCTTGAGGAGTTTCGCGAGGACCTACTGGAAGGGCTTCGCCAACCGCAGAAACAGGTTTCCAGCAAGTACCTCTACGACCAGCGCGGCTCGGTGCTCTTCGACCGAATCTGCGAGGTTGACGAGTACTACCCGACGCGCACTGAGTCGCAAATTATGCGCGACAACGCCGACCAGATGGCTGACGCTATCGGCCCGGAGAGCATGATCGTCGAGTACGGCAGCGGCAGCAGCATCAAAACGCACATTCTGCTCGACTGCCTCGATCAGCCGCGTGCGTACGTGCCGATCGACATCTGCCGCGACCACCTGATGCAGTCATCGGCCCGCATTGCCGACGCCTACCCCGATCTTGAAGTGCTCTCGCTGTGTGCGGATTTCACCGCCAAGCTGGAATTGCCCGAACCTCAGTCCGCCGTCGGGCGTCGCGTTGTGTTTTTTCCGGGCTCCACGATCGGCAACCTTACACAAGAAACGGCTGAGGTTTGCCTGACCAACATGCGCGAAAACTGCGGCGACGACGGTGGCGTGCTAATCGGTGTGGATCTTGAGAAGGACACCGACATTCTTCGCGCTGCCTACAACGACGCCGCCGGTGTGACGGCAGCGTTCAATCTCAACCTGCTGGAACGCATCAATCGCGAACTCGACGCGGACTTCGATCTCGACGTTTTCGACCATCAAGCCGTGTTCAACGCCGAGAGGACACGCATGGAAATGCACCTGCGCAGTCTCGCCAATCAAACCGTGCGTGTTGGCGATGAGACGGTCTCCTTCGCAAAGGGCGAGACCATCCATACGGAGAATTCACACAAGTACAGCCTCGACAGATTCCGGGCGATGGCTGCCAATGCGTCGCTCTCGGTCAAGAAGGTTTGGACCGATGAGAAGAAGCTGTTCAGCGTTCAATACCTGCGCGCCAGCTAGCAGCCTGTTGAAGAACATTCGTGCGCACGGACTTTATCGAGGCTTTCTGTGTGGCACCGGTTTTCAACCGGTGCGGACGATGACGTGCAGTGTAACACCGGTCTCTTGACTGGCGAATACACGGGTTGAAAACCCGTGCCACACTTTTTCAACGGCCAGCTAGCCCGAGTTGAACTCTTCTGATTGCATTTCGTCTTTTTGGCGGTTCACAATGCAATGATGAAATGGATAGGGTGGCCGTGCGGGCGTATGGATGTCGTGCTGCGGCGGTAGCGTTGTCGGACTCCGCGCGAACTGAAGTTCGCGGCTCGCGGAATTGCGTGACGGCGCTCTACCCAGCCAGAAGCGGTAGCGGCATGCGCTCCTTCCGTTCAGCCAGTTGTTCGAACACGTCTTCGTATTGGCGTCGCAGGTAGGCCTCCGGTGCCCCGCCGTGGAGATGGTCCCACGGGAAAACCTCGTCTGCGGACCGCTCGCGATGGGCGTAGAAAGCGGGATCGATTCCGGTACGATCAAAGGCGTCATTCCAGATGCTGGCTTTGAAGGCTTCGTCCCATCCGTCGAAGCGGGCGCCCGCGCGCCACGCGGCTTCGATGACTGCCGACAAGCGTCGATCACCCCGCGCAAACACGCCTTCGAGAATCGACCGCTCCACGGAATGCATCTTGATCTTGACGGCTGACTTTCGCTGTCCACCCGACAATTCCCGAAGCTGCCTGCGGACGTCGCGGAAGTATTCAGCCGTTGGCTGGGCCATCCACTGGAACGGTGTGTATGGTTTGGGGACCAGCCAGCCGACAGAGGCGGAGACTCTCGCGGGCGAGCCTTTCACCTCGCGACGCAATTCGCTGACGCGGCGGCTGAGGTTGTAAATCCCCTCGATATCCTTGGGCCTCTCACCGGGCAGACCGGCCATGAAGTAGAGCTTGACCGTTCGCCAGCCCGCTTCGTACGCATTACGCACCCCGTCCAGCAGTCGGCCATCGGTGACTTTCTTGCGAATGGCGGCGCGCATGTCGTCCTCCGCCGCTTCAATCGCAATGGTCAATCCCGACTTACGCACGGACTTGGCCATCCACGGAATGTTGGCGAGCATCTTGTCCACGCGCAGCGACGGCAGCGAGATGCCCACGCCGCGCTGGGCGAAGCGTTCGTTCACACGCTCAGACAATTCGGTCAGGTCGGGGTAGTCCGCCGTCGAAAGCGACAGCAGCCCCAGCTCGTCTATGCCTGTGGACCGCCACATTTCCTCAGCCAATTCCAGTACGCGATCCACCGTGCGAAGCCCGAGCGGTCGCTTGGTGTAACCCGCGTGGCAGAATCGGCAGCGCTGCGGGCAGCCGCGCATGATCTCGATGGCGATGCGGTCGTGTATGACATCGGTGAACGGCACCAGCGGGCGCGACGGAAACGGGGCTGCATCAAAGTCGGGCGTCTTGCAGCGCTCGATCAACGGTCGAAAACGATCGGACTTCGGCACGATGGCATTGATTGTTCCGTCGTCGTTGTAGGAAACGTTGTAACATGAAGGTGCGTAGGCCCATTCAAACCGCTCAGCCAGAATCTCGATCATGTCGCGACGACGGACGCCATTGGCTTTGAGTTCCTTGTACGTCGCGAGGATGGCCGCCATCGACTCTTCACCATCGCCGAGAACGACGAGATCGACGAAGTCCGCCACGGGTTCCGGATTGTCCGCCTGGGGTCCGCCGACAATGATCAGCGGGTGCGCGTCGTCACGCTCGGCGCTGCGCAGCGGAATGCCAGCCAGGTCGAGCAGGGACAGCAAATTCGAAAAGCCCATTTCGTATTGCAGCGAGATCGCGAAAATATCCGCCTCACGCACCGGGCGACGCGTGTCCCACGTGAACAGCGGGATGCCCTTGGATCGCATGACCTGCTCCGCGTCGAGCCACGGGCAGTAGGTCCGCTCCGCACAGACGCCCGGCGTGTGATTGCAAAGCCAGTACAGAATCTGGCAGCCCAGGTGACTCATGCCGATCGTGTAGGTGTCGGGAAAGCCGATAACGACGCGCACGTCGGCTTTGTCCCAATCCTCGGGTCCGACTAAACCGTTGATTTCCCTGCCGATGTACTGACTGGGCTGCTTCACGTAGGGCAGAAGATCCCGGCTGACGGTTGTTTTGAGCGTTTTCATGGTTTTTGCATCATCCCCCGGCGGCGAATTATGGGGCATTGCACGAAGTTGTGCATTCTGTCGGCAGGATTCTAGGCGAAATCGGCGATAAAACCACCGGGGCAGGGGATTGAACCGGGGTTATCCCGGCGACGTAAGTTCATTACGGCTCGGTGGTTGAACACCCAGCCGGTGCGGCGTAAACTTGTCCGGGAAGGTGATCTCAGCCGATGCAGCGACGTGTGACAATTATTGGCGGGCGGAGCGACCGGTTCCGGCGTGCATTCACGCTGGTTGAGTTGCTGGCGGTCATTGCGATCGTCGGCGTGCTGATCGTCATTCTGCTGCCGTCGGCGCGACGCTCGATGGCCCATGCGTCGTCCACGTTGTGTCTCAATCACCTGCGCGAGCTTGACCGGGCGCTACAGCAATACCGAATGGACAATCGCGGGTTCCTGCCCGACGTGGCTGAGCCATCGCCAGATGGCGATATCGATCCGCAGGCGGCTGCTTGGTACAGCCGACTGTCGCCGGTTTACCTCCAAAATCCGATGGTGCAGATTTGCCCGTCCGACCCCGCACGCAACGCATTGAATCCAACTGAGCCATACGATCGTCACCCCAATGCAGCCAACGCATCGAGCTACGGAATGAACGGGTTGATCCGCGCGGGCAACTTGTGGAATCTTGATCGCAGGGGGCCTAAATCTCCACTGCAAACCATTCTGCTCGCCGACATGGGACCTGATGTTTTCGATGGCCGGCGCGTGGACCGAAACGACGGATGGCTGCCGTGGGACGACGGATATCATCCCGCGACCGCGGGCTTGACCAAGTCTTGGCTGACCGGGCGACACTTTGGCCACATCAACGTGCTTACCGTGGGCGGGGCGGTGAAGTCCGTGCGCACGGCTGAGTTGATGGAGGAGCGCATCCGCAGCTACTACGGTTCCTGTGCGTCGGGCGGGTGCCCGCTCTGTCTGCAATTTGAAGTCGCCCATTACTCGTTCGCTCCGGCGCGTGTATTCTGGTGGACGGGCACGCTCAATTCATCTGAATGATGCGAGCCGCACGACCCGTACGCTGGACGTGAAGACCGGAGCACGCAGGTGGATCACTTAAAGAACCTCGGCCACATCAAACGCGGAGAGAGATCGCTCGCCCGGCAGCGAAGCCGTCTGACCGCGATCTACAGCTTTGTCGGCGCGGTGATTGTCTGTGTGGTGTTGCTGGCCTCGTGGCGGATTGTGCGAAGCCAGTCAACCGTCGTGCCGGCAGGGCAACGTCGCCTGTCGGAAGTCACATTGACATGGCGATGCCCGCAAGGGCACGAATTTGAAGATATCGGCAGTGCTGCTCGGCTAAAATGTCCGCATTGCGAGAAACTCTCTGACATGACGGCTGACTATGTCTGTCCACAGCATGGAGACATTCCCGCATCGATCCGCATGCGTCGAGACGAGAGCGGCCGAGCGCGTCTGGATCGGGTCAGCTTTCGCCCCGGAGTGTGGCGGCCGGTTCGCAATGTCGTGTCCTGCCCGGATTGTGGCAGCGCGCTGCGCCCCAAGCAGGAAGGCCGACTCGCATTGCAGGAATCCGACGCGGTCACACCTTGACCCACCAAACACATATCCTCGTTGAGCGACATCCAGATAAACGTATAGACGAGCTATTGCCTGTCGCTCGAGGGTAATGGAGTCAACAGTTCTACTCGTTTTCTTGCGGCTCAACGCACAAGAGACGTTGCAACTCTCGGCTCCGATACGAGCAACCGAACGATTCGGGGCTTCGCAGGCGGTACAGCCGTTGACACCACGCGGATGATCGGCACGGTCGTTGGACATCCGCCATTCGTTACTTCTTCTTCCCTCGTTTTCGCTTTTTCGCCTGCCGCGCCCGCTTTCGCAAGTGCTTTGGATCCCGTAGGTTTCGCAGACGGTTTGCCTCCTCTTCGGCCCGCACTTTCGCCTTTCTCGCGGTCTCAGCATTCACTTCGGCGGTCTTGGCACGCGCGAGAGCAGCCGCAGTCTGCGCTCGGGCTTCTTTCACCAGTTGCTGGGCTGACGTCTGGGTGTCTGCTGCGCGCTCTGTAGCCTCTTGAGCTTTCTCCTCCGCCGCGCGCGCCAGCTGCCAGCCCATCTGTGCAACGAAGAAAGGCTTTTCTAAGTCAGGAATACGTTCAAATGCTTCGTCGAATTGTGTTGTTCGGTATCTCTGTTCGGTTTCGGCAAGGTACTTATCTCGCTGTTCAGAATATGCGAGCTTCGCCTGGTTGATCGAAGGACCAAAGAACTTCACGTAGCGCGCCCGGTCGATAAATGAGACCCCAGCGAAGAAGTACTCGTGCAGCATGCACTGCTGGAGGAGTTCCGGTTCAACTGCATCGCCCGACAACGACGACACGTAGCGATACACAGCCTCCGGCGTCCAAGTAATCATGTCCTGGCCGCGACAGACCTGATCAAGCGCCCTGCTCTGCGAAACGAAATAGACGCGATCCAAAGTGCTCACCGGTCCCGGCAACTTGTAATCGCCGGCGCGCAGCTTCCTGATGAGCACCAATACCTCAGCCTCGGTCTCCACTTGAAACTGCCCGCGGTATGTGCCGCGACTAGTACGTTCTTGGGCCAAGTCGCCCTTCAGTTCTTCGATGTCGCCCCAGTCGTATTGAGAGAATCCTTCCAGCTCATCAATCCGCAAAGCGGTGACGCCGGCCGCATCACACTTGCGGAGGAACTGCTCCTGGGTGATATCGGTCCCGAGTACTTTCTCAACGTAATCTGCGAATGTGCCAGCAGAGCCGTCTGCCGCGAGACGCACGTAGCCATCAATAAAGAGGTTTTGCTTATAGCCCTCGCGGAACATTGCGGCGGCCATGAACTCAGGCGAGTCAACACCACATCGCTTCACGAATGCCAACGCCCATTCCAGGTGTCGCCACGCTTCCTTGAAGAGCCGCTGAGTCGTGAAGAGCTGGGCGCGCACACTTCGGAGCCTGTTGAACAAATCGGTGGCATAGACATGGTTGTGTGATCCAATCGCGAGAAACGGGATCAAAACGCTCGCATCGAGAAACCAACAGGTCCGGTCGAATATCTCCCGCCGAATCTTGGCACAGGTCGGATCTAGTCCTGCGAGGTGATAGAGGAAGTAGCCCTGTGAAACGGCGGCGAGATAGCGTTTCTGAGGCTCGTTCGGCTGTACAAGGAACCGATAAGCGGCTTCGATGAACGCCGCTCTTTGGTCGAAGTCGGTGAAAGTGGCCGCATGTTGGCTGATGTCGCGAAACAAGTTGTGCAGTTCGTTTGAACCCAGTGACTGGCCTGCAACAATGACGTTGGCCATCGCGAGACCGCGTCGGCGAAAACTGGACACCAATGCCCCACGGAGCGCACTCTTGGCAACCGCGAAGTCGGCTGCTATCGCCGCGGAGCATCGCTGCTTGAAATCAAGCTCGAACTGTCCAAGGGCTTGCTCCTCCTCGAGCTGACGCTGTTGCGACGCGATGGAAGCAATCTCTCTGCCTGTGGACGTGATCGAGAATGATTCCCCTTGCTTCGCCGCGTAGCCGCCGACTACTAGGTGACCGAGTGTAGCAGTAATCGCTGTTTGAAAGCCGTGACCTGCCGCGAGGGTCGCGATGGCCCGCTGGGAAGCAATCTGCTGACACGTAATTGGCGCGTCGGCGAGCGACAGGATACCTAACAACAGCGGTCCGAGCAGATCATCGACAGGCTCCGTGGCGACCAACGATCGAAGGCGTCGGTAGATAAACAGCGATGTGGCCGCCTGGATTTCCTCTTCGTCAATGCAGTGGGTCGCTTGAGTCGTTTCGTGACGAGGCGAGATGAAGTGATCGGCGACGGCAAGCGTTCGACGCAGCTGCGCGTGAGAACCGTCGGTGTTCTCGTAAGTGAGCAGGTGGATATTGTATTGCTCACGGTACTCTCGTGCCTCCCCTTGCGTAGCATCCGCAACGATCATGTAGATCGGATGGAGCGGGCCGGCAGTGTGCTTTGCGGTAGCCAGGACTAGCTGCATGTCGGGATCGGTCATGCTGTGTCCGACGATTAGCACATCGAACATCTCAAAGGCTTGACGGAGCTTGTCGCGGAAGTGCGCCCCTTTGTCCGACGTCGTGATCTGGTCATAGTCGCGCGACGTAAGGACGAGCTGTTCCGGGTGGTCCAGGTCCGAGTGTAGCTTGAAGATGACGTGGCTTACGCCATCCCTAAGGAGAGAGAGATCGGTAGCAGTGTTGTGCACTATCTTGAAATGTTGTCCGGCATTCGAGAGAGCATTCGACAGCTCATCATCGTAATTCGTCGTCAAGTAGCAGGCAAAAGGCCACTTCGCTAAATGGTTATAGACTGCACCGCGACCTGTAGGCGAGGATGACGCGAGCAATTCCCTTACCAGCGTGACGAGTGGCTCGCGTCCGCCGAGGTCGATTTCCGATTGACGGAAGACTTCTGGAAATTGGTTGTTCGCGAAAAAACGCTCGTAAGTCTCTCTATCCGCGTCACGAGTGAGCTTCATAACACGATCGCGAACGTCGATCGCGAGTTTCTTCCAAGAGGGGAAACCCATCTCTGCGGAAGCGCCTGCACCGACAAGCGCAAAACACCTGCCCGAATTTATTTTTCGTATGAGATCAGAGTCGAACACTGGAACCTCCGGCACACTCTGAGTGCGAGTTGATGCCAACCGTGGCTGCGTTGCCCGAGACGGCCGTGTACAGTTCTGCCAGCGTGGCCTGGGTATCTTCGCGGATCGCTACGATCACGTCCATGTCGCCGGTCGCGACGAGCTTGTAACGCCCTTGGGCCCGCCGCCAGCACTGGAGGCCTGCAACGACATCACAACGCAGACCCGCTGAAGATTTCCAGCGGGGAGTTTGAGTTTGAAACCGGGGGACGCAGCTAGTTATTCTTGACGCCCACTGATTCGGCATCGATCAGCACGCGCGGCCACGATGCAACACCGTTCGTACAACCCTGTTTAGCGAAGCCTAAAACCCTTCTGGCAGTTCGAAGTCGGCGATGAAGACCTGGCTTGATTCGCCCTTTCCGCGTTGCGATGTCCACATCATTTTCTTGCCGTCGTTGCTGAACACGGGCAGGCCGTCGAAACGCGGGCTGTAGGTGACGCGCTTGAACTCGCGCGTTTCGATGTTCATGAGATAGACTTCGTAGTTGCGGTGCCCGTGCAGTGACGTAGTGAACAGGATGGTCTTGCTGTTGGGGTGCCAATAGGGTGCCCAGTTTACGCCATCGTTGGACGTCAGCTTGATTTCGTTTTTGCCGTCGATATCGACGACATAGATTTGCAGGTAATCCTTACGCTCGCGATCGGCGCGGAAGATGACGCGCTTGCCATCCGGCGAGATGAACGGCCCTCCGTTGTAGCAATCCTTCTTGTGCGTGATTTGTTTGATGTTCGAGCCGTCGGCGTTCATGACGTACAGATTCATGTGCCCGTCGCGGTTGGAGGAGAACGCGATTTTCTGGCCATCGCGCGAAAAAGCCCCCTCGGCGTCGTAGCCGAACTTATCCGTCAGCTTGGTCATGTTGGACCCGTCGAGATTGGCTTCGTAGATGTCCATGTAGGGATTGAAATCCCAGGAATAGCCCTGCCCTTTTCGCTTGTAGCCGGGGACTGGAACCTCGATGGTCGGGTCTTCGATACGCGGATCCTCGTGCGACGAGGCGAAGATGATCTTCTTGCCGTCCGGGCGGAAATAGGCACACGTACACGCGCCGCGACCGGTGCTGACCATCCGCGGCTTGCCGCCGGCGGCTGGGATCGTGAAAATCTGGTAGTGCTCCTCGCCTTGGGTGACAGCCTGAAAAATTACTTGCTTGCCATCGGGGGAGAAGTAGGCTTCGCCCGCTTTTTCGAAGTTCATATCCGTCGAAGTTAGTTGGCGAATGTTCTTGAGAATCTCCGTTTCCCTGGCACGGTCGATCGTTTCGACCGGCTGGGCTGAGACCAGACCGGCGGAAAACCAAGTAGCTGCGAAGACCAACTGTTTGATGTGAATCATCGATTGCACTCCCTTCAATGACGTTGCGACCCAAGTCAGCAGAGTTTAGTGTCGTCGGCTTTCTCTCACAAGATGGCGGGCTTCTATTCCCAGGCTGCGGTGCCGATGAATTTCACGAACCGGCAGGGGATGGTCGGGCGTTCGATCGTTCGGCCCTTCGATCGCGTGACGACCGAGAGAGTCTGCAACTTCTCATTTCCGACAGGGATGACCAGCCGGCCGCCCGGTGCGAGCTGATCGATCAGCGGCTGGGGTAAGCGTGGGGCGGCGGCGGTGACGACAATGCGATCGAACGGCGCCTCCTCCAGCCAACCCAGCGAGCCGTCGCCCACGCGGAATCGCACAGCTCTTGTGCCAAGGCGGTTCAAGCGATCCCGAGCTTGCTGTGACAATGACTCAATGCGCTCGATGGTGAAGATGTGATTGCTCAAGCGGGCCAGGATCGCGGTCTGGTAGCCGCTGCCCGTGCCGATTTCGAGAACCTTGTGTTCCGGCTCAACCGCAAGCAGATTCGTCATGAACGCGACGATGAAAGGCTGACTGATGGTCTGTTCGGAATCGATCGCGAGCGCGCGATCTTCGTAGGCTTTCGATCGCGATGCGGGCGGCACAAAGATTTCACGCGGAACCGCTTCGATGGCCGACAAGACGCGCGGTTGGCCTATGCCGCGCGGTTCGATCTGCTCAGCGATCATGCGACGGCGGGCGGCGAGCGATGACACAAAGTCGGTTTCGTCGTCAGGCATGGGGATCAACTCGTCGGTGATCGGAATTCATTTTCCCTGATTGCACGGTCGCGACGTTCGACGCACAATTCGAGGCATGACGATTCGAATTCTCTTGAGCACGGAAACACCATGCCGGTAATCACGCTCACGACCGATTTCGGAATACATGACCATTACGTCGCAGCCATGAAGGGCGTGGTGCTCAGCATCGCACCGGACGCTACGATCGTCGACGTGACGCATCATGTCCAGCCGCAAGACGTCCTGCACGGTGCCATTGTGCTCGCACAAACGGTGGACTGGTTTCCGGATGATGCGGTACATGTGGCCGTCGTCGACCCAGGGGTGGGCACGTCGCGACGCATTCTTGCGGTGCGATATGGTCGGCAAACGATCGTCGCGCCCGACAACGGAATCGTCAGCCTGATCTGTCGCGATCGGCAGCCGGATGCGATTCACGCAGTCGAGAACCCTGCTTACCGGGCATCTGATGTGAGTGCCACGTTCCACGGCCGGGATATCATCGCCCCCGCCGCCGCCCATATCGCGGCTGGTGTTTCGATGGAACGCCTCGGGCCTACGGTTGATTCAATAGTAACAGTCGATTGGCCCGCGCCCACGCGTTCCGATGCGACGACCCTTTCGGGTGAGATTCTGTACGCCGATCATTTCGGAAATCTGATTACGAATATCTCGCGCTGCGATGTCAAAGAATTTCTAGCACGCGAAACAGTTCCGACCGTATGGTTGGCGTCTCACGAAATCGGCCCGCTGCGACGGACTTACTCCAACGTCGAAATCGGTCAACCGATCGCGCTCTTCGGCAGCGCCGGCTTATTAGAAATCAGCGTGCGCGACGGCAGCGCGGCGCGTACATTCGGCCTAGCGCGCGGTGCAAGCGTGATTTTGAGAAAGGCCAGCGACCCGACATGAACACGTCGAAGGTTCTCATCATCGGTTGCGGATACGTCGGGACCGCGTTGGCGGAACGACTCGTAACCGCAGGCAGCGCGTGCGTTGGAACGACAACAACCCCCGCAAGATTGAACGAAATCAAAAGCACGGGTGCGCGGGCCGAAATTCTTGATATTGGGGATCGAAGCGCGTTGCGCGCCATCCTTTCGGATTGCGAAACGGTCGTCCTCAGTATCGCACCCAAGAGTCGCGATGCCGACTACCGCGACGTTTACCTTGCGGCTGCGAACCATCTCATGGCCGCCGTGGCTGATTCCCCGGTGCGCCACGTTGTCTACACCTCGTCAACGCGCGTCTACGCGCAGGACGATGGCCAATGGGTGGATGAGGATTCATCCACGGAGCCGACTTCCGAGGCAGGACGCGTGCTGCTCGATACCGAGCGATGCCTGCTCGACGCGGGCAGCAGCAGCGAAATCAACGTGTCGGTTGTGCGACTTGGCGGAATCTACGGACCGGGGCGAGACCCGAGCGCGAGAATTCTGCGGTTGGCTGGGAGTTCATGCAGCGGCGGGAGCGCGTACGTCAATCTCATACATCGCGACGATATTGTAGAAGCCCTGCATCGTTTGATTCAATCGGAACATCACGGCCCGCTGAATCTGTGTGACGACACGCCGACCACACGCAGGGATTACTACGATCGCGTCATTGCCGCCGCCAGCGTCGCACCGATTGAGTGGGAGGCGGAGGAGTCTGACGAACGCGGCAAACGCGTTTCAAACGCTCGCATCAAGGAACTTCTGGATTTGACGCTCCGCCATCCGGCACACTGAACAGACAAGCAGCAACAGCGCCCGAGGCGATCAGAAGAACAATTTAGCCACCTTCAAAACACCCTGGCCCCACGGCACGCGATGCGAGACGCCGGATGATTTTTCGAATTTGGCAAGGTTGGTCAGGTACCAGTCGTAGTTGCGAATCATCGCGTCTTTGTTGGAGAACTTCGGCTTGTACCCCAGCACGCGCTCAGCCTTCTCGATCGAGACGAAGGAATCCTTGGAGGCTGTTTCGTACACCCATTTGTAGAGCGGCGAGAGCTTGAGCAGTTCGAGAAAACGCAATGTCCAGATCATCGGAGCGGCGGGAAACGCGCGGATTTTTCCACCCAGCCCGGCGTGGTCGAGGACGGCTTGGTAGTCCTCCTTCATCGTCGTGAATTCTTTCGCACCGATGTTGAATGTATCGTTGACCTTCTCGCGATCGAGCGTCGCACAGAGATAAATCGCATCGCACAAGTCTTCGACATCGAGCAACTGATATCGATTTCGCCCGTTGCCGATCATCGGAAAGCCCTTGCCGTCCTTGGCCCAGTCGTAGAACAACGCGAACACGCCGAGACGTTCAGGCCCCACGAACGACTTCGGCCTGATGATCGGAACGCAAAGCCCCTTATTCCGAAAATCCAGACACACCGCCTCCGCATCGATCTTGGCCTGCCCGTACGGACCGACACCGTCCAGCTCGTCGTCCTCGACCAGCGGGTGGTGATCGGGGATGCCGTAAACAGCCGTCGATGAGACGTGGATGGCTCTTTTAACTTTGTGCTTGAAGGCAGCCTCCATCACATTGCGCGTGCCGTCGATATCCGTCGTGTAAATGTCTTCCTTCGAATACAGCGGCAGCGCTGCCGCCGTGTGAACGACGATATCCACGCCCTTCATCGCTTTATCGAGAGCCGCCTTGTCGCGGATATCGCCGGAGAAAATCGTCACGCGATCTTTGCAGTCCTCGTAGTCAAACTCGGCGATATCGAGCGTCGCGACACGGTGCCCGCGCGCGAGGAAGTGGCGCGCGAGATTGATACCCAGGAACCCCGCACCGCCAGTGATAAGGAATGTCTGGACCGCTGTAGTGGATTCGGTGTTCTTGTTGTCCGTCGTTTCCGACACGGATTCGGTTGTGCTGTTCATCGTGGGATGGCCTCGCGGTGTCTTGTCTTATCGGTCCGGGGTCGGCATGTATCGCGACACATTCTGTTTCGGCAAACCACCACCCAGAATGCGGTTCGCAAAATCCCTATCGGCCCAACGGTACTCGGTCATAATCGCGAACGCGACCAACCCCCAGAGCAGAACCGTCGCCTGGAAAGGCCGATCGCGAAGCACGATTTCGACCGGCCCCTGCACACTACCCGACGCGCACAGCATCGAATATCGGAACACGCCGTATGCTACCAGCGGGATCGTGTAAATCAGGTGATGCTTCGGAAACGTCGTCGGAGTGTTATGGTCCATCGTATACAGCAAAAACGTCATGATCGTGATGCCAGCCGACACGCTGATCAGATTGTTCAGCAGCTCCGGCGTATAACGCAGCAGCACCTTGCGATGTTCGCCCGCCTCCTCGGCGGTCTTGAATTGTGCGATCTCGCATCTTCGCTTACCGAAGCCCATGAACATGCACAGCGTAAACGTGCAGACGATCAGCCACGGGGAAATAAAGGCTTCGATCGCCCCCGCGCCAGCCGTCGCCCGCATGACGAACCCCACGGCGATAATGATGATGTCCAGAATGATACGCCGCTTCAACGAAAGCGAGTACGCGAGAATCATCAGAAAGTAGGCGAAAACGATGATCGCCGTCGCCGGCGGCAGCGTGTACACAGAAAGAGCCATCCCCGCCGCCAGAAGAAACCCGGACCACAAGATTGCCCTGATGCCGGAAATAGCCCCGCTCGCGAGCGGGCGAAACCGCTTCTTCGGGTGCAGCGCGTCCGACTCCCGGTCCATGAGGTCGTTAATGCCGTAGCTCGCGCTCGATACCAGGCAAAACGCCGCGAACACCACAACCACCATAATCAGCGAATCCCTGTCGAATTCCTGCGCAAACACAGGCCCCGCAAGAACCGCGAGGTTCTTGATCCACTGGTGAGGCCTCATAAGTTTGATGTAATGAATCATCGCTGAATCAAGCCGAACACACCCGCCGGTTGCGTAACTCCCTTCGTGGAGCGGGCACGATAGCCGTTGATCCCCCCATCGACAAGCGTATAGCCCGCTTCGCCCCCTCCCTTGGAATGGGGCACCGGTTTTGACGGTGTTCGGTTACAATCCCTGCCAACGTCCCAACAGGGAAAAGCGTCATACAGTTTGAGGAAGGAGACACTCTGATGCGTCGAATTATTCAATGCGCGGTCGTCGCCACAACTCTGGCAGCCTCCGTCAGCACCGCGCGGGCTACGTCCATTGTCGTCACCATGTCAGGCTCATCCGATTCGGGCTTGACGCAGTCCATTGCGTTTCGCGCGCTGCTGGGCGCTAGCAAAGGCCTTTTTCAGACCGTGCCAACCGTTGGCGACGATGCGCGGACCGTTCGTGACGACCTAGTCGAGGAAAACGGCATCGACGCAGCCAGCATCGACGTGAAACGAGTCACGGTTGAAGGTCTTCCGGGGTTCAAGTCCAGCTTTGCGGCTGAACACCAGGTGCGTATCGTGACCGCATTGGGATTGACGCTGCTCGAACCGGGAACTGCGTTGGAGTTCGATGGCATCATCTACCGAGCGTTCGATCTCGACATCGAAATGCCGACCGCCGCGACCGCAGCCGCACCCACCGTTTCACAATGGGGATTGATCGTGCTCGCGGTGTTGATCGCCATCGCAGGCACCGTGCTCTTTCGCGAAAAGCACGTCCCCCAATCTTGCTGAGCGATTCAAGCCGCTTGCGCTGAAATGAGAAACCCCCGCCGATCGGCATCGCACCGAACGGCGGGGGTGATTTTTTTTCTTGGCGATGCTTGCCCGTGGAAACTCTAGCGTTTCAAGCCCGCAGACTCTCTAACGCCCGTCGATGCACGGCCCACCGACGAACGGGGCTTATCGACCGGAACATCTTTCACCGTTGCGTCGACGCGCTCTCCAGGATTCGCCGTTGGTTTGTCAGTACCTATTGTCGGCCTTTGTGCATCAACGCCGTCATCATCCGGGTACGGCAGGCCGAAATCTTCGACCATCTTGCGATCCGCCGGTGGCAACGCGATCCCCGCAGCCATACCACAAGGCAGCGGCGGGAAAATTATGCCAGGGTCGTCGCAGCAGCGCAGCCAAGCCGTTGCGAAGAACGCGAGATCACCCGGGTCCACTTGGCCGGTACAGTCAAAGTCGGCGGAGCTGCAATTGAAGGTCGTCCAAAGTGGATCAGCGCTCGAGCGCAGCCAGCACGGGGCGAAAAAGGCGATGTCGCCCGGGCCAACGCAGTCGTCACCATCAAGGTCGTACATGCATGGGTTGCCGATGCGGAACGGCACGGACGATTCAAACTCCATCTGCGAAATCGGAACCGTACCAAACTGGCAAATCGAGCTGGGTGTGTTGGACGGAATCGCCGTAACCACATTGCCGAAGCTTTCGGTGTTGGCTGTCAGGTTCACCGTCGCGATGCGGGCCCATTGCGGCGTGACACCCAGCGGCGGGTTGAACGTGCAGCCACCCAACTCGTCCACCACGTTTGAACCGCACGTTCCGGTATCGAACGCGCCAAAGTCGGCTGACGGGTTGACGGAATTGCACGTCACGACGTTGCCGTTGAACGTCAAGTCCGCAAACATGCAACACAGGCCGGACATCTGCACGTTCGTCGGATCAATGACCTGCTGAGCCCACAACTCAACCACAAACGTCGAGCCTTGCTGAATCTGGTCGGTGCCGACAGGCGGCGCGTTGATGCTCAGGTCAAGCCCGCTCGCTGCTTGTCGTACGATCGGGATGATGCGTGCGATCGGTTGCGGCATGCCCGGCTGGCAACCCAACTGCGGGTGGCAGGTTTCGATACCGTTCAAATCGTCCCCATCGTCGCACAACAGGTCTGAAAAAATGCGCGAGCACTCCCCGGTCACCTCGTTACACGCATCCAGAGAGCAGTCAATGCCGTCGTCACAGGGCAGGGTGCCGGTCTCGCATCCAAATAGCGGATGGCAGGTCTCGGTGCCGTTGCAGAACAGACCATCATCGCATTGGTCGTCGAACGGAACAGGTACGCACGAATTGTTCAATTCGTTGCACGCATCAACCGTACAATCAACGCCGTCGTCGCAAGGGGTTACCCCCGGAAGACAACCGAGCTGATCGCTGCACGTTTCCACACCGTTGCAGAATTGTCCGTCGTCGCACGCACTGTCGTTGGTGATGTTCAGGCACACGTCGGCGATTTCGTTGCACGAATCCGACGTGCAGACCACTCCGTCGTCACAGGTGATCGGTGTGCCAGCCATGCAGCCGAGCAGCGGTTGACATATCTCGACACCGTCGCAGAACTGGCCATTGTTGCACAATGTATCGCTGGGCGTGATGACGCACGCGCCGCCCTGGCAAACGTCAATGGTACAGGGGACGCCGTCATTGCAGTCGATGTCGAACACGCAGGACTGACAACCCGGAATCGGCGTGAAAATACAACTGTCGCTGATCTCGTCACACGAGTCGACTGTGCAACTGACGTTGTCGGTGCAAAGATTGACATTCGTCTGGCAGTCAAGAAGCGCATCGCACGTCTCTATGCCGTCGCAGAATTGCGCGTTGTCGCACAACGCATCGTTGGCGGTGTTCGTGCAGATGTCGTTGATTTCGTCGCAGACGTCCATTGTGCATGACACACTGTCGTCGCAGGTTTGCACGATGCCCGGTTGGCAATCCAACATCGGATCGCAAGTCTCCATGCCGTCGCAGAATTGCGCGTTGTCACAAAGCGTGTTGTCAGCCGTGAAAGAACAGGCATCGTTAAACTCGTCGCACATGTCCGTCGTGCAACCTACAAGATCGTCACAAACGACCGGCGTGCCCGCCTGACAATCCAACAATGCGTCACACGTCTCCGCTCCGTCGCAGAACATCCCATTGTCGCAAATGGTGTCGTCCGTCGCGTTGACGCAAACGTTGTTGATCGTGTCGCAGGAATCCAATGTGCAGGCCACACTGTCGTCACAAGTCGGAGGCGTGCCCAACTGACAATCGAGTAAAGCGTCACAGGTTTCGGCACCATTGCAAAACGCGCCGTCGTCACAAAGCGTGTCGTCGGGCGTATTCACGCAGACGTCATTGACCTCGTCGCACGAATCGCCGGTCGTACAAACCACGCCGTCATTGCAATTCGGAGGCGTCCCCGCTTGGCAATCAAGAAGTGCATCGCAAGTCTCGATCCCGTCACAGAACAGTCCGTTGTCGCAAAGCGCGTCGGTCACGGTGTTGACACAAAGATCGTTGACCTCATCGCACGTGTCGATGGTGCATACGACCGCGTCTGTACAATTCGGCGCGACGCCAGCCACACATGCACCCGCAACGCATGATTCCAACCCGTTGCAGAACATCCCATCGTCGCACTCGCTGTCGATGAAACAGTCCACGCAAGCGTCGGTCACCTCGTCGCAACCCTGGAGCGGGCAGGGATCGCCGCCGGGCAGACAATCGAGCAGCGCGTCGCAGACTTCCGCCCCGTCACAAAACAACGTGTTGTCGCAAAGCGCGTCCGTCGGCGTATTCACGACAACGTCATTGACCTCGTCGCAAGAGTCCACCGTGCAGCTAATTGCGTCGTCGACCGGAACGAGCGTGCCCGCCTGACAGTCGAGCAGCGCGTCGCAAGTTTCCACACCGTCGCAGAACAATCCGTTGTCGCAAAGTGCGTCAGTCGGTGCATTGACAACGACGTCGTTCACCTCGTCGCACGAATCCACCGTGCAGGAAATACCGTCGTTGAAGACGACCGGCGTACCTGCCTGACAATCCAGCAAAGCGTCACAGGTTTCAACGCCCGTGCAGAAAAAGGTGTCGTCACACAATGCGTCAGTCGGCGTGTTCACGACGACATCGTTCACTTCATCGCAAGAATCCACCGTGCAGCCGACGCCATCGTCGAAAACAACCGGCGTGCCAGCCTGACAATCCAGCAAAGCGTCACAGGTTTCGACGCCCGTGCAAAAGAAGGTGTCGTCGCACAACGCATCGCTCGGCGTGTTCACGACAATATCATTGACCTCATCGCAACTGTCCACGGTGCAACCGACACCGTCATCAAAGGGAACAGGCGTGCCCGCCTGACAGTCCAGCAGCGCATCGCACGTTTCAACACCATTGCAGAACAGGGTGTCGTCACACAAAGAGTCGGTCGGCGTGTTCACGACAACATCGTTGACCTCGTCGCACGAATCCACCGTGCAGGTCACGGCGTCGTTCGGGTCAATCGGCGCACCGGCCAGACAATCGAGTAACGCGTCACACGTCTCAGCCCCGTCGCAGAATTGGCCGTTGTCGCAAAGCGAATCCATGGGCGCGTTGACCACAACATCGTTGACTTCATCACAACTGTCGACCGTGCAGCCGACTCCATCGTCAATGGGAACCACTGTCCCCACCTGGCAATCGAGCAACGCATCGCAGGTCTCAGCCCCGTCACAGAAAATACCGTTGTCGCACAGCGAATCCGTTGGCGTGTTGACCACGATGTCGTTCACTTCGTCGCAAATATCGACCGTGCAAACAACTCCGTCGTCGATGGGAACCACCGTACCTGCCTGACAGTCCAGCAGCGCGTCGCACGTTTCGACGCCGTCGCAGAATTGCCCATTGTCGCACAAGCCGTCGTTCGCGATATTGACCACTACATCGTTGACTTCATCGCACGTATCCACCGTGCAGCCGACTCCGTCGTCCGTGACGACCGGTGTGCCAGCCTGGCAATCCAACAGGACGTTGCACGTCTCCGCACCGTCGCAGAACTGCCCGTTGTCGCACAGCGAATCCGTAGCCACGTTCGAGCACAAGCCGGCGGTGCATGTGTCTACCGTGCAGGTTACGCCGTCGTCGCAATCACCATCAATTATGCAATCACCGATCTGAAACGTGCGAAATCCGAACAAAATGTCAGCCGGCAGAACGTTGTTCAGCTGGCCGATAATCGAGGTACCGGCGAACAGGTTGGCAGCATCTGCCACCAGCACATTGATAGGCCCACCCACACCGGTGGCCAACATCTCGATGCGTTCCACAAGCACCCATTCGCCCACGCCCAGCCCAGCCGTCGCCGGCGCGGACTGGCACCCACCGACGTCGTCCACGAGCCCGTTGGCATCGTCGAACACCGGCGTGACCGCGCCCAGCGAAAAGAGCGGGCTGTTCTGGACCGGCGAAACCGAATCCATCAGGTCAGTGCGATCGTAGGTGAGGTCAACGTGTACGCACGCCAACCCATCCAGAGGAAGGTTGACATTGGAAGCCCAAATCTCAACGAAAAAAGTCGAGCCGGTATTCACGCGAATCTCAGAAGCGGGCGGATTCGCCCCCGCGAAAATTTCGCTGCCCACCGGTGTTGCCGTTTGACGAACGATCGGTGCGATGCGCACCGTCTGCGCACCGGCCCATTCCGTCAGGCCGGCCAATACCGACAGAGCAACCAGCGCGACCTTGAAGGGTGATCGGATTGACATATTGCATTTCCCCTTGGCATGGCGAGAGCGGAAACCGGTCAGGTGCTTTGTCGCCAAAGTCAAACTGACAACTCCCGGTTCACTCGCCGAATTTTCCTTGATCCTCCATTCGCGACACGCGCGACGCGATTGGATCATTACTTCAACCCAAACCATGCGACAGCAGTGCGCTTCCGCCACACCGCAGCCCGTTCGTTCCCGCCGAAAACAAAGTCACAAGCACAGTAGCCGCTCGTGAGCCTGTTTCGCGACGAAAAACGCAACAAAACAAACCAACACCGCCGGTCCAGGCCGCATCTCGCCACGATTCCCACAACCGTTCCGAGCTGACCGGAAACATCAGTCTGCGTCGCGCAGTTCGCGAGCGAACAACGCTTTTGATTTGGCACCCCACGGGAACAGGCCGGGAGCTGAGAAGGAGTTCGCCTCTTTCCGACGCGATGCGCCCGTCCTCACGCCCTGCAAGCCTCCAAAACACCGATCCCCACACCGGCGCGAGCGCGCTCGGGCGTCACCATCGACAGCCCTCCTGACCTCCGACTCAATATAACCGAACGCCAATCGCACTTCAACCCGCTAGTTGTTGATGGGTCTGGCTAGTTTTTTTGGCACTACGCCGCTTGTCGTTTCCGGGTGGTCCAATACTGATCCCATTGGCCGCTTTCCTGGAGGGCGACGAGGTTCATCATGCCGGCGGCGTTGGCGTGATCCCACTTCATGCCCGTAC
>JAJDDQ010000045.1 GCA_029260215.1 Phycisphaerae bacterium
AAAGTCCCGGTGGAGGCCTTAATGGCAGGAACTCCTAGCCGAATCGCAAGGGTGTCCGTCGCGAGGCGGAATCTGAAGGGTGAACGGGACCAAGGCGGGAGCGTGAACGAAGGCAAACTCCCGGCCCGAGGCACACGAACCACATACGAGGCGTCGCGTTGGTGGGCGAGGGGGCGGAAGGGGCAACCACCGGTAATTTCCGACCCGAAGCCGTGCACGCCCGCCGGAGGCACCGATGAGAACCAGGAATCCCGTCACGCGTGTGCCGGGGAGTTGCTTAACACAATGGACGGATTGTCCAATTCACGCTGAACCAGTACACCTGACGATAGCCGTTCCCATCGACTCTGTGCTTGCGAGATTTCAGCCAATTTTCAACTTCAGTCTCGATCGCCTGCCCAGCAAGCGCTGGGCACCGTCAAGAAGAATCTCGGTCAACACGTCCTGCGAAGTTGCGGCTGGCACGACCATACTCTCGTCCATCTGGCGCACACCTCTGCCCTCGTGGGCCGTTTCGGTGATCCAAAGACCAAACCAAGGGGACGCCGCCATTCTCAATACGCCATCCACAACTTTCGGTTATATCTCTGCCCCCATTAGGTACGACCGTTGGACGAAATTGATCTCAAGGAGCAGCACGATGACACAAGGGTGCATGACAGTTTCGGCGGGGTGTACACGATCTATCGGATCTGCGACAGTATTGGTGCGGCCGGAGCAGAGACCAGGTTGCCGACCCTGCCCAAGTCGGGAGTGCGAAAGGAAGCGGCCGAGTCGCGAACCTGTTAGACGCTTTTTTGCCCGAACGAGCCGTTCCGACACGAGATTGCCAGCTCCACCGATGCCGTTACGGACCCCAAAACCCCAGCCGATCGCGTTGCCGGTTGCTTCTGAACGGATACGATGCGTCGGGGACGCTTCAACGCGACGCGTCGTTCATGGAAGGACGCCATTTTCGTGATTGCAGGCGTGGTCGCTAAGGAATCAGCAGCAGGAAACGCAGAATCAACCGCCGGAGACAGGGTATGAACGACGCGCGCATCAAACCATCCACAGCCGAGCCGGCCATCCGCGTCGTCATGATGCCGCGTGACATGAACGCTGCCCAGACGATCTTCGGCGGCGTGCTGCTCAGCTACATCGACCAGGCGGGCTTCGTGGAGGCGCGGCGGCAATCTCCACGACGCTACGTCACGGTTTCCATGCAGCAGGTTGAGTTTCACCAGCCGGTGTTCGTGGGCGATATCGTCAGCTTCCGTTGCACGACGGAGAGAATCGGGCGAACGTCGATCACCGTAAGGGTGAGCGTGATGGCGCAGCGGTTCGAAGGCGGCCAGGATATTCACGTGACCGACGCGGTTGTGGTCTTCGTTGCCATTGACGACGAATGCAATCCGATCTCCATCCTGGATGACGCATGAATCCGGGCGTTGCATTCACCTCGTCACCGAAGGCGCTCGGTCATCGGGCAAAGGCGGTTGTCTTGAACTATTGCTCCGACATAGTTCATTTGATGAGTCGGGTGGCACGGTCTGGCGTAGCCAGGCCGTGGGAACCTGTTGCAACCACGGCCTCCCGGCTACGCCGGCAGACCGTGCCACCCATCGAATGACGTGTGTCAACGCACCATGATGTCGATCAAAATTGATTTTACGAACCCGTAGCGAGCGAAATTGCGATGAGTGCGAACAAGTGTGTTGATCTGCGCAGCGACACCGTAACGAAACCGTCCGCCGACATGCGCCGGGCGATGGTCGAAGCCGAAGTGGGTGACGACGTGCTCGGTGACGATCCGACGGTGATCAAACTTCAGGAGCGGGTGGCGGAGATGATGGGCAAGGAGGCTGCCCTGTTCGTACCCTCCGGGTCGATGGCCAACCAGACGTCCATCCGCGCGCACACCCAGCCGGGCGACGAAATCATCGCGCACGAAGGCAGTCACATTTACCATTACGAAGGCGGTGCCCCGTCGGCGATTTCGGGGTGCTCGTTGTGTCTGTTACCAGGGGCACGCGGGCTTTTTTCAGCCGAGCAGGTTACGGGCGCGATCCGACCGCAGGATTCCCACTTCGCGCAGTCTCGACTGGTGATCGTTGAAAACACGCACAACCGAGGCGGCGGAACGGTTTGGCCGCTGACGACGGTGGAGAAAGTCGCACGGGCAGCGCGTGCCGGTGGTCTGCTGCTGCATCTGGACGGTGCGCGGTTGATGAACGCATGTGTAGCCACCGGTCACAAGCCGGCGGAATTCGCGAAGCATTTCGATTCGATTTCGACGTGCTTTTCAAAGGGGCTTGGCGCGCCCGTCGGGTCAGCCGTTGCGGGCAGCACGGAATTCATCCGCCGCGTGCATCGTTATCGAAAAATGTTCGGAGGCGGAATGCGCCAATCAGGCATCCTGGCTGCCGCTGCTCTGTACGCGCTGGATCATCACATTGAGCGTTTGGCCGACGATCATGAAAACGCAAAGCTGCTGGCGGGGGCGCTGGCAGAGATGCCGCACGTCACGATCGATGTTGCGGGTGTCGAGACGAACATCGTGTATTTCGACATTGATGAAGATTTCGCGAGCGGTCGACAGTTTTGCGACAAGCTCGAAGCGGAGGAGATTCGCATGTTGCCGATTGGGCCTCAACGGGTGCGGGCGGTGACGCACCTTGATGTTTCGCGGGATGGTGTCGAGCGTGCGGTCGCCAGGATCGATCAATACTGCCGGTCGAAAGGGTAGTTTCAGTTGGTAGGGCGGTGTTTTTCCGCCGCCGGTTCGCGCCCTTTGAGGATTTCAACGATTGCGCGCACTGTTCGAATGTCGTCTTCGGTGCCCTCGACGGTCACCCGCGATCCGTTGCGCGACACGAGCACCGGCACATCGTTGTAGGCCAGCAACTTCGCGAGCGCTTTGGCTTTTTTTCGCGTCAGCTTAAATCGTTCACGATCCGTCCATGTCGATTTCTGGCGTTCAACGAAGGCAACGGGATCGATGTCGGGGTGTTTCCCGGCCCGTGAAAGGAGATCAATGAATTGTTCAATTGCCCGCATTTCGCGCGACGTCCCACGAACATGCACGCCTTCACCGTTGTTGCGGCCGACAATAACGTGAATGTCGCTGGGGGAGAGCATTTCGTAGACCGCGTCCGCTTTGGAAGCCTGAAGCGGAAACACCATCTCGATCTTCGGGCCGGTTCGGATGGGCGAATCGTTTCTGCCCGAGAAAAGGAACGCAGCCAAGGCGACCGCAGCGAGCGCGAAAACCACCACGACCAAGCCGGCAGCGCCCATGTCTCGCGAGATGCCCGACCGGCGGCGGGGCGGTTGGAGCAGAGGCTGGCCGCACACCCCGCAGAATTGCGCCTGCGGCGGCCCGTCGCGTCCACAACTTGTACAACGGCTATGCATCACCCATTCAGTCTAACGCACAATTGGCCCGTTGCCTGTTCCAATCCAGGAAGAAAGTTGTAACAGCCTGTCGGATCGCACCTGACGTTGACATGTTCAACAGTTGGCCCGTAGCATGGCCGCATCACCTCGCCGCCGGCGGGGCGAGACCGAATCCATGTACCGAAAACTGACTTCCATCGTAAATGCGTTCGCCGGTAAGCGTGTGCTGCTCATCGGCGACTTGATTCTGGACCGTTACGCCTACGGCGACGCGGAACGTATCAGCCCCGAAGCCCCCGTGCCCGTGCTCCGGGCCGTCGAAACGAGCGAGCGGGTCGGCGGCAGCGCCAACGTGGCTGCCTGTCTTCGGGCGTTGGGCGTTGACGTCCTTTGTTTCGGTGCTGTTGGACGCGATGCCGCCGGTGACCGACTGCGCACGCTGATGGAAGAAAGCGGCGTGGATTGCGGCGGATTCGTGGTCGCCGAAGATCGCTGCACGAGCACAAAAACGCGATTTGTCGGCCTCGCTCAACACCGGCATCGTCAGCAACTTTTGAGATTCGACGAAGAGTACGTTCACCCTTTGCCGGATGCAGCCTCGCAAACACTCTTGCAACGCATCCGGGAAGCGATGGCTGAATCGGATGTTGTGTGTATTGAAGATTATGCGAAAGGCGTCGTGACAAAGACTGTCGTTGAGAAAGTCGTTGAGGCGGCTCGGTCGATGGGCAAGCCGGTGCTGGTCGATCCCGCACGCTTGCCTGGTTTCGGCAAGTATCGTGGGGCGAACCTGATTACACCCAACCGCAGCGAGTTGGAGACCGCCGCAGGCGAGATGTTTCCGACACCGGAGTCGGTCATGGAGTGTGCCGGGGAATTGGCTGAGCGGTGGGGCGTTGAGTCACTTGCGGTCACACTTGACCGCGACGGGGCGGTGTGGGCCACCGCCGGCGATGATCCGATTCATCTTTCGACCAAGCCTCGAAGCGTTTACGACAACACCGGTGCGGGCGACGCGGTGTTGAGCTGTCTCGCCGCCGCCATCGCAGCCGGTGCGGACGGGCCGGACGCGGTGCGCTTGGCCAACATGGCTGGCGGACTTGAAGTTGAAAAATTCGGATGCGTGCCGATTCGCGTGGATGAATTGCTCGCGGAATTACGCATCGAGCACCATCGTCGCACAGGAAAACTCCGGTCTTCTGATGAGCTTTCGGCTGAACTGTCGCTCAGGCGAGACCGTGGCGAAACCGTCGCGTTCACCAACGGCGTGTTCGATTTGCTGCACCCCGGTCATATGGACATTCTGGCCAAGGCGCGTGACGAAGCCAGCCTGCTCGTGGTGGCCATCAATTCCGACGCCAGCGCCAAAGCACAAAACAAAGCGCCCGATCGTCCCATCAACGATCAACAGTTTCGCGTGCGTATGCTCGAAGCCATCGAGCATGTCGATTACGTTGTTCTGTTCGACGAACCAACACCGATCAAGCTCATCGAGCGTCTGAGGCCGGACGTTCTGGTCAAAGGTGAAGATTGGGCCGTCAAAGGGATCGTCGGTGCGGAACTGGTGGAGTCGTACGGCGGGCGGGTGCGCATGGTGTCACTGGTTGGCGATTACAGCACGACGTCCATCGTCGCGCGCATTCGCGGGGAGGATGGCGCGTGAACGACATGCTCGGGCAGATTGACGATCACCTGCGTGTCATCGAATCGTTGCGCGATCAGGTCGGCATTTTGGAAAAAATGTCGGATCGGATTGTGGAAGCGATACGCGGCGGCGGAAAGATTTTCGTGTTCGGTAACGGAGGAAGTGCAGCCGACGCTCAACATATCGCCGCGGAATTGCTCGGCCGCTTCAAGCTCGACCGCCGCGCGTTGCCCGCGATCGCTCTGACCACGGATTCGTCTTGCCTGACCGCGATCGGCAACGACCTTGGCGCGGAGGAGATTTTTCGGCGTCAGATCGAAGGGCTGGTCGGCAGCGGTGATCTGGTCTGGTCGCTGAGTGTTTCGGGGAAATCCCCCAACGTTATCGCCGCTCTGGACGCCGCTCGAAGCCTCGGGGCGACGATTATCGGCATGACTTCGCGGCGCGGGGTTGCAATGGCTGAGCTGTGCGATCTTTGTCTCAAAGTTGACGCGGACGGCAGCGATCGCGTGCAGGAGGCCCACGAATTGGCCTACCACATGATTTGCGACCGGATTGAACGACAGTTTGCATAGCGTCCGGGGCGTTTCGGGTGCGAATTACAAGGGTGCGGGCCTTGACCGGCAGGGTGATTTCGGGCAGACTTCCCGGTCCGAAACTTTGAAAGGGAACATCACGATGGGACATCGTAGCGAACGACTGCGGATGCGTTCCGAGGACGCAATCGACACAAAAATCGTCAACACCAAGCTCAAGACCAAGGAGCGTGCGCGCCGCGACGGGCGCATGCTGGCGACGCTCCGCTCCGGCTCCTTGCCGTTCACGCCCGACGTGATGAGTTGGCTGAGCGTCAAGCTCGAAAAGAAGTCGAGCCGCGTCACCGAAGAAGACGTCAAGTCACTGCTCGCTTCGGCGTAGGTTGTGGCGCTGCTTGATCGTTCTCGGTTGGTTCACACCATTAACTGCTGGCACTTACCGCTGCCGCGGTGGCTGCGCTGGCGGCGGCCACCTGTTGCGCTGCAATAATCGCCTGCATGTCGATCAAGGCCTTGGCGTCGGTGATGGCATTCAGGTTGTGATCCCGTTGTACAAGGTCCAGGAACGCGATGCTGGCTGCCAGGTTGAACGTTAGCGAGCGGTCCGGCTTGGGATTGAGTGTGGTCATTACCTCGCGATGTTTCAAGACCGCGTTGACCACCGTTTCGGCTGGATGATCGAGAAATGACAGGATGGCCAATTCGTCAAAGTCGCTTTGCCAGATCGCGACTTTGTTGGCATTGAATCCTTGGGCGAGTGCGTCGTAGCGCGACGCCACTCTTTCCGCGTCAAGTTTTGCCAGGTACAGGATGTTGGCGGCGTTTTCCAGGGGGGCGCCCGATGAGAATCCTTTTCTCTTGATCGCCTGATAAATGGCTTCGGTGTCGATGCCGATTGCCTCGGGGGTGGCTGGTTCGTTCGCAAGGATCGCGCAGGCGGGGTAATCGTCAGGCCCAGTCAGCCACCAGTGGTGGCGTTTCATCTCTTCGTAGACCGCGCGAAATCGTTGAATTGTCGTCTCCGTGATCGGCTCGCCGTCAGCCTTGATGCGCAGGACTAGAATCGCCATCGTCTCGTAGACGGCTCCTCGTCGCAGGTCTGCTTTGCGGAATATTTCGCGCACGCGTTTGGCTTCGGCGAGGAATTCTGCGGCTGTGTCGCAGTGGCTTATCAGGATGGCTCCGATAATGAAGCGGAGCGGCGTGTTGAGCGAGACGGACCAGCCTGAGGCGGCTTTGATTTCTTCACCCGCTTCTCGGTTGGCCGACGCGATTGCAGCCGGTTCTCCGGGGCACGATAGGGCGGCGACAGCCGAAAATCGAAGCGAGGACGGATCGTCCCACCAGCCGCGATCGGCGTTGAGCGCCTCGTAGACTTTTATGAAGCGATCGAGCGGTTTTCGGGGAATTTCGGAAGTTCTTGACGCGTATTTTTCTCCGGCGTCACGGCAGTTTTTCGGACCTGGTCCTCGCGACCGCACAGCCTCAAAGGTGCGTAAGGTTTAGGTTGACTTGGCCCGCAAAAACGATAGAGTACCACGCTCCGTCAACCCTAGCGGGTCGGCGGAAGACTACAACCGAATCCCCGATAGCTCAATTGGTAGAGCGAGCGGCTGTTAACCGCTAGGTCGTAGGTTCGAGTCCTACTCGGGGAGTTGTAACCCACTTCATGGCAAACACTTACGTCGGCTCTTTTTCAACGCTCACTCATCGATTTGACCACTTTGACCACGTTTGGGTGGTCAGTTGACCACATTCTGATACACGCCGTTCTTGGCAAGATCATGGCTCACGCTATCGTCATGCGCGATTGGCCTTTCGTATTCGAACCTACGACCTAGCGGCTTGCGACCCTTGGGTTGTTGGTAGAATCGAGCGACAGCCGCTTGACCGCTATTGCGCGACGACGAGACGAGCAATCTTGGATGAGTTGGTCGACCGGGAAGCGACGTAGGTCGCTCGACTCGTGAAGTAGCGCGGCCGTTCGACGTAGGGATGTCCGCCGACGCTTTGGTAACACGACAAAAGAACGGGCGCGATCGGCGCGGCCGTCGAATTGGATGGCCTTCACGATTCAATGGAGGTCGAGTCTCAGGAGATTCCAAATGCGATACGTGTGGTACTCAAGAGGTAGGGTTCTGACTTGCATGGCGCTCGTTGCGGTTATCGCGGTAGCCTTCCTCGTAGCGTCGGAGCCCGTTTCGGCTCAGGGTGCGAAGAAGTCGCCGGTCATGCAGATCTACTTTCTCGAAATCGTGACCAAGGAGGTCGACGCGGTGTGCGCCACCTACGCCGCAATGAACGGAGTGCGGTTCGGCATGCCAAACGCCGGACTCGGCAACGCTCGCACCACAGCACTGTCGGACGGCGGGCTGGTAAGCGTGCGGGCACCGATGCGTGATACTGAAGAGCCTGTGGTGCGACCCTACTGGTTGGTAGACGACATCGAAGCAGCCGTTGCCTCCGCAGTAAAGGCCGGCGGCAAGGTAGCCCATCCACCGCTGGAAGTCCCCGGCCTCGGCACATTCGCCATCTACATCCAGGGCGGTATCGACCACGGCCTCTGGCAGCAGTAAACGAACTGACCACTTTGACCACATCAGCCCCCAACGAATGTGGTCAGACCACCTACGAGGGCGTACGAATGCTATCAAATGCGTACATTTGCGTAGTCGCCAAATCGTCGCTAAGTTGTTGTCAGGCCTAGAGTTCCTGCGTTTGATGGCTTGTGCGGTCTCCCCGCTGTTAACCGCTAGGTCGTAGGTTCGAATCCTACTCGGGGAGTTGCAACTCTTTTTGTTGCAAGCACTTACGTTCATCCTCTCGCGACGCCCACACGCTGATTTGACCACTTTGACCAGGTTGGGGTGGTCAAGTGACCACATTCTGATTCACGCCGTTTGCAGCAAGATCGTGGCTTGCGCCAACGTCATGCGCGATTGGCGCTGCGTATTCGAACCTACGACCTAGCGGCTACTGACCGCTTGATCGTCGGGCAGCCCCTGACGATTTGGCGAATGTAACGAGCTTGGTTGCCGATTGACGTTTGTCTTTCATTGACAACCTCCCCACAACTCAATACTTTGCAACGCAAAGTAATCTGCCCACGTTCGAAAGTAGGAAGCCCGAGATGGAACTTCGCGAAGCCTTGTCCCAAATCTCCGAGATCCGCCAACAGATGGCGCGAATCGAAGTGTTCCGTGGGTACCGATCGATGACGGTCGGTTTTTCCGGAGTCGCGGGCCTGTCAGCCGCAGTTTTCCAAGCGCAGTGGGTTGCATCTCCTGAGATCGAGTTGGGGCGCTATCTTAGTCTGTGGCTCATTGTCGCCGCTGCCAGTTTGACCGTGGCCGGAACAGAAATTTACTGGCGGGCGCGGCGTGCCGGGCCTGGGTTGGCGCGCCAACATACGCTGCTCGCAGTTGAGCAATTTCTGCCCAGTGTCGTCGTGGGAGCTCTGCTCACCCTTTGCATCTATCGCAGCGCGCCGCACGTCGCATGGATGCTGCCCGGGTTGTGGGCGCTGATCTATGGCCTGGGTATTTTCGCGTCGTATCGGTTGTTGCCTCGGCAAGTCTTTTGGGTCGGTTCCTTTTATGTCCTGTGCGGCTGCGGCTGTCTGTTGTGGGGACGGGGTGAGAATGTTCTGTCGCCATGGCAAATGGGCATCAGCTTTGGTGGTGGCCAGTTTTTGGGTGCGGCGATTCTGTACTGGACTCTGGAGCGAACCGATGCCTCGTCATCGATCGAGTAAGAAGGGAACGACTGCGAATGCGGGCCGGTTCTCCTACGAAGGCCTCGACCGCGTCATGCACGAGAAGGCGCGGTTGGGCATTCTGGCCTCTCTCGCGGCCAACGCCGGGGGGCTGCTGTTCAACGACCTGAAACAAATGTGTTCGCTCACCGACGGAAATCTGAGCCGGCACTTGGCCGTCCTGAGCGATGCGGGGCTGGTCGAGATCTGGAAGGGCACGAAAGGATCACGACCGCAAACCATGTATCGCCTAACGGCAGGCGGCCGGTGCCGGTTCGCCGAGTACATCGGCGTGCTGGAAGAGGTCGTGGCCGATGCTCAGATAGACGTGCAATCCGACGCACGCCAGCATCGTATGTCGAAGCGCTGGTCACCGGGGTAACAACGCCACTTTTTTTGCCCGGACACTTTGCAATGCAAAGCTTTTATTGAGAGAAGCCGCTAAACACAGGTCCGCGCACGGGAGTCCCTTATGAGATTTCACATTCGCGAGGTATCAAAGAATATGAAAATGAGAATATTATTGGCAACTTTACCGACACTGGCGTTGTGCACGTCAGGCTATGCACAGACTCCGGACAGAGCGAAACTCGACCGGTTTCTTGACCGACTTGCCGAGAAGAACGAGGCGATGGGGAGCCTGATCATCGCCAAAGACGGGATCGTTCTTTACACCCGCGCCATCGGCTACAGCCAGATCAACGGAACCGAAAAGAAACCTTTGACAGCGGCGAACAGATACCGGATCGGTTCGATCACAAAAATGTTCACCGCCGCGATGATCTTACAGCTCGTAGAGGAAAAAAAATTGAAGCTGACCGATACCCTCGACAAATTCTTCCCGCAGATCTCGAACTCCCAGAAGATTACCATCGCGCAGATCCTCGCGCATCGCAGCGGTATTCATGACATGTTCGGAGATAGGAAGTTGCGACCACGCAGAAAGACGAACCCAATAACGAAGGATGAATTGCTCACCCGTATCGCCAAAGGCAAGCCTGATTTCGAACCAGACGCAAAGCATTCCTACAGCAATTCCGGCTATACCATTCTAGGACTCATCCTTGAAAAGTTAACCGGCAAACCCTATGCCGAAGCCCTCAAGGAAAAAATCACTTCAAAGATCGGGCTCAAGGATACATACATCGCGACCGGGATTATCGATGTGAACAAGAATGAAAGTCTTCCCTATAGGAACCTCGGCGGCGACTGGAAACAGGAACGCGAAACCCACCCGAGCCTCCTCTTCGGCTCGGGCGCATTGATTTCGACGCCGACCGACCTGATCAAGTTCATTCAGGCGCTGTTCGACGGCAACATAATCTCAAAGGAGAGCCTCGCGTCGATGATAACGATCAAGGACGGCTACGGGTTGGGAATGGACACCTTCCATTTCGCCGGCGAAACCTTCTACGGGCACACGGGCGGTATTGACAACTTTGGAGCGTGGCTGGCTTACCTGCCGGAAGAAAAGCTGACGGTCGCCTACACGTCGAACGCAAAGGTTTACCCGGTAGTCAACATCGTGAGCGGCGTTATCGACATTTACTATAATAAACCGTTTCAAATCCCCAGCTTCGAATCGATCGCCGTCAGCCCGGAAGTTCTCGACAAATACGTCGGCGTATATTCGAGTCCGGAAGCTCCCGTGAAATTTACGGTCACCAGAGCCGACGCGACGCTCTTCGTTCAGAAGACCGGGCAATCCGCTGTCCCGCTCGAAGCGACGGCACAGGATAAGTTTAAGATCGATCCTCCGGGCATCGTTATAGAATTCGACGCCGAGAGAAGCCAGATGAAGATTAAACGGCGCGGACGGGAGAGGCTATTAACGAAGGAAAACTAGCAGTACAGCGCAAAGTTACTCTCCAAGCACGACCTGATTTGGTCGACGTCGATTTCTGAATTCAACAGAGTTTTTCGCATGGTTCGCGTGTGGCTGAGCTTGGCTTCGGTGTTGTGGCGACGGTGATAGGCGACCCGCCCGGCGGCGTCTTTGAGTAGCACGCCACGAGCGTGTCGGCCAAAGCGGAGGCTCAACAACCACTGCGACAACGCGTAGCGAATCTGATCGACGGTCAGGCTCTCGGGTGGATACGGCGGCGGCTCCTCGACCCCAGGGAAAAAAAGCATCCGCGCCAACCGGAGCGAGGCGGTCCGCCGCACACTCTTCAGCCGTCAGTTGTTGGCGCATCTTGTTCACAAACAGGTGACTCACTTGTGACAGATACAGGTGTCGATGGATGGACCGCCAACTCCGGACCTCGAAGTGATCGAAACCCAGTTCATCTTTTTCCTCTCGGAAGCATTGTTCGATGGGCCAGCGGGAGTAGGCCACATACAGCAGCCATTCCAACGGAACACCGGCCGACGCGTTGGAAACGAAGAACTTCAGTTCGCCGCGATGCACATCGCGCGTGACGATCAACCAGTGGGCTCGCGTGGGCAGACCGTCACGCCGCATGAAGAACCGGACGGCTTTGACCTCGCGGACGTTGGCTCCTTTCTCGCCGTTCTTGATATGGATGGGCGTCCAGGCCTGCCCCTGAAAGGCCGGAGAGTGATTCAGCAGATTCCGCACTTCGCTCACCGGTGCCGCCGTCGCCGAAAGCCGAGGAAACCGGCGTTTCTTGCCCTTTCGACGCATCTCCTGCGGCGTGAGCCGAACCCGAACAGCTGGTGCCTTGACCCAGCCGCTAAACGTACACGGCACTTCGGCTACATACGTTTGACCGAGTCGATCCAGTCCGTCCAGAAACCCGTAACTGGCCCCATAGAGCTCATCAAAGGTCCATGCCGCCACCCGAATCCCGTTGCCCAACGTCCGCTTGATCTGTGCCAAAGCGATCTCGGGCTTGGAACGGTGGGCCACGTCGTCGGGCATACCCACTTCCTTGCGTCGAACCGGATCGGCCACCCAGTCCTCCGAAACGAACAGGTCGCTATCCAGAACGCAATGAAACTCTCCCACGGCATAGCCGGTATGAACACTGACCACGCAGTTCTCCACCTTGCCCAGCGACCCGCACCACTGACGCTGCACGCACGCCGTGTGACGGCCGTCCTTGCCGCAACGCGTCTCGTCGATCACCCCGATGGCCCATGGATGGGAATGATCTCGGGCGACGTGCTGTTGCAGCCGATCCACCAGCCGATCTTCGTCCCACGTCAGCAACCCCAGAAATGCTTGCAACGATCTTGGCGGCACCCCAGCCCGCAACGCCATCGGTTCGACGCTTTTGCGATGCAGATCGGACATCTGCCCGTCGACGTAAACGCTCAGATAGCTCCGCGTATCACACCGCCCGAAGCAATCGCCAAACTCATCCAAGAACCGAGGCAAACCCCGGCCTACCTTGCGAATCTGATTGACATCCATGCTCGTCCTACTGCCAGGAATCAAAACCCTTGTCCTGATAGGAGTTATCGATCCACGCCCCAAAATCGCTTGAGCTTACTTTGCGCTGTACTGTTAGTCAGCGGCGTTAGTCGTTGGGACCTGTGAAGCGCAACTGGAACGCTCGATAATCCAGATTATCAACGTCCCCATCCGCGTCAAAGTCGAACGGCCCACATCCAGGGTTCGCACTTGCGCCAGGCCCGCTCACGCAGGCGAACAATCCGGCGTAGTCGTCGAGATCGAGATCGCCATCGGTATCGGCATCGCCTGGGACGCTGGTGATGATCACCGTGACCGAGTCAGCCGCGTAGACAAGGTTTACACCAGCCGGGCCGATCACATCATCAAACGTACCTGTTACCGATCCGTTGGCCGCCTGAATGACTACGAACTCATCTCCCGGCTGCGGCTGGAACGTCCCGATTGGAACGACGCGAATCGAACCGGACAGAGACACATTGCCGTTCACGATGAGTTGGTCGTGGCCCGCGATGGGCGTCAGGCCGTCCAATTCGATGTTGAGAATTCCTGTTGCCTGCTGATCGTAATCGCCGGTGAGGCAGAATCCACCTGCCGCACCGTGTCCGCCCGGAGTGACTTGGCCATGACTGAGCAACAGGGGAGTGAAATAGCCCTGGTCTTGGCAAACATCGCCTCCGAGAGCAGCGAGGACGACGATACCGGCCAGATCATCTGTGACGCTGTCTTGGATCAAACAGCCCCCGTTGAGGTCGAACTTGCCCTCAGTGTTGATCTCACCGTCATTGGAGAATCCGTCGCCGTGATCCAACGTGACCAGCCCGATGATCTTGAACTCGCCCTTATTGTTCCTGAGATCTTTGAGCAGAGGCAAAGTGACCTCGTCGCCGGTGACAAATGTCTCCTCGTCCAGTGTGTCGATAGTCACGCCTTCGAAAATAATCTTCCCGCCGGTTCCGTCCGCCTCCCAGGTTCCGCCCGAGAGCATCCCATCGCTGATCTGGACGACGTTCGTCTCGGCGCTTCGAAACAGGATGCTCGTTTCTTGTGCCAACACAACACCGGTGTTGTCAAACGCGCAATCCACTTCGATCAATCCTGGAACGGCGCTCGACACAAAGGTCCCACTGTTCTCGAACACAGCACCGGGATTGGTTCCGGTAATAGACGCACCGGCTTGGTAACGCCGACGATTCAATATCCGACCGGATCCATCGAGCGTAAGCGTGCCATTGCTGGAGGCGACCGTCCCAAGGTTGGTCAATGTGCCCAGGATGCTCAATGGCAAGACGAAACGTAGGTTCTCCGCATTCACCACGCTTGCGCCGGCGCCGATCGTCGCACCGTTCAGGTTCATATCCGCGTTGTTTCGCAGAACTCCCGGCCCCAATATGATACCATCGGACAGTTCGCTTTCGACGCAAACAGATAATTCGCCGGACTCGATAATCAAAGTGGGAGCATCGCCGGTTCCGAAGATACCGAATTCGCCTTCACCGCTGATGTCCACCGCACCCATGACCCTTATCGGCGCATCAAAGCAGCTCAGTCCCGAATCGTTTTCTTCAAGTGTAATACTTCCACCCGCCCATTCTCCGCCCGCGCGCAGCAAGACGCTATGATTACGCCCAACCACGAGTGTTGCAGATCCTACCATGTCCAGTGGCACGCGGATCGACGTAACCTCTTCGAAAAATTCGAAATCCTCAAATCTGATGCTGCCGCTGTTGACGATTTTGCCACCCTCGGAAAGTACGATACTCTGTAGGCGAATAGTCCATGTGCCCCCGGACTCGTGAAAAAATGTACCCGGCCCGATCGTAATGGGCCGATCCTGGTCAAATGTTCCGAGGTTGAGGACATCTGCTGCGAATTGCGCTGCCCCGTCGAGCTTCATCATACCACTCGCTAAATTCTCAAGCGTGCCGCTTCCTCCTATGGTGCCACCTACGAACAGATTCCCGGTATTGGTGAAGAAACTGTCCAGTGTGAGATCCGCGGACAAAAACATACCACCGACCAGAGAACACCCGGTTTCATTCCTTATCCTGATCAGAGTATCGAGGAGGACTTTCCCCTCACCAGTAAATTCGCCAATGCCGGCGAATTCACGCATAGGACCGGGATTTCCGGAAAAGCGCAAAATCCCATCAGCGGCGATCGAGGCAGACCCACCCGTCAGCGAAAACGGGCCTTCAATATTCAAGAAACCGTCTTGCACTTCGATCGTGCCGCCTGTCTGTGTGAAGACCGTTGAAATGACCGATGTGTTAGGAAACCCAGCATTAAGTTTTCTCAGCGTGCCGGAGTTCTCCAGCGTGTTTATGCCACTGAAGCCTTTCTTGATGTCGCCGGGGGGCGTGAGTTCGACCGTGCCGAAATTCTTCAGTACGGCACCGCCGTCGAGCGTCAGATCCTGGGTCAGGATGCTCATCATGTCATGGTTTTCAAGCGTCGTGAACAACGTGCCGCCGACGCTCATGCTCTCGACATTCGCATACGTACCGCTGCCGTCCATGAGACCGGAGATCAAGCTGTCGCCGGACATGATGAGCGTGGCATCGGTGAACAGTCGTGCCGTGCTGGATTGGCCTGCGACGAGGTTGGCTATCTGAGAAGCACCGTGAAACGTGACGGGGTTGGCGCCGCTAACCTCCAAGCCGCTGGCGATTGTGACTTGGTTGGCTTCCGCCGCGACGCCGACCCGAATCTCGACGGTGGGGTCAACCGGTTGAAGCGTCACGTTATCGGTCGCGCTGGGCGCGCCGTCGGGATCCCAATTGTCGCCGCAGTCCCAGAAGTTGTTGCCGCACTCCCCGTCCCACGTCTTTTCCTGACCGAAGGCCGATGGCTTCAGGGGCAACAAGCATGCAAGACAAGTCAGAACGGTCACCAAGCGCATATCGGATCCCATGCGTAAAATTCCAAAGGATTCAAGTCGATCAGTGTGTGGTTACCGGAGCGGCCTCCAACGTCGCGAATTATACCACCAAACACCGCAGCGTTCCCAACAAAATACCGCCCCATAAAAAGGGGTCGGGAGTCGTTTTTCAGAGACAAAAAGGGGTCGGGAGTCGTTTAGTCTGCAAAAATCACCCCAGCGCTCCCAATCCACGATTTTCAGCCCGCCCGAATCCTTCAGCCGTCGCCGCCACCGCGACCTCGAACGCGGCCAAGCTGGAACCCACACCACGATCCGGCCACCGGCGGCCACCCCTGATTCGAAAATTCTCGACTTTTCGAATCAGCACCGACGTTCTATTGGTAGACAGCGATCGCTGTTTCGCATGAGCAGCGCGCAAAGCTCTTTGGCAACCGAAGAACAGTCTCAACCCGGCATCGACCACACGCCGCCGTTGCGAAGCGCGTGGCATGGGGTCGAAGCCCTACGACAAACCCAGGGCGCTGGCCGATGCGTAGTGCGGGGTGTGCGTGATGGACAGGAGGATCGTTTCGATGCCCTTTTCAGCCGCGATGCGAGCGCAGGCACCGGTCAAGGCGATAAGCGGCTGCCCCAGAGCATCGTTCGTGATTTCGATATCCTTCCAACTGATCTCACCCCGCCAGCCCGTGCCCAGCACTTTGAGCACCGCCTCCTTGGCTGCGAAGCGTCCGGCGATGTGCGGGATGGGGTCTTTGAAGGCGGCTGCCCGCTCGCGTTCGGGTTCGGTCAGGATGCGTTCCAGGAAACGATCCGGATGCCGCTCGTAGACGCTCGCGATGCGGTCGCATTCGATCAGGTCGATGCCGTGGGCGATCACGTTCATGGTGTCGGTCTCGACGGGCACTCGCCGTCCCGCGCAACCATAACGCCGGACGGTCTCAACCCGCAAGTCTTGCCGACACAACGCACAGCCGAAGATATCACAGAACGCGACACGTCGCGGGCCGTCACGGTCTTTTGACCGCGTCGCAACGGCTGGCTATACAGGATCAAACACGATGAACAACGCAATGCGAAGCCCCGACATCTCCATAGACGATTTACTCTCCGACCTGACGGAGCCGCAACGTGAAGCCGTCACGCACGCCGAGGGGCCTTTGCTGCTGCTCGCGGGGGCCGGCAGCGGCAAAACGCGCGCCATCACCCGTCGAGCCGCTTACCTTGCGGCTGTGGTCACCCAGCCTTGGCACGTTTTGGCGATCACCTTCACCAACAAAGCCGCCCAGGAGATGAAGGAACGCATCGCCTCGCTCGGCGCAGGACCGGACGTGACAGCCTGCACCTTCCATTCGCTGTGCGCGCGGCTGCTGCGAATCCACCACGACGACGCGGAGCTGCCGACCAACTTTACGATCATCGATCAGGGTGATCGGCGGGAGCTGATAAAGAAGGCGCTGACCCAGGCCGAACTAAGTCCGACGCAGTTCAAACCGGCAGCCATCGACGCGGTCATCGGTCGGGCCAAGAACGCGATGCTGACGCCCGAGGAGTTGGCCGACGAATCGCCCTCATTTTTCGAAAGGTCAGCCGCCAAAGTCTACGGCATTTACGAACGGCTTCTGACTGAAAACGGCAGCGTCGATTTCGACGACCTGCTGCTCAAGACAGCCCGGCTGCTCGCTACCAATGAAGAACTACGGGCGAAGCTCGGCGACTGCTATCGATTCGTTCTCGTGGACGAATATCAGGATACCAACACCGCCCAGTATCGCATCGCCCGCCTCCTCACGCGGGACCACGAGAACTTCATGGCCACCGGCGATCCCGATCAGTCGATTTACAGTTGGCGCGGGGCGGACATCCGCAACATTCTTTCGTTCGAGCAGGACTACCCAAGGGCGAAAGTCGTTCGGCTGGAGCAGAACTACCGTTCCACAAAGCGAATCCTGTCGGCGGCCAGCGAAGTAATCGCGTGCAACGTCGGTCGCAAGGACAAGACGCTGTGGACGGAAAAAGAAGAAGGACCGCCGGTTCGCGTGGTGACCTGCGAGGATGCGAAAGGCGAAGCGGCGTTCATCGTGGACGAAATCGCAGCCGAGATTCGCGATGGCCGGAATCCGAGTGATTTTGCGGTGTTCTATCGCATCGGAGCCTTGAGTCGAACGCTGGAGGAGGCGTTGGTGCGCGGCGGCGTGTCTTACCGTATCGCCCGTGGCACTGCGTTTTATGCGCGGAAGGAAGTCAAGGACGTGTTGGCCTACCTTCGCGTGATGATCAACCCGATGGACTCGGTCGCGCTGGCTCGGATCATCAACATGCCGCCGCGTGGAATCGGCAAGACAACGGTCGGCAAGTTGCAGACGCTGGCCGACCGCCTCGGGTGTTCGTTGTACGAGGCGTTGGCCCATCGCGCGGAGTGCGGTTTTACGAAACGCACAGCCGGGCAGCTTGATCGCTTCGTCGAATTGCTGGCGCAGTTGAAGCCATTGATGGACGGCGCGGCCCAGCACGCTTTGGAACGCACGCTGACGCTTTCGGGCATGAACGCACATTTGGGCGAGATGGTGGAGACGAATGCGGAACCGCTGCGCAACGTCGAAGAACTGGTCAGTGCGGCTGTGGACTACGACGCGACCGAACCGGAGGGCACGCTGACGGAGTGGCTGGCCTACACAAGTTTGCTCGGCGACGACGACATCATGGGGGGAGAATCCGGCGCCGTCACGCTTTCGACGCTTCACGCTGCCAAGGGCCTGGAATTCCCCTGCGTCTACATGGTCGGGCTGGAGCGAGGCCTGCTGCCGATGGTTCGGCGAGACGACGATACCGATGCGGAGGAGGAGGAACGCAGGCTGTTTTTCGTGGGTATGACACGTGCTATGGGGCGATTGACGCTGACCCACGCAGTCTGGCGGATGCTTCACGGCCAAACGCTACGGGCCACGCGATCGGAATTCCTCGACGAGTTGCCGGTTAATGAGGTAGAATGGATTCGTCTGAACAAGGGAGCGGGCACATCGAGGGGATCGACCCCGGCGGGTCGCCTTCCGGACGACATCGAGTTGTGGCAGGTCGGCACGGTGGTCCGGCATGAGAATTACGGTATCGGCCGAGTCCTGTCCCTGGATAGCGGAATGGGCCAGGTTCGTGTGCAGGTTCAGTTCAAAGATGGCGGCGTGCGCAGCATCGTGCTTAACTTTTGCCGTTTGACGCGCGTCGACTTCGATGAATTCGATGATTTTGAGTAGTTCGGGAGGATTGTTGTCATGCGGCACGCGGTAATCATGGCGGGGGGTGCGGGGACGAGGCTTTGGCCTCTCAGTCGGGCGGCGAGGCCCAAGCAGCTCCTGCGGTTGTTCGGCGGGCAGAGTCTGCTTCGTCAGGCCTACGAGCGGTTGGCGCAGCTTTTGCCGAACGAATCCATCTACGTGATTACAGCCGCTGCCCATCTTGCGATGGTTCGCGAAGAGGTGCCGGAGATTCCCGAGGAGAATCTATTCGGCGAGCCGGTCGGTCGGGACACCGTGAACGCCGTCGGGCTTGCGGCTGCGATTCTCCGCGAGCGCGATCCCGGCGGGCAGATGGGCGTCTTTACCGCCGACCACATCATCAACCCGGTGGACACGTTTTGTCAGGCGGTGGACGCCGGCTTCCGCGCGTCGGCGGATCGGCCTGAGGCGCTGGTCACCTACGGAATCAGGCCCTCAAGCCCGCAGACCGGTTTCGGGTACGTACGACGCGGCGAGATGGTCTCCGACGGCGTTTATGTGGTTCAGGAGTTCACGGAAAAGCCGAACATCACAGCCGCGACGCAGTATATCGCGAGCGGCGAGTATTACTGGAACAGCGGGATGTTCACCTGGACCATCGACACCATCCTGGACCAGATCAAGCAGCATCTTCCGAAATCGTATGAGGGATTGACCGCCTGCGGCAAAGCTTGGGACTCGCCGAATCGCGACAGCGTTGTCGGGCGCATTTATTCGGAATTGTTGAAAATCTCCATCGACTTCGCGGTTATGGAGAAGGCCAAGCACGTGCTCGTGGTGGAGATGAATTGCCAATGGGTGGACGTGGGATCGTGGACCGCTTTGGATCATGTCGTCGGGCCTGACGAAGCCGGGAACGTCGCCACGACGTCGCACACGATCAACCTGGGGTCGCGCGGGAACATCATCGTGGCCGACGACGATCATCTGATCGCCACGATCGGCGTGGACGATCTTGTCATCGTGCATTCCAACAACGCGACGCTGATCTGCCACAAGCGCGACGCGCAGGGCATTAAGGAACTGGTGTCGAAAGTTCGTGCCGAATACGGCGAAACCTACCTCTAAGAAAGCCCCTTCCAACTGTGTGTGCATGTTTCGGGGGTGTTGATTACGGGCTGAAGCGCATCGGCATCGCGGTGAGCGATCCCGAGGGGAAGCTGGCTGGTCCTTTCAGTGTGGTCGCAGCCGATGGAACTTTCGAGGTCCAGGCGGCTGCGATTGTCCGCGAGGTTGACGGGAAGTTTGACGTTGACGAATGGGTGGTCGGCCTGCCGCTCAACATGGACGACTCCGAAGGTCCGCAGGCCAAGCTGACCCGGCGATTTGCCGGCGTATTGGAAAAAATCTCCGGCCTCCCGGTGCATCTTTGGGACGAGCGGCTGTCCTCGGCGCAGGCGGATATTTACCTCACCGAAGCTTCGCTGACACGCAAAAAGAAAAAATCCCGGCGGGACATGCTGGCTGCTCAGGTGATTCTTCAGACGTTTCTCGACGCGCGGCCGGCGGAAGCTCCGCACGATGGCGACGATACCGTTGCGGATGGGGACTCGGCCTGACGTCAGGTGTTGGCGTATTGGACGTATTTCATACGCGATGCGATGAACAGTGTGTAGAGTACGAAGATGAGTCCGTTGACGCCGAACCAATAAGGCACGAGCGCCGGCCCGCGTGCGAAATTCAAGCAGTAAACAAACACGGCGGTTCCCATACCCGCCCACAACGGCAGTACGCCGGCTGTGCATGCGACGACTTGAAACGCGGCGGCCAGACGATTGCGGCCAACGCGTCGCGAAGTGGTCCAGCCCAAAAACGTAGCAACGAATGTTGCGATGATGAAGAAGCACCAGGCGACGAACATACCGACATTCGTGGCCGCATTAAGGACAACGAGCGTTGACTCAATGAAGGTTCCCGATGGTGCGCCCGACACGACCAGTAGCGTGCACACCGCTCCGAGTCCGCCCATTGCGGCGATCACCGTGATCCAGACCCCAAGAACGACGACGGCTGAGCGCGCTATTATTGATGCAGCCATATTGCGAAAACACGTTTCGGAATCGAACAGCGATATCCAAGAGTATTTCAGGAAATCCATGAGCATTCGATCTGTTCGCAATTCGAGCGGGCGTCGCGGCGTGGCTTTCAACGACTCGGGGATGGACGTTCCACATTCGGGACACAGGCCGCCTTCGTCGATGTGCGATAGGTTGTAGCCGCACCATTCACAATTCGGTTCATGATGTTCCTTGTGCCTTGGGCGATCCACGGTCAAGGCACGGAGGTAGCTGACGATCGACGCAACGATGATCGCTCCATAACAGAAGAGAAGCGGAAGACCGAGCGCCGGGCCGTTGACCCAACGATCCATGATGTAGCCCAGCGCATACGTGACGAGCGCGAGCCACCAGAGATGTGCGACATATAGCCAACTGCAGCGCAGCGCGTGCAACCACGAATCGCGGACGGATTCGTCGCCGCCGGCCCAACAGGTCATCACGGTGGCGACGGCGGTGAAGATCAGTTCGCCGACAACAAAAGTTATCGCGAGTATTTCGGGACTGCCCGCGATGCTCGATACCTGCCGGTCAATGACGCCTTCATCGCGTAGCTGTTGCTCGAGGCCGGAGGACCACGCTATCGCCCACAGCGCGATCAGCCCGAGCAGGTGGATGCCGTAGATACGCGCAAGCGAAGAATCCCGGTGCGCGCGCATCACGGCGCGCGGTCGGAACGGAAACAGGATGAGGGTTTTGACCGGGTTCATTTGTCGTGAGAGTCCAGCCGTGTGCAATGTCGAATGACGACAAACACTATCTGGTTCTCGCGGATGCGACAATGGCCTCTTCCTCCCCACCTTGATAAGGAGGCTGAACGCGGCTAAGGCGGGAGCGTTCAGAATCAGGTTCTTCTTGCGAGACAGAGCGTTGCTGTGGTCCGGACCCCCCTGTATCCCCCCTTTGCAAGGGGGGAAAAGGCCGTCGCCAGGTGGCGCGCTTTACCGCCTATGACAGAGCGTCCCCCGGTCGTGATGAACCGGAGGACGCCCGTAAATGTGCGACGAATGCGCGGCTATTTCGCGCCGGTGAATTCAACGGCGATCAGGTCGTTCGGGCTGTTCTGAATCTCGATACGATCGACGTAGTCCGAAACCATAAACGTGTGGTCGCCGGCGGCTTCATTGTGCAAGACGCTGATGACCATGTTGCCGTTCGCAACCCCGTTGACCCGGTAGACGAACGTAGCCAGGTATCCGCCGGCCGCAGGAACGCCGCCCTCAATCAAACCGGCCAGCATCTTGCCTTCAGCCACATTGACGGCATCGAATCGATCGCTCCGACCGGCGAAGACGAAATCGCTGCGCTCTTCTATGAACACATCGACCCACTCAACCTGATCCGCGACGGACCCGGACACGCCGAGTTGAAGCTGATAGCTTTGCAGATTGTCGAGCGCCGAATCGGTGAATACGCGGAACCACTTTTCGTTCGAGCCAACTGTGTCGCTTATGACCGGCACGAGAGCCAGGCCTGTCTGGTCCACCGTCACCGGGCCGAATTCCGGGGCCGGGCTAGGCGGACACGTGCAGGGAGAAGGAATTTGCTGGAAGCAACCGGCGACGTGGTTGAGGTCAAAGAGATTGCAGAACCCGTCAGGCGGGCAAGCCCCGAACGCACTCCCGACGTCCATGTTGAGCGCCCCACACGGCGTGTTTTGCTCGAAGCAAGCCTGTATGAGGTTCAGGTCGAAAAGGTTGCAAAACGAATCCAGCGGGCAAGCCAGGGACGGCCCCCCCACATCAGCATATTCGCGATCGACCGCGTTGCAGAATTCGTCGGACACACACTCATACCACTGGCAGCGATCGTCAATGATGCCGGTCGTCCCGTCTATGTCGCCGCAATCTTCCGCGGTCGTACAACTGAGGAAGTATTCGTAGGAACCCATGTCCACGACCGGTGCGGTCCCGTCGCCGGTGTCAGCCGTCGCGGGGTCGTTCAACTCGCGCGGGGTCTGCACCAGATCCTCGGTCACCCCGACGGGGATCGACGTGTCCTGCCCCGCGTCGATGCAGGGCGAACCGCTGGCCAGCGTATAGTCGCCAGCCCCGGTGAAAACGGGGTCGGCGTCGATGTTCCCCGTGCCGCCGCTGTGGTTCTGCCAATTGGTATACGTCGCCACGGGCGCGAAGCCGGCTTCGTCCGAGTGAAACTGTGCGCTCTCGTCGGAACCGTCCACGTCGTCATTGCCTCACAGAACGCAGTTTTGCACGATGGGGTCCGTACGACGGTGGAACACACCCCCTCCGTTGCCGTTGAGCGCCGTGTTGTCCGCGATCGTGCAGTTGGCCAGAACAGGGTCAGGCCCATTCGCGGTAGTGGGAAAGAAATAGACGCCCCCGCCGTCGTCCTTGGCTGTGTTGCCCACGATCAGGCAGTTGTTGATCTCAATGTCGATTAAGCTGCCCTGAATGTCTATCCACAGCGCGCCACCGAAGCCGCTGCCTTTGGCTGGTGTGGCTTCGTTGTCCACAAACTCGCAAAGCGTGATCTTGGCGTTGGGATTGTTCATGTACACCGCGCCACCGTCGCGCGCCGAATTCCGAGTGAATACACAATCATCCAGGAAAATCTCGAAAAACCCAAAGTCCGTAGAAGCGGCGATGGCACCTCCGACACTTCCAGCAATATTGTCGATGAACTCACAATCCGAAATCATCACATCGCCCGATCCGCCCTTGAACGCGATAGCACCTCCAGCCCCGGGGGTTTCGTTACCCTCGAAGCGGCAGGCAGAGCCGGAAATCACCGGGCTGCTTTGAAGAAGGTCGATCGCGCCGCCCGTAACCGACGCCTCGTTTCGATCGAAGACGCAATCCGTAATCGTAATGTTGCTGTCGTTCAGGCAGATCATCGCCCCGCCGAAGTCACCTACATTCAGCGAAAACGTGCAGTTCTCGATGACCGCCAGGGAATCGTCGTTGAACATGCCGCCGGCGTCGGTGGCGGCAAAGTTGTCCGTGATCGTGCAGTTGCGGATGACCGGGTCTCCGCTGACGTTGTAAATGCCCGCCCCGTTGCTGTTGCCTCCCGAGCCGTCGGCGTAACCCTTGGTGATTGTGAATCCGTCCAGAATGGCGGTGTTGGCGACACCGGACGCGGTCACCACGTGGTAGCTGTTGTCGGTGACCGACGCGGTGTTGATCTCCCCGCTCATGATGGTCACGAACGCGCTGATGTCGCGCGCGTCCGGGTCGATCGCCCCGCAACCGGCGTACCCGCCGTAGGCTTCGACATCGTCGTACATGGTGAACGTCAGCGTGCGGTCCGTGCCGGTGGTGGGCTTGTACGTGCCCTGTGCGACGCGGAGTTCGTCTCCCGCGAAGCTCGCGATGAACAAGGCGAACGACAGGTTCGTGTAAGCGTCGCACCAACTCGATCCGTTGTTCGAACCCGTCGCGTCGATGTCAACGTACCGCACCACACCTTTTACATCGCTCCCTCCCCAGAGAGTCAACCCCAATACAACAACCATCGATTCCATTCGTTTCATCATTGCTTTTTCTCCTTTGAAAAAACAGCCTGACCGCAAGCTCGCCAAAAATACAAGTGATAGGCAGGACGCCCTTCAGCGTTTTCTTCGTAGCAGGTAAAACATCGCCATCAATACCGGTAGATTCATACCCGGCTCAGGAATCACGAACACAGACCTGAACCGAGGACGATAACTTCTGATCGGTGCCGGTCCCGTCTCGCCGCTGCCGGACATTTGGGTCGTGAAGCGCATCACGTCCCCCGCGTTGGCGTATAGCGTCGTTTCGATCGTCGGAAACACCTCCGATTGCAGATCCAAAATGGCTTCGCCTTGGGTAACATTTTCGAAAATGACCCGGGTCGCGCCACTGAAACCCTCCGAATCGTCGATGCGAAGATCGTAAAACCAAGTCAGCTCGTCCGTTGGCATGACGAACTCAATCACCGAAAACAGCTCGCCCTCGGCTGTGCCCCCGGGGTTGTCCCCGCCGGGATTGAACGAAGGTATGTAACTGGCGTCAAACCTGACGTCCAAATGAAGATTTTGCTCATCATCGACGAATACGCGCGAACTGCCGCCAGCCCGCGCTGTCGCCCCCGAACTGCCACCCACGGTGAAATCAGATGCCAGAAACGACATGGACGTGTCATCAGGGCCGGTGGTCGCGGCTTCTGAGGTGAGCACCGGCCCGCCGTCGAAGACGTTGGCCGACCCGCTCCCGGAGGCATCGTGCGTCCACTGCCAGATGGTCTCCCCGTTTGCCCGCGCAGAAACCATCCCCATCACCGCAAAAACAAATCCGATTATGGCTGATTGATGAATCACTTCCTTCACCTCCCTCATGCGTGACGTTGCCAGCGCATTCTACCGTCCCCAAGTGTCCGATCGCCACAAGATAACCCCGTTTCCAGCGACAACCTCTCAATTGAGCGGTGCGATTGAGGCGGCTGGGGGAGGTCTTTGCGTCCGCGCGGACTGAAGTTTGCGGCTCGTTGGGTGGGGGTGACGGGTCTGGTGTGGGGGCGTCCGCGCGGACTGAAGTCCGCGGCTCGTTGGGTGATTAGCTTCGATTGATCTCCCCGCTCATGATGGTCACGAACGTGCTGATGTCGCGGGCGTCCGGGTCGATCGCCCCGCAACCGGCGTACCCGCCGTAGGCTTCGACATCGTCGTACATGGTGAACGTCAGGGAGCGGTCCGTGCCGGTGGTGGGCTTGTAGGTGCCTTGTGCGACGCGGACCTCGTCTCCACCGAAGCTCGCGATGAGCAGGGCGAACGACAGGTTCGTATAGGCGTCGCACCAACTCGATCCGTTGTTCGAACCCGTCGCGTCGGTGTCAACGTAAATAGTTGCACCTTTTACAGCGCCCCCCCCCCAGAGAGTCAACCCCAATACAACTACCATCGATTCCATTCGTTTCATCATTGCTTTTTCTCCTTTGAAAAAACAGTCTGACCGCAAGCCGCTACGCGTACGCAGCACACCACACAAACAATCACTTGAACAATGCTCGTCTTGAGAACAAGACGGCGAGTAGTAGTGGAAATAGCATCGTGGGTTCGGGCACCCGAAACACTGACCCAAAACGAGTGCTGTACCTTCTGAATGGCGCTGGGCCGGTTTCGCCGCTGCCGGACATGTCGATCGTCAATCGCATCACGTCACCGGTACTGGCCGCGAGCGTTGTCTTGATTGACGGGCTCACTCTTGATGAAAGATCGAGAAGCACTTCTCCGCGCGACAGATTCTCGAACACCACACGGGCCGACCCGGCAAAATCGATGGTCTGGTCGATCTGCAACTGATACGCCCAAAAGAGTTCGTCGGCCGGCATGACGAACTCGATTTCGGAGTGCAACTCGCCCGCTGCGGTGCCACCCGTGTTGTCGCCCCCAGGGAATAAGCCGGGGCCATACGAGGCGTCAAACCTCAGGTCGAAAAGAATTCCACCGTTGGCTTGAGGCACGACTCTGGATCTGCCGCTTGCTGCCGCCGATGCTCCCGAACTGCCCAGCTGCGTCCTGTCCGCCGCCAGAAACGTCATGAACGAATCATCAGGCCCGGTGGTCGCACCCTCTGAGGTGAGCACCGGCCCGCCGTCGAAGACGTTGGCCGAGCCGCTGCCGCTGGCATCGTGCGTCCACTGCCAGATGGTTCCCCCGTCTGCCCGCGCGGAAACCATCGCTGTCGCCGCGAAAACAAGCCCGATTATG
>JAJDDQ010000046.1 GCA_029260215.1 Phycisphaerae bacterium
ATGGGGCTGGCTCGAAATCGTTAAATGGCACACCCTGGTGGCGATGCCGAATAGATGCTTGGAAAGATCCCGAATTCTTCCCGCAACCCTCTTGACGGAGACTCGCTCATAGATGCCACCCTGCACTGCGAATTGCCACCCGTTTGGGGATGCACCTAACAGATCAGCGGATCGTCACAGCACGTTGACACGTTGCAGCCGTTCTAAGTATCATCGCAGCCGCTGGGAAACCGGGAAAAGGTTTAGGCATCTAAGGTGTCGCGCATCAGCCGACGCCGATCTAACCGCTATGGAGATACACGACTATGGCAGTCATGCCCCCGATCAATCTGTCCAAATGGGTCGAAGAGAACCGGCACCTTTTGAAGCCGCCGGTCGGGAACAAATATCTGTACCGGGGGAATGATTTCTTCGTAATGGTGGTCGGTGGGCCTAACGCCCGGAATGACTTCCACATCACAGCCTCCGAAGAGTATTTCTACCAGGTCAAGGGCGACGTGACCGTGCGCATTCGCGAGGACGACAAGATCACCGACTACCGGATTCACGAGGGCGAAACCTTCTTCATCCCGCCGAACGTGCCGCATTCTCCGCAGCGTGGGCCGGACACGGTGGGCATCGTCGTCGAACGGAACCGCCCCGACGGCGAGTTGGAGCATTGTGTTTTCTATTGTGAAGACTGCCACGGGCTTGTTTGCGATATCGAATTCGACTGCAAGGACATCGTCGTCCACTTCGCCGAGACGATGGAAGGGTTCTGGAAAAACGACGAACAACGGACCTGCAAGAAATGCGGGACGAAGGTTGAAAAGCCGGGGCCGAGGGAGAGTTAGTGCTTTGTCAAAGCTGAAACGACAGATTGGGTGCCCCACTTCTTCAGAGGTAGGAGAGTCGAATCCGTCAATTGAGTTGTGACAAAGCACTAGCGTCTGGCGACTCGGCGCGATGTGTCGTCTCACCGGGACTAAATAGTCCCATCCAGTGAATAATCTCACACCGTGAAAATCGACGTTCACACGCACATTTTGCCCAAAAACTGGCCCGACCTGCGCGAGCGTTACGGCTACGGCGGGTTCATTCGTCTTGAGCATTGCGCCCCCTGCCGAGCGCGCATGTTTTGCGACGACAAATTCTTTCGCGAAATCGAATCGAACTGCTGGGATTCTGTCGTGCGCATCAGCGACTGCGATGAGGCCGGTGTCGATGTTCAGGTGCTCTCGACCGTGCCGGTGATGTTCAGCTACTGGGCCAAGCCGGAAGACGCGCTCGATCTGTCGCGTTTCCTGAACGATCATATCGCGGGCGTCGTGCGTGCGCATCCGAAACGATTCGCGGGTTTGGGAACGATCCCGATGCAAGCGCCGGAGCTTGCGGTTCGTGAGTTGGAACGCTGCGTTGGGGAGCTTGGGTTGGCTGGTGTGGAAATAGGATCGCACGTCAATAAGTGGAACCTGAACGAAGCCGCAATGTTTCCGGTGTTTGAGGCCGCGGCTGAGCTTGGGGCTGCGGTTTTCGTGCACCCGTGGGACATGATGGGTAAAGGAGACATGCCGGATTACTGGCTTCCGTGGCTGGTGGGTATGCCCGCGGAGACATGTCGTGCGATCTGTTCGATGATTTTCGGGGGCGTGCTGGAGCGTCTGCCGAATCTTCGGGTCATGTTCGCACATGGCGGCGGGTCGTTTCCGGGGACGGTCGGGCGTATCGAACACGGATACAACTGTCGGCCTGACTTGTGCGCGGTGGATAATGATTCCAATCCGCGAACCTATCTCGACCGATTCTACGTCGATTCTCTGACGCACGATGCCGACACACTGCGCTACCTTATCTCATTGATGGGGGCGGAACGCATCGCCCTCGGATCGGACTATCCGTTTCCGCTCGGCGAGGCTGTTCCGGGAAGTCTGATTCAGAGCATGAGCGATCTGTCGCCCGACACCGTTGACCGATTGCTCAGCGGGACGGCGCTGGACTTTCTTGGCTTGGACAAGTCGCTATTTCTTTGATTGATCGGGCGACGCGGAATTAAGCCGACCCAGGAAGGCGCGGGCTTCGGGCAGGTCGGGGTGTTCTGCGAGCAGTGTGTTGAGCGTCGCGCGGGCGTTTTCGGTTTGCCCGAGTCGCCAGGAAATGTAGGCATTCGCAAGCGACCACTCCAACCGTGCGGGCGACAGGAATTCACCCTTGCAAATGCTCGATTGCGCGAGGCGCCAGCTCTCGTCCGCCATCGCCGCTTCAGTCAACAGCCACCAGGCCTGCGCGTCGTCGGGGTTGGTTCTCAAATGCTTCTGCAGGATTGTTCGCGACTTGTTCTGTCGGCCGACTCTGTTGTACGCCCTGGCGAGTGAGCGGATGGCGTTTCCGGATTCTTCATCGTCGCGATCCTCGCGGTCGATGATTCCCTCCAGCAGAGAGACCGCTTCGCGAAAATCCCCGGCCCGCATGAGGGCGAGTGCGTAGCGTTCTTCCATCGCGGGGTCGTCGGATACGTTGGCGTAGAGTTCGGCGTAGTCTGCGACGGCCGGTTTCGGCTGCCCGTTCAGATCGAATACGGCGGCGCGAAGGTGCAGCAGTCTTGGATCGCGGTCACACAACTCGATGTGTCTGTTCAGAAGCGTAAGCGCTTCGTCGCGGCGGTTCAATTCGATCAGGCACTCTGCGGCTGCGGCCGCGAAATCCGGATTGTCGGGTTCGATCGACGCGGCGCGACCATAGTGATCAGCGGCTGCGGCTGGGCGACGCTGGTGCTCAGCCAGCAGCCCGCGTAAACCGGCAAGTTCCGCGGACTTGTCGCCAAGTTCCTCAGCCCGATCCAACGCGATTCTGGCTGCGGGAACCTCGTGTCGCTCGATGCAGCATCTGGCGGTAAACCGGTGATAGGCTGGGTTGTCCGGGCAGAGTCTAGTGGCTTCGGTGATGGCGACGTAGGCCTGAAGATATTCGCCGCGATCGAACTGCTGCCGGGCGAGGCCTGCCTTCATGTCGGCGCGGAGTCGCGTCCAGCTTTTTTCCGCAGCGACACGACTCTGCTCGTGGCCTGTGGTCGCACACCCCGCGCACGCAGCCGCGACAACGATCGCAAAACACAAATATCGCTGTACGGTTATGTTCACGGACTATTCTCCTGGTTTGGGAGCGGTGCATCCTGCCAGGCAGGACGACCGAAATGGTCTGATGACTCGTTCTGTGCGTTGTGAATCAGCCCGAACACAAAATTCCGGCCGGTCGTGGTGTCGTCTTCCCATCCGCGGACGCGGGTTATTTCCTCGCGGAGGCGGATGGCATTGAGGAAGCGAGGGTAGTTGTGAATAGCCTGGTCAATATTCCACAGCGCCAGTTTGTTTTGCCCCTTCGCGAAATGCTTCGTGGCGCGTCGGTAGAATCCCTGTGACAGTCTCTCTCGGCTGTGCCAGTGCATGTTGCGACGCAGCGTCACGCGCGTTCGCTCCATGTCGTGCATGAGTTTCAGGCTGGCATCCGCATACTCGCTCTCATTCTTGATGATGTGAACCGTGAGCAAAATGATAACTTCTTCCCGGTCGAGAGAATCGCTCTTGGACCGGAATGCGTCGCCGATGAATGGAATATCGCCCAGCAACGGCAGTTGGCCTCTGGATTCTGATCCGAGTTCCCGAAACAAACCGCCAATAAGAATCGTATGCCCGTCGCGAACAATGATGTTCGTGGTGACTTCCGTGGTTTGCTCGAACGGGAGTTGCGCAGCGGTCAGCCCGCCGACACTGTCCTCGGGGTGCAGCTCCATGCGCACGAAATCGTCAGTGCCGATGAACGGGCGGAATGTCAGTTGTGTGCCGGTTTCCAGAAATTCGACCTTCTGAATGGACTGGGTCTGGGTCACGGTCGTTGTGATGTAGCCGTCACGACGGCCGACGATAACGTTTCCGGTCTGTTTGTTCAGTGCGAGCACCTTGGGGTTGGCGATGACGCTCGTGTCGGTGATTTGCTCCAGCGCCCGGATGAACACACCGACGTTGTCCTTGATGACTCCGAACGTCAGGCCTCCGTCCGGCACGTTGCTGGCGAAGCTGGTAGATGCGTTCGCGTTGAATTTTTCGAACCGCTCGGTCGGCAGCGCGCCGACGGAAAGATTCTGCACACCGATGGAGGTTGAGTTGAGCAGCTCGAGATCCACACCGCCCACAACCGTGAAATCGACGCCCAGCGCGTTGTCGTCTGTCAGACGGGCGCGCAGGATCGTCGCTTCGACCAGAACCTGTCGCGGCCGCTCGTCGAGTTCGCGGACGATCTGACCTATGCGCTGGAGATTTTCGGGATAGTCGTACACGACGACAAAGTCCTGGTAAGTCAGACTGTCTCCGCCGGCATCAGCGCCTTCGCCTTCGATACCGACCTCTGCGTCGGGCGACTTTGCCACTTTCCCGTCGAGACTGAGAAGCGGTTCGACGACGGGAATCACGTCGGCGGCGCGAATGTAATTCAAGCGGTAGATGCGCGTGCTGATCGGCGACTCCTCGATTTGCAGCGTCTTGAATTCCTCGCGGGTGTAGATGTAGATGAATCCGTCTTCGCGAATGCGATACGTGCAGTTGTTGGCGGTCAGGGCGGCCGCGAGGGCTTGTTCAAACGTAGCGCCGTACAGATCAGCCGTCACGGTTCCCTTGACCGCTGCCGACGCGATGATGTTGCGTCTGCCCTGCAAGCTGAGCATGCGCAGAACCGTGCCGAGCGGCATGTCGACAACGTGCAGCTCGACCATGTCATCGTCGCCAACCGCGATTTCGTCTTCACCGCCGGACCACTGGTCTTCCCGTTCTTGCACTTGCTCCTGCGGTGCACCCTGAGCATGCGCGTGTATGGGCAGCCGTGCAACGGCTGTGGCGGCGAGCAATATGATTGTAAACGCCTTCGGTCGAAGACCGTTCATCATCCGAACCTCCGTGGGCGACGTGTTAGGGCTTTTACCTGCCTGTCGCAGTCCGTCGCTTCGTCGCGGACTTTTTATCGGCGTCCACGCATTCGACCTTGATGACCCCGCTCGTCAAAGCACGTTCGATCCTGGAAAGAATCCGGTTCGATTTCTCGACGGCCTCCAGCAAATGCAGACGTTGCGCTCCGGCGTCGGGAATTTGAGCCTGGACTCGGGTGCCGAGATCAAAGGCTCCGAACCAGACCCGGCACAGGGTGGCCAACAGCACAAACCCGCCGATCAACCGCAGGAATTTGGAAGAATTGGGCGCGTGACGGTTTGCAAACATGATCGAGCCTCCTTGCTCGCCAAAGATGGGGATTTTCGCGACGGCTTACAAAGCCCGGTTTTCAGCGCAGTCGTTGGCTTTGAAAACACCGTTTTCAGCATCGTAAACCCAGGCGGACGTGCCCACGGGCGCGTCTGCGGGCGCAATATCGTTCGATTTGGAAAACGGGTTTTCCGGCACGCGGTCAAGGTAGGCAGCCAGATCGCCGCGGGATTTAACTCTCACCGGAGCCTGAGACAACTCGGCGAGCTGCTCGAACGTTGGGTAAGCGGCGTCGTGGTCACTCCAATAGCGATCCACGGCGGTGCGCGTCCGTTCGAGGCTTTTTAACAACGCCCGATGTGTCGTCTCGGGTTTCTGCATGTCGTGGTCCGGGATGGCTACCACGGCAAACAGTCCGGCAACGAACAATACGGCGATCACTTCGACCAACAAGCTTGCTTTTCGTCTCATGGCAGTTGAGATATCGGATGGCTGAGGGTGTTCCTGTAGTATCAAAAACGCACGGGATTCGGATTGCAACGGCGGGATGGGGAAATACCGAAACCTCCGCCGCGCAGATTCCGATAACCCACACGCGTACGCGGATTCGTACGCCGTCGGAAGATTATGGTGCAATCAGCGGTGGGTCCGAAAATGCTCGACTCCTTTTCCCCGGAACATCTGAATTTCACGATCAGCCAGGTTTTGCTCAATCTGTTGTTGTCGTTCGCATTGGCGTTCCTGGCTGCGACGCTTTATCGGCGAACCCACACAGGCCCGTCGTCCATGCAGTCGTTTTACGTCACGCTGCTCGTGGTTCCGGTGGTGGTGTGCATGATCATGATGGCCATCGGCAGCAATGTAGCGTTGTCGCTGGGCCTGGTGGGCGCGTTGTCGATCATTCGATTTCGGACCGTCATCAAAGACACGCGCGACATGTCGTTTCTGTTCCTGATGATCGGTATCGGACTGTGCTGCGGATCGGGCGGGTATGCGTTGGCCATTGTCGGCACGGTGTTTGTATGCGGGGTTCTGCTCGTGGTGAGTTGGTCGTCGAGCGGGCGTCCTGCGTCGGCGGAGTACATTCTGGTGTTTCGCGAGCAGACAGGGCGCGGCGCGGAAGATGCGATGGCCGACCTGTCGTGGCGAAAACTTCACGGCGTATCAGACCTTGGGCCTGATGAGGGTTGCGAGTACACGTATCGCGTGCGTCTGGGGAAGGGCTTGCGTCCCGAGACACTCATCAGCCGGTTGCGCAATGCGGAGGGTGTGAGTCAGACCGCGTTGATCAGTCCGGAAACGTCGCTGGTCATTTAACGTGCTTGAACACGGCTATGCTCCGGAAACTCAATAGCTTTTGGTCTAACGGGCGCGAGCGGGCGGTCGGCGTGGTGGCGGCCTGCGTTGTGCTGCTGGCATGTCTTACGCTTTCGAGCAGGCTGACGCGATGGACGCAAAAGGCTGTCGAGCCGTCGTGGAAACTTCGCCGAGCCGGTCTTCATATCAATCCGTTTCGCACGCGACATGCGCTATTGGACAGCGGGTTGCCGATCTTCGACCTGCGCATCAAATCGGATCAGTACCGAATCGTCGAAGAGGTCGTGGCCGCTGCTCGGCTGCGCGGCACGCTGGACGATGATCTCAAGCGATGGGCCAAAGCGACTTTCGTGCATGGCGACTTCAAGACTAAGGTGAAGATTCGCGTACGCGGCGACTTGCCCAACCACTGGCGCGGTTCGCGCAAATCCTGGCGTGTGCGATTCCCGGATGAAGCCCCCTTTCGGAGCATGCGTGAGCTGAACCTGATTATCGCGAGCGATACGAAGTCATTGAGCGAGGCGTTTACGAATTCCGTCTTTCGTCGCCTTGGCGGGCTGACGCTGCGTGACGGGTACGGAATCGTGCGGGTCAATGGTGCGCTTCAGGGCGTTTACTACCTTGTGGAACATCCGACGGCCTCCATGCTGGCTTCGCGGCGTAGGGCAGAAAGTTCCGTTTTCGTCCAGCCGGTCGGCATGTACAAGGAGCAGGTCACCAACGGAGACACGTCGGCGCTGCCCCCGTTGCAAGCGCTGTACGACCACGAGAACGATCCGAATGCCGAGACGTTCGCGCGGGCCGTTGGTGTGACGGACATGGCGGACTACGCGCGGTTCGTGTCACTCACAACGCTATTCTATTCCGACCACACGTTTCTGTCGGGTGACAACCACAAGATCTACTACGACGCAAGCCGGGGGCTATTCGAACGAATTCCCTGGGACATTCTGCCTCGGAAAATGCGCGTGTTCGTCGACCGCAGCGCACCGATCAGCGAATTGACCCTCGACAGCTTTGAGTATTACCCGATGTCATACTTTCGCGAGTCGGCACTACGCGATGACGCTTTTCGACTGACGCGAAATCGGATGTTGTGGGAGCTGGTGCGAGACGATTCCCTGCTGGACGCGCTCGATGAACTGTTCGACCCGCTCATGGTACCACTCTGGGCTGATGTGCGCGGTACGGGCGACGAGACGGAGACGCTGCGCGAGCTGCGTGAAGCGATCGCGCACAATGTTGGATTCGTCCGCCGCTGCCTCGCGAACAACAAAGGGGCGATGCGTCTGCGCAACGTTTCCAAGAGCGTCGTGAATTTGCGTTTTTCCGTCGAGAACTTGAGCGGCTTAACGCTCGATTCGGTTCGCCTGGACCAGTCGATTTCGTCGGCGGGTCATTATGTTTTGTGGCGCGACGCAGATGGCGATGGCCTGCTCTCTGCGCACGATCACAACATGGGCGACCTCCACATTGATGCGGGGCAGTTCGACCTTTTCGACAATCTGCACACGGACATGCCGGTAGGCGTGGAAATGCACCGAAACATCGATCGGCCTTTCGCGCGACGCATCGACGGCGGCGGGACGTGGGGCAAGACGGTGTTCACGTCCGTCCTGTCGCCGGTAACGCGCGTTCACGATTTTTTCCTGGCCCGTTCGACCGACGAAACCGGAGATTGGCCTGTCGTCTCCGTCGGCGTACGCAACACCGTGACGGAGCAGGGCATCGTCGATTTTCCCACGCGATCGTACCTGTCCCCGAAACCGTTCGATGCGTCCCTGCGCGTTTGCTCGATCGAACGATTTCTGTCGGAAAACCCGGCCTTTTCCAAGCGTACCGGCGAAGTAAATGTCGTGACATTTCGCGATGCGAATGTTCGGCTGACCGGCACCGTCGTGGTACCGAAAGGCGTAACGCTGTACATCAATCCCGGCACAACCATCTCTATGGGCGCCGATGCGTCCCTTATTTCTTTCGGCCCGATTCATGCCGTCGGAACAGCCGATGCACCGATCGTCATCCGACAGGCGGACACTTCGGCTTGGGGTACTTTCGCATCCGTGAACGGTGGGGCTGAAACGCAACACATACACGTGCATGTTTCCGGCGGCCGCGGCGGGCATGTGCAAGGCATACTGTTCACCGGTGCGGTAGCGGTACACAACGCGGATGCCGAGGTCGTATCGTGCGTTTTCGAGGACAATCCGAGCGAGGACGCCCTGAATCTCAAAGACGGAGAGATCGAGCTGACCGATACGGTTTTCCTGCGCAACGCGAGCGACGGCGTGGACCTTGACTTCGTTCGCGGGACGGTGGCGCGCTGCCGATTCGATGACCACGGCGGGGATGCTCTGGACATGTCCGGGTCCGACGTTTCGATCGAATCGTGTCGCATCGCGAGCGCCGGCGACAAGGGCATCAGCGTTGGAGAGCGGACGAAATGCACGGTAGCCGACAGCGTAATCGAGCATTGTGCGATCGGCATCGCGGTCAAGGATTTGTCGAACGCCCGCGTCGAGCGATGTGCGCTTCTGGAAAACGAGACAGCTATCGCGGCGTATCAGAAGAAGCCGATCTTCGGCGGCGGTCGCGCGGACATAGTCGATTGCGACTTGATCGCCAACGCTCAGCACGCCTCGATCGACGCGCGATCGGTTGTTTCGTGGACACGCTGCCGGTCGGATCAGCCGCTGGGCGGTGTGGGAAACGCGATTGCGTCGAAGGAACAGGTGGCTGCGATCAGGAGAAGGATTCATGTCGACGTTGACCCGCTCACAATCGGAAGTTTTGCCGGCACCGATTCATCGCCATAGGCCTGTCGCCGAAACGCGCGTTGAATCGGTCGCGGTCGCCAAGAAGCCCCGGCTCGCTCCGGCGGCGTGGCGGTTTGAATTCAAGTATCTCGCACCGGCCCATGTTCGGTCCGCGTTGGTGGCTGACTTGCGGGCGTTCTGTGAGAAGGACGATCACGCGCCGCGCGACGGGTTTTACGGTGTGCGCAGCGTCTACTTCGACTCGCCGGACTGGGCCTGCTTTCACGAAAAGTGCGATGGCACAGCCGTTCGCCGCAAGCTGCGGCTGCGACGCTATGTAGACGGCGACTCCGAATCGGATTTCGTTAAATTCGAGATCAAGCACAAGCACGGCAACCGCGTGCTCAAAGAGGCAGCCACAGTCGGCAGGGAGATGTTTGAAACGTTGACGACGTTCCTGCATCCCGCGCGTTCGCGTTTCGACCTGTCCCCGATGGGTTGCGAAGCCCTCAACCGGTTCTTTCAGTTAAAATCTCTGTCGGCTCAATCGCCCGTTATGACAATCGAATACCGCAGGCAGGCTTTTCGAGCACGGTTCGACCGGTCGGTACGCGTAACGATCGACGATCGCATTGCGGCTTCGCGTCAAATCGATCCGTTCCGCACGCCGAGGCCCGCATGGCGTGTGCTCGACACTGCGTGGACGGTTGTGGAGATCAAGGTAGCGGACCTGCTGCCCTTATGGACGCGACGTCTGATCGAGAAGTACCGGCTAATACCGCAAACGGTGAGCAAGTACGCCCTGTCGGCGGCGACGGGGCCTTTCGGTTTGGATGGCGTGTTCTGATGCGATTCTCGCAAACGGTCAGGCGCGCCGTGACCCCTCGACCCGGCTTGTCGGCTGGCTAGCGTGTGCTACGGGCGCGGGTTGTTGAAAGTTTCGCCGCTCCACGATTGTGTCGCCGGCGTTACTCCGGTGATTAGTTTTCGATAGCGCAGAAGATCGAACGCGTCAATGCTACCGTTACGGTTGACGTCCACATAGTCAGTCCCAACTCCTTCAGCCGGAGTGAATTGTCCGTTCAATATCATTCGCAGTCGCAGCAAATCGAACGGGCGGACAATCCCGGACTGGTTCACGTCAGCCGGCAGGAAACCTATGTCGATTCGGTCGGGTTCGTTGTCTACAGGCCCCAAGTCGCCAACATTCCGTATGACAACTCCGCCGACGTTCTGGACGTTGGCGATGATCGTCGTCCATTCACGAACCGCCAAAATCGGTTGACTGAGCGTGAGGCGAAACCTGGAATCATCAACAGCTTCAACGGTCGCCACGATGGGCGCCATGCCGTCTCCCGTCTGAGTGATCTTGAACGACGCAGGCGAGACAGCCCCCCCACCGATGGCGAACACCGCTTCGGTGAAACCAATGACGACTTCGTTAATGCCGAGATTGATATCCACGCCGTTGGAGCTTTCCAGGCGCGGGTCGATGTAGCCGCCGAATGCATGGTCCCGGAAGGAGACACCCGGCTGACCGTGGACAATCTCCGGGCCGGCAGCGTCGCCGTTTTCGGCCGTGCGACCAACAAGTGCGCCATCCTCGTCTACGTCTTCCCAAGTGAAAACTTCCTCGCCTGATTCGTCAGTGCTGACGGCAGCATCCACAGCGGTGTGCCGGGGCGTCTGTTCGACGAATGGCACACGAGGGTTTTCCGCATTTGCAAACTCGGCAAAGAGCATGGCTACCAAGGCGGCACACAGGGAGAGGTAAGTGGTTCCACGCGAGAATACCATGTACATGATCTTCCTCCGTAAAGTGTGCTGTTCCGCATCAGGCAGTCATCCATCGAACGCGCATTTTATCACACCGAGAGGTTCAATTGCAATCGAGAAATCCCGACTCGAGTCTTCCATCGATCAACCTGTTCTACGGGCGCGGGTTGTTCATGCTCGTGTTTCCCCATACCTGCGTAGCAGGAAAGACGCCGTTGACAATCTGTCGGAAACGCAGGAGATCAAACGCGTCGACTTGAAGATTGCGATTAACATCTACGAAGTCTATTGCCAAACCTTCCTGGGGCACATAATTGTCGTGGAGCAACAACCGAAGGCGTAGCAAGTCAAATGGACTTGTACTTCCGGATTGATTCACGTCGCCTGGCAAGTACGCGATATCGAGACGGTTCGGCTCGTTGATGCCCGCCCCCAAGTTGCCGCGATTCTCGATAAAAACACCGTCCTCGTTCTTCACGCTGGCGATGATTGTCGTCCATTCCTGGAGAGCAATTATCTTGCTGAGTGTGAGGCGGAACGTGGATTCATCGATCGCGTTGACAGCAATCACCGATGGCGCTGGACCGATTCCCGTTTGCGTGACCTCGAACGACGAAGGCGAAACAGCTCCACCGTCTATAGCAAACACCGCTTCGGTAAAGCCAATGACAACCTTGTTAATACCGTTTTCGATGTCCACACCGTTGCCGCTTTCAATACTCGGGTCAATGTAACCGCCGAATGCGTGGTCTCTGAAGGAGACACCCGGTTGGCCGTGGACAATCTCCGGGCCAGCTGCGTTGTCGCAAAGAAGTTTGGTCACGGTGAAGTTGTCAATGCCGGATTCGGTAATCGATCCGTCGCCGTCCATAACCATGAAGCGAACGCGAACGTTGGCGGTGGGTTCAACAAGAGCACCGACGCGGAATGCGTGCGACTCCCAACCAACGCCCGTGCCGAACGTCTCCGAAACATCGACCCAGTCAACACCGTTGTCGGAGACCTGGGTCTTGAGGCTGTCGGGCGTTCCGGACTGCGTGAAGTGCCAGCGAGCGTATTCGATCATCGCGTCGGTTCCCGCCAAATCAATCGGCGGCGAGGTCAGGATCGTGGGGCCGCCGTCGACATCCGACGAGAAGGCCGACCCGCCGGTGTGCTGCTGCGTAATGAAGCACATCGTCTCGCCTTCGGGGCCGGCATCGTTTTCGGGTTGCGCGGGCACGCCGCCGAACATCGTGCCGACCGGATCGACACGCTCCCACGCGCCTGCGGTGAGATCGATATTCTGAACGGTCCAGCCCGGTGTTTCCCCTTCGAAACGTTGATCGAGCGTAAGGTCGGCCCCCAACGACACGAGCGCTGAGTACGTTACATTCGGCGCGTCGAAGGGGTTTGTATAGGTCGCGCCGTTGGTGGCTTCCGCGCTGAAATAATAGTTCGCCGCCGATGGGCAATTCAAAGCAGGCAGGGTCGCGCGATACGAACCGTCGCCCAACGATACCAATACACTTTCGACGAAAAACCCGCCATCAACCGAAACGTGTTGCCTGACGGTACTCGGCACAACGTCTCCAAATTCCGAGGACACGTTTACAAGCACCTCGGTTTCAGTTTCAGGAGCCAACGCGTTCGGAGCACCGCCGACAACATCAAATTGCACACTGACCGTCGCATTGATATATACGCGCAGGCCATCACACCCGCCTAGCACGACATCGTTGAGACTGTCGCCGTTGATATCGAACACGGCGAAGTCGTAGGCTGACACGTTGTTCCACGGTACGCCGAATTCGCGCGTGAGAACAGGACTCGATCCTCCCGAATTGCGAAACGTATCGGTTTCAAACCCGCAGCAGCAGAAATCGACGTCAACATCGGACACAAGAACGTCGTTCCAACCATCCATGTCCAAGTCCGCAATCAGCGAGCTTCCGCCAATGCCTTCACTCTGCGGTAATGGTGTCTGGCTGAACGTGGCTCGGCCTGAACCGTCCACGCCCTCGCCGATGTGATAAAAATCGGATCCGTCCGCGACGACGACCATGTCAGGCCACTCGTCATTATTCAGGTTGCCGACGGAAAAGAAATAGGTCGAGCCGCTGCCCAAACCGCCATTGAGTACGTCAAAGTATCCCACATTACTGGGATCGTTGTAGGAAATGCGTACTTCGTACGGGCTGAGCGATGCGTTCTTGATGATGTCCGCATAGCCGTCCAGATTTAAGTCAGCGATCTCAGCCGTCGTGCTGAAGGAGGCGTCGGTCAGCCACGAAGTCACGCGTGATTCCGTCTGGTCTTCGAAGTGCCCGCTGCCGTTGTTGATCAAGAGACGATCTTCGAGATCCCCGTAATCGGCGAAGTAGAGGTCCAGATCGCCGTCGTCATCCACATCGCCCACGCCGACATCGCAGAAAGTCGGCGTCGAAGGCAATTGCGGGAAGCGGGCTTCCTCGTACCTGAAACCCTGCCATGCACCGAGAGCGTTGTTCTTCAAGTTGATGTAGACGCGCGGGTGCGAAATCGTCTTGGCCAATCCTTCGCCGTAGGTTGTAGCAGTAATAATATCCAACCACGAATCGCCGTTCAGGTCGGCCAGTTGAACGTCGCGATCGTTGGTCTCGTCCAGGAAACCTTGGCCGCCGTCGTCGGCAGCGCTGGCATATTCAACCGTACGGTCCACAAGCAAGCCCGCCTCGTTCATGAACAAAACATTGCGATAGCGCCCTGCAGTACTGAATGGCTGCTTACGTACGGAGATGAGGTCGATGTCGCCGTCCTTGTCCACGTCGCCCCACGTGAAATCCTTTTCTCGCGAATCGCCGGTGCTGACGGCTGCGTCAGCCACAACGCGCTGGGAAGTTTGCTCAACAAATTGCACCCACTGACTTCCCGCGATCGCGAACTCGGCTAAGAGCACGGTTACCAGGGCTGCACACCAATAGAAACGAATATTTCCGCGCGAGCATACCGTGTACATGGTCTTCCTCCGTAAAATGTACCGATCCGCACCGAACAACGAATGGAGAGGCATTTTATCGCACCTGGGAATCCAAACGCAACAGAGAAATCTCGGCAACACAGAGCGATAAAACTCCCACTGGAATTGTTGCACAGATAGTGAAATATGGCGGGTCTAAATCGAGCGTGGCATAAAGTGCCATATCGTGGCACTAAATAGAACGCAACACTCACACGGCGAATCGCTGTCGTCGCCCTGCGAACGTCCGCGCGAAACGGATCTTGCAACGCGCTACACAGTGCCCGCAAGGCGTGATCGGCCACGCAGCGGCAGTGTCGCACCGCTCGCACACATCATCAGCGATGCCAACACCGGCAGAATCTGAACTGCAAAACTCCCGTAAGGAATGACCCAAAACACCGCCACCGTCACGCCAGGCCACCACAGCACGTCGGACAAGAATCGTGCCGACAAGATGTGGGGCCTGCCACTTGCCCGTTCAAGAACACACTGAAGACACCCCACGGCAAACGCATGGCAGAGCGTAACGACGGCTGCGATCGGCATTGCAGCCGCGGACTCGGACCGCACAGCCAATACTCCGAGCACGGCCACGGGAATTCCGATCGACCCGATCATCAACACAACAAGCCAGACAGAATTCGGCGGCATGTCGATACGCCGAGCCAACGCCATCCCCACGGCGAACGCGATGGCGAGACATGCACCGGCGATGGGTACCGCCGTCGATTCGGCTGCGACGAGCAGGTGAATCCAGCCAACGGAGCAGACGGCTGTCGCAAGCATGCCCACGGTTGCAGCCGTCCGCACGACCGGTTGTTCCGTTCGGCACGATTCGATTCGAGATTCCGAAGATCGCGACAACACGTCGCCCACCGCCCCCGCCCGCCTGCCGGCCAACACAGCCGCAGTCAGAAGTGGCAGGGTACACAGGAGTATGCCGACATGCGGCGGAATCCCTGCCGATGCAACAAAGTGAGCCGGCGCGACTCCAGCCGCTCCGCCCAAGACCAGGCACGAAACAACGGGAATCGCAACCGAACCGCGCTGTGCGAGACGGTTCGCACACGCAGCCGCGAACCCAATCAACACCAGCGGCAAGCCAATCGAAAACGAGGCCACAAACTCGGCGAGAAGTGCGTCCGTCGGCGCAGGCCAAAAAAACAAGCCTCGTACCAAACGATACAAGTCCGCGCTCCAACCAAGGGCCACCGTCATGACGGCCACCCCCACCCCCGCCGTCAACGCGGACAGGCTCAAGAGCATCCACAGGAAGCGACCGTTCTCGCGCGAGTCGCTCGCAAGCACACCCGCCGAATTCGGAGCGAATCTCGAAACCAGTCGGCCAACCACCATCGCCAACCGATGCGGCAAGCGGACGCCGACAGCCAACGCACACAGACACGAAGCAAGCCCCACACCCGACGGCAATCCCTCAGCCACCAGCGCTCGATTCGCACCAATGCAAATCCAACCAATGGCTAAACCAACAAGCCCGCTCACCAGACAGATGGATTGGTCCGCATGTTGAGGCAGCGTTCTACTGTCATCCCTCTTTGATCGTTTTCCCGAGCGTCGTTTCGTTTTCATGCGTCGGTGTCCGCCGGTTCGTACAACAAAGCTGTCCCAGAAGCGGGAAACGACATCCGCCCGCCCTCGTCCAACTCGATCACAATGGCAGTCGTCGGATCGATGTCAATCGTACGACCGCGATAATCGCGTCCGGCATGGGTCAACTGCACGCACGCACCCAGTGGAACAGTCAGTTCGTGAAAAGATTTGCGGACGAATTCAGGCGTCCACCGGCTCGCATCACCGAAACACCGGTCCAGTTCGCGAAGAAGCTCGGCTGCGACACGCTCGCGCACGACCGGCGATGACGTTTCAAGATCGAGCGAGGTGGCCCGAGTACGCAGTTCGGGCGGGAAGTGATCCGCAGTTTGCAGGCAATTCACGCCCAGACCAATCACATACGCCCGCGAACCATTGCGCAACGTGCGCATTTCCGTCAGCACGCCCGCGAGCTTGCGTCGGCCAACATAAACATCGTTAGGCCAAGACACCCGCGCATCAACATCAGCCGATGATCGAATCGCCCGCGTAACGGCGATGCCAACCAGAATACTGACGGTCTCGGGCGGTGGGTTGCGATGGTGTGCATCATCAAGAAGCAAAAGGCTCAGCATGACACCCGCTCCGCGCGGCATGAGCCAGGTACGCCCAAGTCGACCTCGCCCGCAAGTCTGATGCTCGGTGAACACAACGTATCCGTCCGAAGCCCCCTCTTCCGCAACCGCCCAGACATAATCGTTGCTGCTGCCCGTCTGCTCAACCAATTCCACACGCGTGCCGATGCGCTCAAGCGACAGACCGTCGAGAATCTTCGAAATCGAAAGTAAACCCCGGGGTTCGATCAAGGTCGCCACTCCCAGTCGATCGGCTGAACCGGGTTACGGCGGTCGGTCAGAACGACGAGGATTCTCTTCCGGGGATCGGCATCGTCCATGTCGAACGGCTTCGCACTCGCGAATACATAGTTCGATTTGAGAAACGACTCCAACTCGGAGAACTCCGGCTCTACGATGAACACCAGTCGCGGGCGATTGCGCTCCATCTCCTCGAGCAAAATCGTCCTGCGCTCCGCAGCACCAATTGCACCTTCCAGCAAACCGCCGACCATCGTATAGCGCGAAGCGCATCGACGCTGAGAGTAGTAGTAAAATCCCGCATCCTGCCCCCACACGAAAATCGTATCGTCCGCATCGGTCACCGCCATCGCCCTCAACCCCTGCGCCTTCGACCAGGCCTGCCGGTATCGATAGACCGGGTGCGGCAGAGTCAAATCGCCGGGCGACAAAAGCGCGTAATTGAGCGACTCGGAGACCAGCACCGCCCCGCAAACAAGCAAAGCCGCCGATCGAGTCATCCGAACATTGACGCCCGATCGTTCGAGGCTGCTGAGCCAATAAACCGTCACAAGAATCAACACTGGATGCAGCAGATAGTAGTAGTGAGGCCAAAACTTGCCGGGCAGACAAACCGCAAGGAATGTCCCAAACGCAAAGGCCATGATGGCCCCGTCCCCGACAGATGTACGCCGAACACGGGCACATCCTGAAACGGGTTGCAATTCGTGGTGTTGGGTGGCACGGTCTGCTGGCGTAGCCGGTAGGCCGTGGGGATTGCGGAACGCCACGGCCTGGCTACGCCAGACCGTGCCACTCAAGATGGGACGCACCTTTCGAACACGCATCAGGATCAGCCCACCAAAACCGACGGCTGCGGACACCCAAAGCGGGGCTGCACTGGTAAAAACGTCGAATACGGGATCGAAAAACCCGGTGAATCGGCTCAAGATTCCGCCGTCACCCGCGCTGTACCCCAGGTTGTAACCAAAGACCGCGTCGCCGAACGCCCGAAACCTCCCCGTAGCCGCAAAATAGCCCGTAACGACCAGCCAGACCATCGCCGGACCGGCTCCGAACAACGCGATTGACGCGATCGTTTTTCGCGGCGATCGCGTTTGGCTCCACTGTCGACCCGCATACCACACCGCCAAACAAAGCCAGGGCGCTGACAGGACATATTTGAACACCGACCCCACCCCCAAAAGCAGGCCGGCGAAAAACGTCCGCGCGGGGCAGGATTTCTCATTGGCGAGCAGCAGCAGCGCAGCCATCGCGAACGTGTTCATGAAAATTTCGCGATTACACCCCTCGCCGGCCAATCCGGGGTCCGACGAAGTAATCGAAAACAAAGCCGCCGCGACCGCAGCGTAGAACCAACCGCACCGCCGCCGCGTAACAGCATAGACACATGCGAGCGTCACAATCGAAAATGCGGCGGCAGCGAGGCGGAATGTCGCGTCGTGTCGCCCCAGAACCGTGGCAGCCGCAGCGTAAAGCGTGAATATCGCGGGTGGCTGATGATCCCAAATGTCGATATAGAGCTGATCGCCCGCGAGCAATCGTTCGGCGATGTAGACATAGTTGCACTCGTCGGTTTCGAGCGGAAGATCGAACGCATGCAGGCGAAAACCGATCATGACCATCGACGCAAAGACGACCGTGGCGATATCCACGAAGCCGATCGCGCGCCGCGCGCCTGGGTTTTCGACGGTCGAAGGCATAGAGCGCGGATCGTAAGGGCACGCGATGCGACGGACAAACGAGGGTCCGGGACTTTGCAGAAGTCAGCCTGTGGATAAAATCACCGACATGTTGAACCTGTTCCGAAATCGTCGCCGACATGCCTGAACCCACCTACAACACATTGGCTGAGCTGGTCACCACTTATTGGCCTGTTCCAGCCGCAGCGATGGGCGTCTCGCTCTTGACGACACCGCTCTGCCGCAAGTTCGCACTCGCACGCAACATCGTCGATCGCCCGGACGATTGGCTGAAAACACACAAAAAACCGATCCCCTACCTCGGCGGAGTGGGTATTTTTCTAGGCTGGGCGGCTGGCATCGCAATTGCGCTGGTGCTTTTTGACGGAGCCGACGGCCCCGAGCACATTTTCGCGGATCGCCCCTCGCTGAACCGGTTCAAGATCGGCGGCGTGCTGCTGGCGGGCGGGCTGGTGACGCTGCTGGGTTTGATCGACGACCTTCGCGCAATCAGCCCCAAAATAAAGCTGGCCGGCAACATTCTCATCGCCCTGTTCGTCGTCTGGCTGGGCGTTGGCGACGACATTGTCAAAGTTTTCTCGGACGTGGCCCGCGTGCGCTTCGAGTCCGGCGAAACGTGGCTCATCTTCCTGTACTCGGTCCCATTCAGTGTGTTTGTCATCGTTGGCGCCTGCAACGCAACAAATCTGATCGACGGCCTCGACGGCCTGTGCGGGGGTGTGTTGAGCATTATCGCGACGGGCTTCGTGATCCTGGCTGCCTTCATGCACCTATACAGTCACTGGGCACCGCAAGAGGCCCATCGTGTGATTCTCGCGCTGAGCCTGCTTGGTGCCGCACTAGGGTTTTTACCCTATAATCGCAACCCGGCCCGCATTTTTATGGGCGACGCAGGGTCCATGCTGCTCGGTCTCAATGCAGCCATTCTCCTGCTCATGTTCGCGGACGAAGCCAGCATCAACTGGATGATGGGCGCACTCATGGTTTTCGGTTTGCCCGTCGCGGATATGGTGTTGACCTTGGCAAGGCGGTGGCGTGCCCAGCGGCCGCTGATGGAAGGCGACCGAAGCCACTTTTACGATCAACTCATCGACCGGGGGTTCAGCGTACGCGCCGTCGTGCGTATCAGCTATCTTTCGACGGCGGTTTTCGTGCTTCTGGGGCTTCTGCCGATTGTATTGCGCACGCGATATGTGTTTCTCGCATACGGCGCATCCGCCGTCGCCCTCGCATACGTCGTGCATCGGTTCCGGATGGTACGCGTCGACGCGCCGCCTGTTTCGACAAACCGCGACAGCAACGCCTGAGCTTCAGTCCTCGTCGTCGGGTTCGTCATCGAGCGGACCAGTCTTCCAGCGGTCCGCCTCATCGAGATCGTTCATCTCGTGTTCGAGATAACGAATCATTTTTTCCTGAAGCGGGGCAAGCCTTTGCTGCATGGTGCCGGCGGATTGATGCGCCCGGACCATCGCTTCGAGCTTGAAAAGCTGCAATTTTTGCAGGCACTCAGGTTCTTTGATGGTCGAGAACGGATCGCAACGCAGAATGACCGTTCCGCCCGGTGCCCGATCGAAAAATTCGCAATCTATGCATTGAATCATAACGCCCTGCCGCTTTGTCACGACTCAATTGACGGGTTGGGTGCCCCACGGCTTTAGCCGTGGGCAAGTCGATTCCGAGGGACCATTCGACTTTCCCACCTCTGAAGAGGTGGGGCACCCGACCGTTGTTTTAGGCTTGACAAAGCACTACCGCCGCGAAATCGCCTCCCGCCTAACCGTTAGGGTGAGACGCTTTCTCGGCAAACTCGCGAATGGAACGCAGAACCTGACGTTCCTGAACTCGATCACGCTCTCGATCCCGCCAGACCGTATTTTGCGCACGCGTGGTGCCCGCACCGCGATCAACTGGTGTGTCACGTGGAACATCCAGAACCCCGCGATCTCGCGAGAGCATCTGAACCGTTTCGGTTGCGTTTTCCTGCTGAACAACCCTGCAATAAATCTCGACGCCCTGCTCCCGCCTGCGAACCTTCACTTCAGCCAGATGCCGGCCTCGTTGCGGTGAGCCGATGGATTCCCCCGTGACAAGCGATGGCCTCGTCAGCGGAACCGAATTCCGCGATACGCCGCGTACGACACCGTTTTTTCGGTCGATGTGCGTGACATTGAACCGCTCGCGCATAGCCTGCCGAGCCGCCCTGAACGCATCGTCGTACTGCGCGCCGACGATCTGCTCGCGCTGGTAAGACGCCCCGAAGGTCGAGCGGTGGCCCGATCCCGGCGCAGTGCATGCCGATGTCAGAAGTGGGAACATCACCGCCACAACAATTAAATTCTTAAGCATCGATTGAACATCCCAGGAACACCAAAGTGCGTCTGTCGTGCATTATCGCGCGGCTTGCCGTAGGATCAACCCGCGCACATGAAACAACGACGAAATCGATGGATCGCCGTTTTGAACCTGATCGCACCGGGAACCGGGCTGATCGCGGTTGGCCGACCCTGGCTGGGCGTCGCCACGGCGATTCTGTTCGTCACGCCCGCCGAAATCGCCGTCGGAGGAATCTGGATCGCACCCGCCACGGTCTCCACAACAATCATAGTCGGCTGTAGCGTTTTCGCCCTCACGGTTTGGATCACAGCCCAGTGGCTGGTGTTCACCGCCTCAAGACGCGCGGCTGGCGAGTCCGCCACGATTCAGCTTTGAAAGAGTGCCGACAGCACCGTGAGGCGGGTCTTGTGAAAAAAAGTGCTCGCCGGAAATCAATACATCGTCCGACAATACTACCCGTGAGACTGCCCTAACGCATGCGCCAATCGCGGTTTGGACGCGCTGGCGGCGCGCGCCGATACAATCTTCATCCGGGATTCTGCCGCCGTACCGGCGTTCCTTGATGGGGCCGTGTGTGGGTGCTAACATTCGATGCGGCATGAGTAGTATTCTCGGACGTATCCCGCAATCGCGTTGAACGGGTGTCCGTGGGCGGATTTCCGATTCCGCTGGTGTGTCGACGCAGCCGTCCGAGCTTGAATGTTTCAGGAAATGGCGGCTGCCAGGAGATATTGGAAAGATGTTCGAACGATTTACGGATCGAGCCAGGAAAGTCATGGCGCTTGCCAATCAGGAAGCGCAACGCTTTAACCACGAATACATCGGCACCGAGCATGTTCTCCTGGGTTTGGTCAAGGAGGGTTCCGGGGTCGGTGCCAACGTACTGAAAAACCTCGACGTCGATCTGCGAAAAGTTCGCCTCGAAGTCGAAAAGCTGGTCAAGAGCGGCCCGGACATGGTCACAATGGGCAAGCTCCCGCAGACCCCACGGGCCAAGAAGGTCATCGAATACGCAATTGAAGAGGCCCGAAACCTGAACCACAACTATGTGGGCACCGAACATCTGCTCCTCGGTCTTCTCCGCGAGCAGGACGGTGTGGCTGCGCAGGTGCTCATGAATCTGGGGCTGAAGCTTGACGAGGTTCGCGAGGAAGTGCTCAACCTCCTCGGTGCCAACGGGGACTTGGACGAAGGCCAATCCATGCCGTCTTCCGAGGGCAAAAAAGGCAAGAGCAAGACGCCGGCCCTCGATTCCTTCGGGAGAGACCTGACCGAACTGGCCCGTGAAGGGAAGCTCGATCCGGTCATTGGCAGAAAACGCGAGATCGAACGCATAATTCAGATTCTCTGCCGCCGGCAGAAGAACAATCCCGTGCTTCTCGGCGAAGCGGGTGTGGGCAAGACCGCCATCGTCGAAGGCCTGGCCACCAAAATTGTCACCGGCGACATTCCGGAACTTCTGGTAGAACGCCGAATCGTCGTGCTCGACTTGGCGATGATGGTCGCGGGCACCAAATACCGAGGCCAATTCGAAGAACGCATCAAGAGCGTGATGAACGAGGTGCGCAGAGCGCGCAACGTCATCCTGTTTATTGACGAATTGCATACGCTGGTCGGTGCCGGCGGTGCGGAAGGCGCGATCGACGCCTCGAACGTTCTCAAGCCTGCATTGTCGCGTGGTGAGATTCAGTGCATCGGTGCGACCACGCTCGACGAATACAGAAAATACATCGAAAAGGACGGAGCGCTCGAGCGCAGGTTCCAGCAGATCATGGTGGAACAGCCCAACCGTTCGGAATCGATCGAAATACTCAAAGGCCTGCGCGATCGATACGAAGCGCACCACCGCGTGCGTTACACCGACCCGTCGCTCGAGTCGGCCATCGATCTCTCCAGCCGGTACATCTCCGGTCGCGTCCAGCCGGACAAAGCCATCGATGTCATCGATGAGGCCGGTGCCCGTTTGCGCCTGAAGAACATGACCAAGCCGCCCTCGCTGACCAAGCTCGAGGAGGAGGTCACCAAGTTTCTGGGCGAAAAAGATGAGGCCGTCAAAAATGCAGACTACGAGCGGGCAGCCGAGCTTCGCGACAAGGCGGAATCGCTCAAGATCAAGCAGAAAGAGTTGAAGCAGGAATGGCGAGACCAGACCAAGGAAATCGACGGCGTGGTCGATGAGGAGGTCATCGCCGAGGTCATTTCGAGCATGACCGGCATCCCGCTCACCAGACTCGATAAGGATGAGGCTGAACGCCTTCTTGGGCTTGAGGTCGAGCTGCACAAGCGCGTCATCAGCCAGAACGAAGCGGTCAGCGCGGTGGCCCGTGCGGTCCGTCGCAGCCGCAGCGGTTTGAAGGATCAGGAACGCCCGATGGGCAGTTTCGTGTTCGTCGGCCCGTCCGGCGTGGGCAAGACCTACCTGGCTAAGTGCTTGGCGGAATTCATGTTCGGCGATCCCGAAGCGCTCATGGTGCTCGACATGTCCGAGTACATGGAGAAGCACAACGTTTCGAGGCTCATCGGTGCCCCGCCGGGGTACGTCGGCTACGAGGAAGGCGGGCAACTGACCGAGCGCGTTCGCCGTCGCCCATACTGCGTGATTCTGCTCGACGAAATCGAAAAGGCGCACCCCGATGTCTTCAACATGCTCCTGCAGATCATGGAGGAAGGCCGGCTGACTGACTCGTTTGGGCGTCATGTGGATTTCAAGAACTGCATCCTGATCATGACCAGCAACATCGGTGCCGCCAAGATCACGCATCAGGAGGCGTTCGGCTTCCAGAAGCGCGACGAGGATATTTCGTACGGCAAGATGAAAGAGACGCTGCGTAAGGAACTGGAAGAATACTTCCGTCCCGAGTTCATCAACCGCCTCGACGAAGTGATCGTCTTCCACAAGCTGACGCATGTGGATTTGATCAGCATTGTCGATCTCGAGGTGGCCAAGCTGGCCAAGCGTGTGACCGCCAAGGGTTTGGAACTCATACTGACGCAGGGTGCGAAGGACTTCCTGATCGATCGCGGTACGGACGAGAAATTTGGTGCCCGACCGCTGCGTCGCGCCATCGAGCAGTACGTCGAGGACGCCCTCTCGGAGGCTTTGCTCCGAGGCGAATACGAGGGCTGCGACACCGTGGTGGTCGATTCGAAGACGGGCGAAACCGAGGACGATCTGTCCATGCTCGTTTTCTCCGGCGAGAAGCGATCCAAGGACGAGCCGGAACCGGCAGTAGCAGGCGCCGACGCGACGTAGGCGCTGCCAAGCTACAGATTCTCAAGAAACTCAACAAAGCCCGCGCGATGCGCGGGCTTTTTTCTTTCGGTGCGTCATGACCTGGCGCTGCTGACCGGCTGGCGAAAGCGATTCAGGAAGTGACTGTGTGGGTGAAAGTCCCGGCGGAGGCCTTGATGGCAGAAACTCCCAGCCGAACCATAAGGGTGTCCGTCGCGAGTCGGAATCTGATAGGATGAACGGGGCCAAGACGGGGGCGTGAATGAAGGCAAACTCCCGGCCCGAGATGCACGTTTTCGTGTTCGTCATGCAAACGTCTCGGTCCACGATGGTCGCGGGTTGCAACTCCGTGTGAATTGAAGTTCGCGGCTCGTTGGGTTTGGGTTGAAATTTTTCTAAACTGTATTGGGGTATGAATTGGGCACCGAGACGGGGATCGTTCGCGGCGCGGTGGGTATTATTGCGCGAGACGGCTGCTGGCTGGTGATTCAACGCGCGCAGCACATCGTCGCTGGCGGCGCGTGGTGTTTTCCGGGCGGTACGCTCGAAGATGGAGAAACGTTCGCCGAGGCTGTCGTCCGCGAAATCTCGGAAGAGTTGAGCCTCGTCGTGACGCCGTCCGCCTGTGTCTGGCAGTGGTCGCGGGACGATGGGCGGTTGCATCTCGAATGGTGGACGACAACGTTGGCCGGCGACGCAGCACCCGTGCCTGATCCAAGCGAGGTCGCGGATTTTCAGTGGCTGCCGCCGTCAGAGATACGCGAACTACCCGGCCTGCTGCCGAACAATATCGAATTTCTCGATCACGCGGAGCGCATCAACTTTTGGCCTGATGGCGAAGGGTGCCCTCCTGATCTCCGCGCGAACTGACGTTGCAATTCAACGTCACTGAGCGGTGCCGAACGCGACCTGGAACAATACGAAATCGCGAAAGTCCACGTCTCCGTCCTTGTCAATGTCGCCAGCCACGCAGGGCGGCAGCGGCAGGGAATCGGGTAAAGCCATGCAATCGAAGAGCAGGCTGTAGTCGTCGATGTCTACATCGGCATCGCCGTCGAGATCACCGGTCACACCGCTACACGGCAGCACAGTCAACCACGCAGTCTGGGAATCCACAGTGCCGCACTGACTGGTCAACGACAAATGGTATTCCCCAGCGTCTGTAGCCTGCGCCGCCTGAAAAGACAAGATAATGCCGGTTTCGCCGGGCACGGGGTCGCCATTCCTGAACCACTGGGCTGTATACGCAGCACCGGTTTGCGGAAAAGCGAACAGGAAAACCGCTTCGCCGACGCAATCGGTCACATCTTCCGGCTGCCCGGCAAACACCACCTCGGGCAGCCATTGCAGTGTGGCGGAATTGGAAACGCGCGGGCCGCATGCGTTGAAGACGACAACGTCATACTCGCCGGCGTCCGACTGTGCCGCTGACGGCAGAGTCAATATGGATTCCGTCGCACCCGGCAGATCAACGCCTTCATGTCGCCACTGGTATTGAACATCTTCCCCGGTCGCGACAACCGTCACCGCTACGGTGTCGTCGTCACAGAAGCCCTGCGATGTCGGCTGCGAGATGATAATCGGGCGCGCACAATCAACAGTCGCCGTCCAGTTTCGGCTGCCGGTCATGCTCGACTGACGGAAGGTCTCGTCGCGTACTTTGGCAGTACTGTCGACGACATCGACGCTCACACTGAAAGAGCCGACACCGAGATTCAACTGCGAGAGACTCAGAGTTGGCAGGTTAGCGCCGGGTACAATCTCGCCATCCACGCGCCACGTGTATACGAGCGTGTCGGGAACCGGGGTCACCGCGTCAAGAAAAAACTCTGTGTCCTGGTCGTAATCACCCTGGGCGGGCAGTGGCGGTGTCGCATCATCGATGATATCCACAATCTGGTAGATCTTCATGATGATCTGCTCTTCGTTGACTTGTTCGAATGGTCGCCCAAGCGAGCGCATCAACGAATTGGACGTCGGCCTGAAAATTCCGAGTTCCGAATACCCGCCACCCTCGAACGTGTCGACGTTCGCGGCATCGAGCCAGAGGTGCCATTTGCGCTGCATCGCGCCAAGCTCAGCCGTAGTGAAAGTCGTAAGGTTTATCGAGCTGGGTTCGCCCCCCGGCCATTGCGTGGGACCGCCGTAGTCGTACTCATCGGCAAGGTTTCCGAATGAATGTCCGAATTCGTGGAGCGCAATGTCCAGCGCAGAGCTGTTCGCACCAGCCAATGTGCCTAAATTCTGCGATGGATAACCCGCGCCGCCGTAGCGCGTCGAGTTGGCCAACGCCAAGATCTGGTCTGTTTCAGGAGCACTGGCGGCGGCGGCGTACGCCTTGGATACGCTCAGACACAGCAGGCGTGCGACATTACCGCAGTTGTAGTACATGTCCAGTTCCGTGTCGCGGAAAATACCCAGGTCAGGCTCATCGACCCCGGACTCTGCCGAAATAACGTCGACGCGATGCACGTTGAAAAAATTTCGGTAATTCCGGAGTGGTATTTCCCCGCCAGTGCCGAAGAATGCGTCGAACACATCGTCCGCATCGTTGCTGTAGACGCCCAATTCCGCGGCGGTGTAGCCGTCGCCCAACAACACGACGTCTACTCTGTTGGTGCTCGGCCCGGACGACCAAATGGACGTGCTCGCCCACGCGCCGCCTTCAGCCGCCTGGGCCTTGGGATCCACGACCTGGGCCGGGTCGCGAGCATCCAATTCGATACGCCCGCCAAACAACAGTCCACGCTCATCCGGTCGGCAGGTGTGCAAATAATGCGCTTGCCCTGCTTGAGCGTCTCCGCCGTCGTCAGCCCGCCCGACACTCCCGGCAGTCGCGAGAAAAGTGATCAAACCAAGCACAAATCGCCGGACGGTCACACACGAATCAGAATTCATATCTCACTTCCGAACACCACAAGCACCGCGTCATACAAGAACGCCATAAGCCGAGTATACACATTCGCCGACGAATTCCCAAAGTTGCTCTAACGCATAACGTTCACGGCGGTTTGAAACAGGCGCATGCCGTCGGGCTGACGGTCGCGCGTCAGGCGCGTCCAGAGCGGGTGATGAGTGAAATGGCTGTTGCGCTCCGGGTGGGGCATCAGGCCCAGCACTTGGCCTGTGTGATCGGTCAGCCCGGCGATTGAGTCGATGCTGCCGTTCGGGTTCACCGGGTAGTCCTGCGGCTGTCCTCGCTCATCGACATAGCGGTATGCGACGTATCCTCCGTCGGCCAACGTTCGCAATGATGCTTCATTGTGCGTGACGATGCGGCCCTCGGCGTGGGCGACCGGAGCGTGGAGCAGTGCGTCGCCGTCGATGAACTTGCATCGCGTGGTGCTCGGCTTGAGGTGGACCCAGCGGTCCTCGTATCGCCCGGAGTTGTTGAGGGTCAGCGTGACCTGACTTTCACCGACCACGGGCCCAGGCAGCAAACCCGTTTTGACCAGTACCTGAAACCCGTTGCAGATTCCGAGCACGAGCTTGCCGGCTGCCACGAAGTTCTGCAACGCGTCGGCCAACCTCAAACGCAGTTCGCAGGCCATGATCTTGCCGGCGGCGATATCGTCGCCGTAACAGAATCCGCCCGGAATCGTCAGAATGTGCGCGTCGAGCAGCCACTGAGGATGTTCGATCAGGGCGTGCACGTGAACTGCTCGCGCGACTGCACCGGCTTGCTTCCACACGTGGGCTGTCTCGATCTCGCAATTCGTCCCCGGCCCGCGAATAAGCAATGCACGCACTTCCGCCATCGCCCTAAACTCCCGCCACCGAAGACAAAGGTCGCCGCCAAGCGTCGGCCAACGCTTGAACAGGCACGTCGGCCAATCGCTCGCCCGCTCGTTCGATGGTCAATGTTGCCCCCGCATGTACCGATCCGATCACGACAACGTCGTCCGCTTTGAGGAGCTTTTCATCCGCACATTCCAGCACGTAACAGCATCGCTGCGACGTGAATAGATCGTCCTCGGAATTGATGAATCTCGCCAAGTCGTCCAATTGAACGACGGCACCGCAATCGCCCGCGATGCACATTTCCGCGACGGCTACCAGCAATCCACCGTCGCTCACATCATGCGCGGACGCGACCAACCCCTCGCGAATCCAATCGGCTACACGACGGTGAACGGCTGCCGAATTCTCAAGACTTCGACGCGAGAATCCACCGACGCAATACAATCGGTTGCCGGGCTGCTTGAGGTCCATCGTGACACAGCGTGATACATCGGCAATCACGCTCACCGCGCTAATCAACAACGTGTCGGGAATCGACACGCACGCGGGCATGCCCACGCGCCGGGCTTCCTCCTCGCTCTGCGAAAACTGGTTGTTCAGGGAATCTTTGCCCGAGATGAACGGCAGCCCGTACGCAACGGCTGCGTCGTATGCGCCTCGACACGCGCGCACCAGGGCACCCAACGCACGCGGCGAATCCACACTTCCCCAGCAGAAGTTGTCGAGAATGGCTGTCCGGTTCGGATCGCCGCCGCTGCAAATCACATTTCGCAAGGCTTCGTCCACGGCGCTGACCGCCATCTCATAAGGATCATCATCCGCAAGCTCCGGACACAATCCGCAGCCAACGACGATGCCTCGATCGCTGTCCAGTCGCGGACGCAGGACGGCTGCATCAGCCGGTCCTTGCCCCGGTCCGGCCAACGGTTTGACCACGCTGCCAGCTTGAACCTCGTGATCGTACTGGCGAATCACCCACTCCTTCGATGCGACGTTGAGATGCCCCAATTCCGCGAGCAACCGCGCTCCCAGCGACTGCCCGCTCAACGAGCCTTCGGTCGGCTGGATTTGGTTTTTCTCAGGTGCATACCACTCAGCCGCACGCGAAGTGCGGGGCAGACCGTTGTGCAGAAACTGCATTTCGATCTCGCCGACCTGCACGCCGTCGTAACGCAAGCGGAGCAGGCCGTCGCCGGTGAAGCGCCCGATCACAGCGGCCTCCACGTCCTCAGCCTCAAACACCGACAGAAGCTTCGCGAGTTTTTCCTGCGGCACGGAGAGCACCATGCGTTCCTGAGCTTCGGATATCCATATTTCGTCGTAACGCAGGCCCGCGTATTTGAGCGGAACGTCAGCCAACTCGATGTCCGCCCCAAGCTCCTCGCCCATCTCCCCCACCGCGCTGCTCAGCCCGCCCGCACCGCAATCCGTGATGGATGAATAAAGGCATCCCGATTCGTGATCGCGGGCAGCCAACACGGCGTCGAGTACCTTCTTCTCTTCGATGGGGTTTCCGATCTGCACCGCGTGGGCGAACTCATCGACGTGCGTATCGGTCAACTCGCTCGAAGAAAACGTCGCACCGTGAATTCCGTCTCGACCGGTTCGACCGCCAGCCACCACAACAGCATCGCCCGGCATCACACGTTTGACGATTTTGTCTCGCGGGATCAAACCGAGGCAACCGCAGAATACGAGCGGGTTGGTCAGATACCGAGGCTCAAAGTGAATCGCACCGTTGACCGTGGGGATGCCCATGCGGTTGCCGTAATCGCGCACACCGGCAACCACACCCGCCAGCACGCGGCGCGGATGCAACACGCCGGTCTGCAACCGGTCCTCGGGCCAATCCGGCGGGGCGAGGCAAAAGACATCGGTGGACGCGATCGGCTTGGCCCCCAGTCCACACCCGATGATGTCGCGAATGCATCCGCCCGTGCCGGTGGCAGCCCCACCGTAAGGCTCGATGGCCGACGGGTGGTTGTGCGTTTCGACCTTGAATGCAACGCCCCAATCGTCGTCAAACGCGATGACGCCCGCGTTGTCCTCGAACACGGACAGGCACCAGTCCCGATCAAGCTCGCGCGTTGCACGGACGATGGTGTCGGCCAGCAAATTGTCGAAATGGGCCTCGACATCGCCCGCACGCCCGAAGTCTTGGCCTTTGTAGTCGATGGCGCTCTTCAGCGTTTTGTGAACACAGTGCTCGGACCATGTCTGGGCGAATGTTTCAAGCTCAATGTCGGTCGGCTCGCGACCCAACTTGCGATAATGCGCGCGAAGCGTCGCCATCTCTTCCAGCGAAAGAAACAGATGTCCTTCGCGCGAAAGCCTGCTCAGCGAAGAGTCGTCAAGCTCGCGCAACCGCACTTCACGCAGTTCGAATTCGGTGGCCGGCGCAGTGGGAAAGTCGGTCGGTCGCGGATCTTTGCGATCGAACCCGTCGATGTAGGCTGTCTCGATGCAATCGTTGGCCAACACATTTCGAGCGATGGATTCGAGTTCGACATGATCGCGTACGCCGACCAGCGCGTATCGCCACGCGGTACGCACGTCGCACTCGGATTTCGGATCCCCCCCCCACTCTCGCACCATGCGTCGGGCTGTCCGCAGCGTTGTCTGCGCGACGGGGTCCATCACGCCGGGCTGACAATGCACTTCAACGCTTGCAGCCTCTTGCAAACCGTCCGTCATGCCCTCGAATACGCGAAATGTCTCGATGACAGGGTCAACGAGCAATTCCGTCGCCAGCCGCGTCGCCATCGGTTTACCGAGATCGCCCTTTAGGAAAAACAGACGCGTCGTGCGCACGGAGGAAATGTGCGTCAACCCACGGCGATGAATATCCGCCAGCACCCCCGCCGCCCGGACATCGTTATCAGCCGACTTGGCTCGCAATGCGACACAAAACACGCTCATCTCTCACGGCTCCGTCGGTGCAATGCGTCGCGACGTCGATGCAGACGACGAACACGTGCGGCATGTCAATCGAGATAGCCCAAGTCAGCCAGCCGCTCTGACAACTGACGCTCCTGTTCTTCGTCAAAGACACTGTCCGCCGATGCGGCTGCCTGGTTGGATTCAACTGCTCGCTCGGACTCAAATTCGATCGGCGACGCGAACAATTCTTCAATCACGCGGCCCTCGACATCGTCCGGAATGCGCAAGCCCAGCATGGCTAATATGGTCGGTGTGGAATCGAGAATCGCCGCCCGGGCCTTTGCGTTTGCAACGATGCCCGGCCCTGCGGCTGCGAACATTCCCTCGAAACGGTGCGTGCCCTCGATCCTTCGCCAAGGCAGCCAGTGAACCGCCCCGCGCCCGCGAATCTTGCGCACCACCGACACGCCGTCGGCGGCTTTGAGGAACAAATCGGGCATCCACTCGCGACCCGCGCGCGTGCAACCGTACACGTCTTCGGGCTTGGTCACGTGCTGAAACAGTTGCAGCTCGCGCCCATCAGGCCCCTTCGCGCGCTCAGACAAAAATCGCTCGCGAATCTCGTCACGCAAGCGTTCGTAGTCCGCCGGATCGACAATGCCGCCCGGTTGCCGGCCCTTGAGATTCAGATACAAATGGCCATATTCCCCGGCATGCATCACACACGCCTGCGTTTTCGTGAAATCGACGGCCAACTCCTGCGTAATCTGCCGCTGACTGTTGAACCGGCCCTTTTTCCGGCGCAGCGCGCGATCGGCGAGATACGTCAGCCGCGTACGCGCCCGCGTCGGGGCGGAATCCAAGGCGAGGTAGCCCCACTCCTTCAGCAGCCAATTGGCTTGAGCCTTGCCCTCAAGACTGCCATGCCCGTGGTCGGACATGATGAACACCGTCGCGTTGTGACGATCCGCGTGCTCGAACAGTTTGCCCAGCGCGTCGTCCAACTCATTGAAACAGTCAGCCACCGCAGCCGCCCGCGCTTCGTGCCCCGCGTTCAAACGGGGGTCGATGTATTTCCAGGCTTTGTGCTGAAGATTGTCCACCAGCTTGAACACGACCATCGACACGTCCCAGCCGAGCTTGTCACCAAAGTGGATCGTGATTTCCGCGTTCTGGTGAAAACTCCGGCAGAAACGCCGAAGATTGTCGTGAAAAACGGCTTCACCCCCGAACGTCTTCCGTCGCCAAGTCGATTTGAACGTATAGTCAGGCCAACGCGAAAGAAGCTCACCCTTGAGGTCGGCGGGGTGCGTGAAATCGACTTTCGTATTCGGCGTTTCGAAGCCCGTCACCAGAAAACCGTTCACCGTACGCGGCGGGTAGGTCATGGGCACAGCCACCACGCCGACCTTCAGCCCCTTGTCCCCGAGCATGTCCCACAGCGTGCGAACGTGCGCCACCGAGCGATGGCTGTTGAAAACGAGGCTGTTGGTCTCGATATCGTAGCGCTCGAAATCGACAATGCCGTGCGTCCCCGGACATTTACCGGTCATGAACGTCGTCCACGCAGCCGGCGTGACCGGCGGCTTTGTCGATTCCAGTATGCCGCTCGTCCCGCGTTCCACGAACGCCTTCAGATTCGGCATCTGCCCGGCGGCCATCATCGGGTTCAGCACATCCCACGTCGCGCCGTCCAGACCGACAACCAACACCCGTTCCGCAATCGCGCGCAAATCGCGATGCACACTTCCACCGGCGACATCAACCGCAGCCTGACTTTGAGGCGATACCTTCTTCACACGTTACCCTCGCGACAACTGTTCCTTCGGATCGCCACGGGTTTTACGGGGAATCAGACACGTTGCCAACACGCGTCGCCAACGTTCGATCGCGGAAGGCCTGTGAAATTCCCGGTGTGAGCGGGAGAACACCAACCGCCGCGTATGATAATGTGTCAACATTCAACAGGCGTGCAGAAAAGCATCACCCGGAACTGAATCGAACGGTACGCTCAAGCGCACCGCAGCCCATCGTCAGGAAATGCTACGGAACATACCCATCGGCAGCCGCGCTGCTCTTGGCATCCGGCGTGGCGATTTCCTTTACCGGCGGCAGCGTCTTTTGAATCTCCGCAATGCGTGAGCTTTGCGGGAAAAACTCCAACCCGCGCTCAGCGAATTTCGCAGCGTCATTCAATCGCCCCACCCGCTTCAAAAGCGTCAAGACGTCGATGACATGAACCTCAGTGGGCGGCTTCGTCCCGGACCGCTGTATGCCCAGCATCGTCCACTGCAACGCACTGTGCGCCGCCAACTCAGAGGCCACGTCCGCCTGCTCCTGAATCAAACGCGACATCTCAAGGAACAGCTTCACGTTGTCCGGCTCGACATTGATTCTCGATTGCGTGATCGACAAAACCAAACGAATGCACTCGTCCAGCTTTTTCAACGTCGTCGAAGAACTCCCCTGCTTCCGAACCGCCCTCTCAGCCAGGTCGTGCGCCGTGCGGGCCGCGACCTCCGCCTGACTCAAATCCTCGTTCAGCGCATGCGCCTCAGCCACAAGAATAAACGTATCCGCCGTCGCGTCAGGCCCCAGCAATCGAACCGCCTGCTCCGCCCGCCGAACCGCCTCCTGCGGCTTGAGCAATTTCGTCTCACACTTGCACAGCACGGAGCAAATCTCCGCCGCGCGCGGGTTCAACTCCATCGCCTTTTCCAACACCGGTTTGGCCAATTTGTAATATTCGGTGTCGAAATATACTTTTCCGAGAATGTAATGACCTTCCCAATCCGTCGCCCCATGACGGGATTTGGTCCACTCCAGAAGACGATTGATACCCAGATTCGACCGACCCTCCAGAATCAACACCCGAGCCAGATAATACTCCGCCCGAACGTTACGCGGATCGCGCTTGCGGACCAGGTCCAGCCGAGTCCGCGCCCGCGCGAACGCTTCCTGCCAGTTCGGACCCTTCGCCTCCGACTCACGCAAATCCAGCAAAATCTGATCCAGAAGGACGGGAATCTCCACCGCCGTGTTGGACATCGCAGCGTCCGGACCGGACGGCACATCCACCGGCTCAACATCCTGCCCACGCGCGGACACGAAGCAGACCGAAAACACGGAAAGTGAAATCAAAAATCGCTGTCGAAAACAGGGCATGATATTGAACCGCCGGAGTCTTGTGGTCGTTCTTGCAATTCAGACCACGGGACTATATGTCGCGCGCGACGAGTCGGTCAAGGCCGAGGTCGCTAGTACTTTGTCACGACTCAATTGACGGATTGGGTGCCCCATGGCTTTAGCCGTGGGGAAGTCGAATCGAGGGGGCCATCCGACTCCCCACCTCTGAAGAGGTGGGGCACCCAATCCGTCGTTTCAGGCGCGACAAAGCACTACCCCTCCAGCGAAAGCGTGCAGGATTCCCGCGACGCGTCCGATGACGACGCCCCAGGAACCTCCGGATGCTCCTTCGCCACCCGATCCATCAACATCACCCACGTCTCACGCTGATGCCGAAGAATCTTCAAAGCGTCGTCCACCGCTTCCGCATCACGATGAATTGAAGCGTGGATGAATTTGCGATAGACGAAGTTGTACAACGCCCCAACCTGATCGCAAAGCTCCTCGTTCACTTCCCAGCGAAGCCCGCTCTCCATCTCCAGAACGATGCGTTGCGCACGCGAAAAACTCTCGTAAACCTGCTCGTAGTCCTTCTTCTCAATCGCCTCACGCCCCTTCAGCGCGAACCGAATCGCCCCGTCATAGAGCATCAATTGCAACTGCGCAGGCGACGCCTGAAGCACCGCGTTGCGAAAATAAACATTGGGACCGGGCGAACTCATGACACACGCTTTATCGACCGCGCCAACCTCCACGTTTAGCCGCAAACAATCCCTTTTGGCCCGATTCCAGCCAATCGTGACACTGATATCGGCTTCGGCAGAAGCGCGACAAAAACAGCCCCCGTGCCGCACAATCGCCATTTTATGAGGACTTTCTTTGTCTTGGGGGCGAGACAGCCCTATGATCCCAAGGCTGATGCTGGCGAAATTCGGAGGCCATATTCGCCATTCGAGCCGCGTCCCAAATCCGAAATGAGGCCGGGGTCGATCACACAGGGCTTAGGCCCGACGGGTAGTTACATGAAGCGTCACCACAACCCCCCGCCACACACACCCGCATTCACACTGATCGAACTCCTCGTTGTCGTGTCCATCATCGGCCTGCTCATCTCCATCCTCATGCCCTCGCTGGGCAGAGCACGCGACCAGGCCAAAGCGGTCCACTGTGCAGCCCGACTCAAAGACATGGGCAACGCCCTCGCCGCATACGAAAACGACAATGGGGACTTGCTCCCCCCGGCTTTGTGGAGACCGGACCCCGAAAACGAGCAACTCGTCTACGGCTGGTCCGAAACGCTCTTCGGCTACGTTTACAAGGAACGCGTCTACAGACCGCTCGACATCGCCCCCGATTCGCTCCCCGTCCAGCGCAACATAGACCCCGACCGATGGCACAACTACTTCATCTGCAAAGCCAGCCGGCACACTGGCGAAAGCAGCGGCCACTATCGCGTCTATCTGCCCAGTTGGGTGATGGGCAGCTTCCGGCTCGACGCCGACGAACGCTACGACATCCAGAACACTATACTGAACCCGTTCCTGGCCGCCTCAAGAAGCCAGATCGCCGCCCGCATGCCCCTCATCGGAGATGCGAACGAATCCTCCGAGCGAATCGACACCAGCTACATCGACGCCGGCGAAGCCAACACCGCCGGCTTGAGCGGTTACGACGGCAACCGATTCAGCGACCGGCACTACGGCGGTACGAACTTCCTCTTCCAGGATTTTCACGCAGCCACAATGCCCCAGAAATTCCGCAACCAGCTCGCCTACGACATCGACCTCAACGGCATCCCCGACGTAGCCGTCAACCCCGGACTGTAGCCGTCACGCCGCTGCTGCTTTGTCAGGCCCAAAACGACAGTTGGGTGCCCCACCTCTTCAGAGGTGGGGGAGTCGAGTAGTCTCTCGGTTTCGACTCCCCCACGGCTAAAGCCGTGGGGCACCCAACCCGTCAATTGAGTTGTGACAAAGTACTACGCCACGCACAAACAAAATTTCCCGTAATTCATCCGCCGCTCGCAGAGAAGAGCGACGCCTCAGAAGATGGGTGGCACGGTCTTGCGAAGCACAGCGTGGCAAGGCTGTGAATTGCCCCAGAGTCCCCACGGCCTGACTTCGCCAGACCGTGTCACCCGCATCATTGCAGGTAACTGATGAATATACGATTGTCGCACCCCGAAATGCACGCGCCCGCTACTCGCCCTTAACGAACCGCTTCAACGACCCCTGCAACGTGATTTTCGCAAATTCGTTATCACAAAGCGAAATCGCCTTCGTCTCCAGTGCGATCGCATCTTCCACCGCACCGTTCTCAAACTTCGCCAGCGCGAGCGTATCCAGATGTGTCCACGAATCCCCGCCGGGCGACTTGTGCATCGCCTCAGCCGCAGCCAGCGCTAACGCATTGAACTTGCCCTTCGTGTTCGCACCGGTCAAAAGCTCCCACGCAAAGCCGTTCAGGAAATCCGCATTGCCAGCCGCCTTCTGAACCAGATATTGACCCGCCCGTGCCGCCGCATCCCGATCCTTCTTGCACTCCCACAATATGTAGAATTGGCCGAGGTAATGACGCGGCTCTTCCGGGTCAGCCTCAATCGCCAATTGCGCAGCCCGCAACGCCAAGTCACCACAAAGCTTCGCCCGCGGCGGCGACGAAAGTACGCCCGCGAACTCGCTCAGATCGTTGGCCTGCCCCTTGAAGATGTCGATGGTCTCCGCCGCGAACTTAACCGCCTCGCCATCCTTGCCGGCAGCCGCCAGCGATCGAAACCGCGCGATCCGCAACCCCGCATGATCCGGATTCTTCACCAGCGAACGCTCCAGCGCAGCCTCCGCAACCGCGTTGTAGCCGTCCGCAGCGTCCTCGGAAATAATCTGCATCGCGAGACCAGCTGTGTAGTCCGCATCCCCCCGCATCATGTCGAATGCGCGTTCCGCCGCCCTTTTCGCCTTCTCAGTATCATCGAGATAGTTCGCGTAGATGAAGAACTGCTCCATCACGCGGTCCGGGCTGTTCGGCTTGAGTGCGATGATCCGATCCAAACCAGCCAGCACCTTTTTCCAATCACCGTCCCATCGCGCCGCCTCCAGAGATTTGTCGATCTCCGCAACTCTCATGGCCAACCCAATATCGAATGTCCCCGCGAGCATCTCATTGATCGTCGCGTCCAGCATGCGATCCGGAAAACCAATCCACGCGATTCGCCCCGACTTGTCGATCACGAACGCCGTCGGAATCCCCTGCTGCTCAGACGCTTCCATGTACGCCTTCGCAACGTCGCGCTTCCCGTCAAACGCCACCGCGTAACCCATCTTGTCGCCCCAGGCTTCGACAAAGTTCTTCACCTTGTCCAGCGTGTTGTCCTCCCGACCCGGCGTGACGCCGATCACCTGTACGCCCTTGGGGCCAAGCTCTTTTTGAATGTTCGTAAGGTGCGGAATGGATGCGACGCAAGACGGGCACCACGTAGCCCAGAATTCGACCACGTAAATGGTCTTGCCCTTGCCAGCTGCGATGTCAATCGCCTCACCCTTGACCCAATCGGTCACGTTCAACGCCGGTGCAGCCGAGCCGATCCCCAGCGTCTCCGCCCGAACCAGACCCGACATCATCAGCCACACCACCGACAACGCTGCGATCGTGCGCGCGTTACTCATCGAACACCTCCAACGGTCGCCGCCAAACGACGACCGGATCCATCCACCACAAAAATCCAAACAGGCGACCACCGCCGTGTACGCCAACCACACAACCCTACCATCCCCCCCGAATCATTGTCGTCATTAACACGCCAGTGCGTTGACACGCGTTAATTGACGGGTGACATGCCCGCCTCGAAGGCGGGCATGTTGCGCCTGCAGCGCAATCATGGCTGCGCTACGCCCAACAATGCCGCCCAACCTATCAATATAAGCTGTGTCGAACCACCAATTCGCAGGGAATCCTGCACGAAATTGTCGGCCAATTCCCACTTTCAACCCGGCGAGCGTCGCGTTAAGATTCCCCGCATGGCAAAAAAAGACGCTCCACAGGTTGTCGCCGCTGCCGACAGACCGGTCAACGGAACATGGACGTTTCTCCGAACCTTTCTGTCCAAACCGGACGTCGTCGGTGCTGCGATCCCCAGCTCCAGATACCTTGCACGTTCGCTGATAACCCCCTACCTCGACCACAAGGGGCCAGTCACCATACTCGAAGCCGGCGCGGGAACCGGCACGGTAACCGCGCGCATAGGTCAATCGCTCAAACCCGATGATCGCCTCGACATCTGCGAGATGGAACCCGATTTCGTGCGGTTCCTCGACACGCAAGTCCTGACTCAGCCGCAGTTTGCCGACGCGAAACGCACAGGCCGACTCCGGCTGCTCGGTTGCCCCGTGCAGGATATCGAAGGCGAAAACAAGTACGACTACATTATCGGCGGTTTGCCTTTCACCGCCTTCAACCCCAGCGCCATCCGGGAAATCTTCACCGTGCTGCATCGGCTGCTCAAGCCCGGCGGTGTCTTCTCCTACTTCGAGTACCGCGTTCTGCGGCGTCTGCGAAAACACGCCACACTGGGGCATGCCCGTCTGCGAGCGGCTGAGGTAGGCGAAATCCTCGATGACCAGATTCAACGGTTCCAATTCGACCGCCGATCCGTTTGGCTCAACATCCCGCCATGTAGTGCCCGCTACCTCCGCTTTCACGCAACGAAACACAACGGAAGCAAAGCGTCCAAACAGACGCAGCGTTGACACACCCCAACGCCCAAATTAGCATCCACGTTCCCAAACCCACGCCCGGGTGGCGGAATTGGCAGACGCGCATGGTTGAGGGCCATGTCTACGCAAGTAGGTGGAGGTTCGAGTCCTCTCCCGGGCATCCCGAATCACATCTTGACAAGGGACTGGGCGCGTTCTATACTGCCCCGTTAATTTGCATTGCCCTTGTAATGACAAGGACTTACGTGCATTTGCCCCTCGGAGGATCGCGTGGCCAAACGCAGCAAAGTCGCAGCCGGGAAAAAGAGCGGATCGCCCAGGAAGCGGGCCGCCGCAAAGCCGGTTAGACGCGCCACCAGGAAGGCGAAAACCGGTCCAGCCAAGTCGGCCAAAGCCAAGGCGAAAAAGAAGGCGTCAGTCGCGCGCAAGCCAGCCGCCAAGAAGAAGGCTCCGGTCAAAAAGACCAAGCCCGCCGCTCGCAAAACGACAAAAAAAGTCGCCAAGACTATCGCGAAGAAGGTCAGGAGTCGCAAGCCTGTCGCGAAGAAGTCCGCACCGCGAAAAACGACAAGAGCAAAAGCAACCACTGCGCGGACCAGGAAAACAGTCGCCCCCCCCCCGAAAAAGAAGGTCGCCACCAAAAAGGTCGCACCTAAGAAAGTACAAGCTCCCGCCGCAAAAAAGGCTCCGCGCAAACGGGCTACTCTGCCCACGCCCGAGCCTGAACCCACCGGCCCCATCACGGTCCAGTGGGGGACAAAAACCATTATTCTCGCAGATGAGAATAAAAAAGTTCCCAAAACGAAATTATCGAAGAAGGAATTACGCGAATTCGCAAAAATGTTGCACGACAAGCGTCGCGAGCTCATCGGCGACATGCAGCACATGAGCATCGAAGCCTCATCCGGACGCACGGGATCGACCGTGCCCCTGCACATGGCCGACGTCGGCAGCGACAATTGGGAGCAGGAATTCACCTTCGGCCTGATCGAAAATGAGCGATCGCTCATTCGCGAAATCGACGAAGCTCTTGAGCGTATCGAAAACAGAACCTACGGCATTTGTATCGCCACACACGAACCTATCGACAACGCAAGACTCCGCGCCAAACCGTGGGCCAAGTACTGCATCGAATACGCCCGCCTGCGCGAGCTTGGACGCGTGCCATAAGCCACCAAACATGACCGAGTCCGCTTCACACAAAGCCGAGCAGCCGACGGAGGAACAATTCCGCTCGGCATTCTCCGACCCGATTGCCCATGTACGCCTTTGGGTAGTCGCCGTCGCGGCGCTCGCGCTCGATCTTTGGTCCAAAAGCTGGGCATTTGCCAATCTCGGACCATACGACGTGCGCGAAGTTGTTCCCAAGGTGTTCGAGTTTCGCCGCTCCGTGAACCCCGGCGCACTCTTCGGCATGGGCAAGGGGCTTGTCCCGCTGTTCATCGTCGCCTCGTTCGCCGCCCTCGGATTCGTCCTCTATCTGTTCGCGACCAGCAGCTACCGTCAAAAGTGGCTGCACCTGTCGCTCTCGCTCGTATTGGCTGGCTCACTGGGCAATCTATACGACCGCAGTTTCATCATTGTGGACAAAGTGGTCCTGACCGACGGCAGCGACCGCGTCTGTCGCATCGTTGAAAACGACCCGGAAAAACCCTACATCATGATCGGCCACGCCCCCGACGGTGCGGACCGCATCATGCTCGATCGAGCGGAAATCGCCTCGATGTCGAGCGTCGGCGTTGTGCGGGATTTTATGAAAATCGTTCCCAAAATCGGCAAACGCGATATTTGGCCTTGGGTGTTCAACGTCGCCGATTCAGCCCTGGTAGTCGGCGTCGGTATGCTCATGCTGAATCTCTGGTCCGAGCGCCGCACCATCGCCCTGCGTGAGCGACGTGGCGAAACCTGCACGTCATCAGCGTGACCCACAAACCATTCACATCGCAGGACAATGCATGGATGCGTAGGGCATTTACCCTGGCTCGTCGTGGCGAGGGACGCGTCGAACCCAACCCTATGGTCGGGTGCGTCATTGTGCGCGGCTCACGTATCGTCGGGGAGGGGTACCACCGTCGCTTTGGCAGTCACCACGCGGAGGTCTACGCGCTCCGAGCCGCCGGCCGCCGTGCCGCAGCAGCCACCGCATATGTGACGCTCGAACCCTGTGGCCACACCGGCAAAACACCGCCCTGCACCGACGCCCTCATCGCCGCGAAAGTCAAATACGTCGTCGCAGCCATGTCCGACCCCGCCCCCGAGGTGGCTGGCCGCGGGTTTAGAAAACTTCGAGCGGCTGGTATCGAGGTCCGCACCGGTTGTCTCAACGACGAAGCCCGCAGCTTGACTCGCCCCTATGTGACACGACTCAAGCTTCAGCGCCCGTACATCATCCTGAAATGGGCCCAAGCCCTCGACGGCTGGCTCAGCGCGCCTGACGGCCAACGCCGACAGCTAACTGGTCAGGCAGCCGCCCGAATCGTCCACCGGCTCCGCGCCCGCGTCGATGCGATTATCGTCGGTGCCAGCACTGCCATCGTCGATAATCCCCTTCTCACCGCCCGCGACGTCCCCATCAAACGGATCGCCACCCGCGTTATTCTGGACTCGCGTCTGCGTATCCCCCCGACATTGAAACTGGTCCGCACGGCGGTTCAAGCTCCCACAATCGTATTCACGCAACGCAGCCGCGACGATCACGCGCGCGCAGCCCAGCTTTTGACCCAAAGAGGCGTCGAAATCCTGCCGTGTAAGTCAAGAAACCAGCGTATCGACCTGCGAGACGCTCTGCACCAGCTTTATCAGCGCGGCATGAGTAACGTTTTGGTCGAAGCAGGCCCGACCCTCGCCACCGCATTTCTCGCTGCCGACCTGGCCGATGAGGTCATGTGTTTTGTCGCCCCCGAAGCTTTGGGCCGGGAGGCGAAATCCGTACGTTTTCCCGCTCGATTCGCCGAGCGATTCGATATTTCGCACCATTCCGCCGACTCCGACGCGCTTTTCCACGCCGTCCGCCGATCCCCGGTCAGAACTTGACACACGCAGCCAGCAGCCTCAAAATTAGCGTTTGCGACGCGGGCTAGGACATTGAGGGTGAGGTCTGCAAGCATTTCTAAAATAGACGGTGCCGAGGACAATATCGCCGCAGCCGTCAGGCACCTTGACGACGGCGACCTCGTCGTTCTGCCCACGGAAACCGTGTACGGCGTCGCGGCGCGGGCCGATCTGGCGTCCGCTCGCGCTAAACTGGCGGAAATCAAGGACAGGCCGACCGGGAAGCCCTTTACGGTTCATATAGGGCATAAGGACCAGGTCGCGCGTTACGTCACCGAACTCGGCGGTGTCGCTAGGCGTCTGATAGAAAAGGCTTGGCCTGGACCGATGACCCTTGTGTTGCAGCAACCGAAACCGGCTGACGCGCCGGCAGCGGCGGACATGGATGAAGCCGGCATCGCAGCCATGTACCATGAGGGAACCATCGGTCTGCGATTGCCCGATGACGACGTCACCGCCGAGATTCTTCAGCGTGTCGGCGGGCCTGTCGTGATGGCCAGCGCCAACCGCGCCGGCCAACCGCCGCCCGGCGACTACCGATCCGCGATGGCCGCTCTGGGGCGTTCGGTTGCCTTCGGAGTCGATGGCGGGCCGACGCGTTACAACAAAGCCTCAACCGTGGTGGGCATCGAAGGCGGCAAATTCCGCGTGCTCCGCGAAGGCGTTTTTGATGAGAGAATGATCCGCGACATGGCCAACCGAAACATACTTTTCGTTTGCTCCGGAAACACCTGCCGAAGCCCGATGGCCAAAGCGCTTGCGGAAAGGCTCGTCTCCGAGAAGCTGGGCTGCCAGCCGCAGGACCTCCCCGACTACAGTCTTCAGGTCAGCTCCGCAGGCGCGTCCGCATTCCCCGGTTCGCCCGCTTCCCCGAACGCGGTCAAGGTGCTGGCCGACCGCGATATCGACATGGCAGACCATCGCTCCCAGCCGTTGACCCTCGACCTCACGCGTAAAGCGAACCACATTTTCACCATGACTGCCGCCCACCGGGCAGCCGTCCTGTCCATCGACCCGACAGCCGAGGACCGGGTAACATGCTTGTCGCCCGATGGCGACATCGAAGACCCCTTCGGCGGCGACGTGGAGGATTATGCCCGCTGCGCCGAACGCATCGAAACCGCGCTCAGAAAACGCCTCCAGGAGATCGAACTGTGAAAGTCGCCGTCGCCTCGGACCATCGCGGATTCAACGCCAAAGACAAGATCGTCGCATTCCTCGCCAAAGAAGGCCATGAGGTCGACGACCACGGCTGCAAAGCGGAGGACAGTTGCGACTACCCCGACCACGCATTCACCGCGGCTGAAGCCGTCGCCAAGGGAGACGTGGACTACGGCATACTCTTCTGCGGCACGGGAATCGGCATGTCCATCACAGCCAACAAAGTCAAAGGCATCCGTGCCGCGCTCTGTCATGATGAACTGACGGCTGAACTGTCGCGACGTCACAATGAATCCAACGTCCTCTGTCTCCCGGCTGACCTCGTAGGCGACGCTCTCATGAAACGCATCATTGAGACCTGGCTTAAGACGGAATTCGAAGCGGGCAGACACAAACGCCGAGTCGACAAAATCTCCCGCTACGAATCAGACGGCCACGCCTCGTAAACCGGGCCAGTGCGAGTTCGCCAAGACGAACCATGACGCCAACAACCGCGTTGTCGCCTTATCCGTTCACGACTGCGTCCCTCTCGCCAAAGCGCCTCGCGAAGCGTACAGGAGCAGCATCGCTGAAAAAGGCCACAAGATCATTCCCACTACCCCGAGGCTCCCGCACATTGTACCGGTCTGTCGCGATTGGCTCGAACTCACCAGTTCCACCTGGGTGCATCCCAATACGGGTGGCAATGCGCAGTGCAGTGTGGCACGGTCTACCGGCGCAGTCGGTAGGCCGTGGGAGTTGCGGATATCCACGGCCTGGCTGCGCCAGACCGTGCCACCCAGAATGGGATGCACCCGTTCCACCTGCGAAGCCGTTTCCTGCTCATCATCTTCCCCTGTAAACGATTCGCCTGAATCAAACCCCCCGGAATCCGGGTCGTCCGGTTGGGTGGATTCATGCTGCGTCGGATCGTCCGGCGTAACCAATGGGACGCCGTTGGCTCCGAAATCATCGAACTGATCGCAGGCATCGCCGATTTCGTCATTGTCTGCATCAGTTTGACTGACATTGCTGATTTCCGGGCAATTGTCCGCATGGGCGCAGTACCCACCCTCGTCGCCATCATCCTCGGCATCGAACGGGCATTCGTCGCAGGCGTCTCCTGCCAGGCCTAGCAGTCTGTCGGTAAGCGCCCGACAAACGACAGGCGGCGATATTTGTTGGCGGGGGCAGGGCGGCTATGCGGCTGGCTGGGCGTGGTGGTGATTGGGCGTGCCCGCGCCGAAGCGCTGTTTCCATCGACGGGGCGCGATCTCGTGGATGCAATCGGCGGGATGGGCGTGAATCCGGGTGAGAACGTCTCGGAGATACGCGAACGAATCCACGCCGGCGAGCTTGCAGGAGACCACGATGCTGAACAAGATGGCCGCGTTCTCGGTGCCAGTCTCACTGCCGGCGAACATCCAATCCTTGCGGCCAATGACCATCTGTTTGATCTAACGCTCCGAATGGTTGTTGTCGATCGAGAGGTAAGGAGTCGCGCAAAATAAGTTAAATGATTCTGCATGACTTATCCAATAAAGAGGTATGCCGGATTCCACCGTAGTGCAATGGGTCAGGGAGAAATACCTTTCGTTGTCGGAGGTGCTGAATGAGCGTTCCCGGCGTGTGTGGGCAGCCACTGAGGCACGCTCGCTGGGCCGCGGGGGTATTGCGGCGGTGGTGGCGGCCACGGGAATGTCGTCTGCGACGGTACACAAGGGGATCCGCGAAGTAGAAGCTGCGGCTGCGGGCGAGGACGTCTTCTCGACTCCGCGTATTCGGAGCAAGGGCGGCGGCCGCAAACGTGCCCGTGACAGTCAATCGGGAGTAATCGAGGCATTGGATTTGCTTGTGGAACCAACGGCACGTGGCGATCCGGAATTTGCACTGCGTTGGACATGCAAGAGCACGTACAATCTGGCGGCGGCGTTGCAGCATCAGGGTTTTCAGGTCGGCCCGCGAACCGTGGCGCGAGAACTGAAAGAGCAGGAGTTCCATCTGCAGGGGAATCGAAAGACGCGCGAGGGCAACACCCACCCCGACCGTGACGCCCAGTTTCACTACATCAACGAACAGGTTCTTCGTTTTCAGCGCCGCGGCCAGCCTGTGGTCTCGGTGGACACGAAGAAGAAAGAGCTTGTGGGCCAGTACAAATTATTTTTGCGCGAATCCTAAACGGCAAGCCACGGTCGCGCTCGCTGAATCTTTCGGGGTTGACCGGTATTTTGTTGCGCGTGGGGTGGAGGGTAATTCGCACTGGTTCGGGTAATTGCGAGCGCGGGTGTAAATTGCGGTTGTTGTGGGGCACCGCTTCCTTACGGGCGCGGCTCTGTTTGTCTGTTCGTGTCGAACGATTGGCCCGGAGTATTGTTCATCCCCCCGTTGCGGATAGACTGCTTGCAATACGTAGGGGCTGTCAGACTGTATGAAAGGAATTGGGCCGGTATTGCTTACGCTGTTGTTTGCCTCCGTCGGACGGGCGGTGGTCATCGGGGATTTTGTGCGCGTTGGCTACCCATCGGTCGGCGGACAGGCTGAGGGACGCGACCTGATTCGCAACGGTGCGTGGGTGCCGATCGTCGTGGACCTGAGCGTGCAAGGTGAAGCCTCCTTCGACGGTTGGATTCGCGCAGCTCAGCCCGACAAGGACGGCGACCTGTGCTACGACATGCAGCGTGTGCAACTCATGCCCGACGCCGGCGTTCGTCAATACACGCTTTATGTGCCCGCCAACGTCGTCGGCCACAGTGCCCGGGCGATCAGCGTCACGCTGCTCGACGATCAAGGCGGTCTGGCTGACCTCGAATCGCGCGGCGAGCGTGTTAAGGAACTGATCCCGAATCTACCGCCCGAAACGCTCACGGCCAACGATTACCTGATACTCTCGCTGTCCAAAACCGCGACGGGGGCTGTGTCGAAATTGCGGAGCCTGGAACTGGCGGATTTATTCGCCAAAACGATGCACGTGTCTCATCTGTCGCCTTCGGACGTTCCATCGCAATGGATCGGTCTGGAAATCGTGGACGCGATTGTTTGGGACGATGCGGACCCGTCGGACCTGACGGCTGCCCAACTGAACGCCCTGCTCGACTGGACGCGAAACGGCGGCATGCTGGTGGTGGCAGCCGGCAGGACATCCGACACGCTGGCGGGCGCGCCGGAATTACGCGACGCCCTTCCCGCCACGGTCGGCCCGGTGTATTTGCGCTCACGCTTTCCCATCCTTCGTCGGAATCTGCTGGGCATCGATAACGAAAAAGGTCTGGACTACAAGAAGCCGGTCACGGCCGCGCAATGCAGCGTCAAACCCGATGCCGACATCGTGCTCACCGAGAAGGCGCACGAAGATCAGCCGGCGATCGATCTCATCACACGACGACGCCTCGATCGCGGGCGTATCGTCTTCGTCGCTGCCTCCATACGCGACCTCTTTCAGGATGGCGGACAAGCCGAAAAATTCTTCAAGCGAACGCTCGAGCTTCGCCAGCCGAAGGTGACGGTCAGCTCGGGGATGTCGGAACCGCTCCTCAAGCACATCGATGGGTGGATCGGCTTTTCACAGGTGGGTGCGCTCTATCTTGGGACGGCGATGGTGGCTGCGTTTTTGTATGCGTCGGTGGCGACGTTCGGCGCTTGGCACTTTCTGGGCCGGCGCGTTTGGCGGAGGCACAGTTGGACCGTGTTCGCCGCGACGGCCATTGTTTTCAACATTTTGACGGTCATGGGTGTGCAGATCGTTCGGGGCGGCATAGGCCAACGATTGATTCAACTGGCTGTCATCGACGGGACCGCCGGCGAGTCGCGCGGGCTTGCGACCGCGTATTTCGGACTCAAGACGAGTTTGTTCGATGTATTCAACGTCTGGTCGCCGCCGGACTACCCGCAGGTGATCTCGCCGACGGCCACGTCGTGCGCACTGAGGCCGTTCGCCGCGCCGTCGGACATGATTTCCGAATCCACGTTCATCAACCCGAAGCGCTACAAGCTCGCACCCTCGCGTGCGGAACTGATCGACGTGCCGATTCGCGGTACGGTGAAACAATTTGAAGCCCGCTGGTCCGGCTCGCTGAACGGTCGTTTGGAGGCTGACCTGTCCATAGAGACTGACCCGGAGCAGAAATACGACGTGCGCATCACGCAGGGCAGCACGATCACGAATCGGCTGGGCGTCGATTTTGAACGGGCGTTCCTCGTCTACACGACGCAGGATGTATTCGTGGGCCGTGGTTCAAACGACAACTTCAACCGGGCAGCGTTCACCTATTTCTTCGAGCTTCCGCCTATCGACGACGGACAGACCATATTGCCCCGCCGGTGGTTGTATCGTGATGCGACTGGCAGCCCGCTTTCGTTCGATGTTTGGAACCGAAGCGCGGACCTTGACGTGCGTATGAAAGGTTGGGGCGCGTCGTTTGGAACCTTCGGTGCGATCGGAAGCGGCGACACGGGGCGTTTCGAAAACCATGAGAAGGCGATACTCCTGGCCACGTTCTTTTCGGAATACGCACCCAAGGACGGCACGAATGTGTTGACGCCGACGCTCATGACCGACGGCCTGCGTCAACTGGATATCAGCCACTTCCTCGACAAGGGGAACGCTCTGCTGATCGGTTTCGCGCGTGAACCCGGGCCGATCCACCTTTGCACCGGCGACGGCGAAGAGTACGACGCGACGGTGCCGAGCGAGACGCTCACCATCTACCGCATTCAGATTCCTTTGACTCGAAATCAGGCACCGCCCGCGACGTCAGGCCGTGGGCAGGATTCATAGAGATATTACGTGATCATCCAGACGATCAACTTAACAAAACGCTACGGAAAGCTCGTCGCCCTTAACAACCTCAACCTCAACATCGAGGATGGCGAGTGCTTCGGCTACATCGGTCCGAACGGTGCGGGGAAAACGACTACCATCAAAATCCTGTCGACGCTGCTTCAGCCGACGTGGGGCGAAGCGCGCGTCTGCGGGCACGTGGTCGGGTACGAATCGCGCAAAATCAGGCCGCTTATTGGATACGTTCCCGATTTCTTCGGCGCTTACGAAGACATGGTCGTGCAGGAGTATCTCGAATTCTTCGCGAGCGCCTACAACATCACCGGAAAAGACCGTGACCGCATCGTGGGAGACGTGTTCGAGTTAACCGACCTCTCGCACAAGCGCGACGCATTGGTCGATTCGCTGTCGCGCGGCATGCAGCAGCGGTTGAGTATCGCCCGCGTTCTGCTGCACGATCCCAAAGTGCTCCTGCTCGACGAGCCGGCCAGCGGGCTGGACCCGCGGGCGCGCATCGAAATTCGAGAGCTGCTCAAAGAACTGCGCAACATGGGCAAGACCATCATCATCAGCTCGCACATTCTGCATGAATTGGCTGAATTGTGTACGACGGTCGGCATCATCGAGCACGGTGAAATGCTCCACCACGCGCCGATCGCCAACATCGTGCGCCAGGCGAAGTTGGCCACGCGCGTTCACGTTCGCGTCGTCGAGCAGCAGGACTTGGCTGCGCTGATGCTTCAAAAGCTGAACGGCGTGCGCGGCGTCGAAGAACAAAACGGAGCCGTCATCGTCGAGCTTGACGAGCAGACGCACGACTTCTCGCACATCGCCGCTGCCCTGGTGAAAAACAACTTCAAGATTCGCGAGATTAAAGAGGAAGAGGTCAATCTGGAGACAGCGTTCATGCGCCTGACCAAAGGCCTCGTTCAATGAACGATGCCAGGACAAGAATCTTCGAGTGGTTCTGGCGATTGGTGCCCGCCAATCCGATTCTCGTGCGCGTGGTGCAGGGCGGATCGCGTCGTGTGCGGCATCTCTGGCTTCGCGCGGGCTACCTTGCGGCGTTGATTTTCGTCGTTCTGCTGGTCATGGTCGGGGGCAGCGGCTCCGCATCGACGCTCTCGGACCTGGCCAAGAACGCTTCGAAAATGTTCATGTGGGCGTCTATTACGCAACTGGCGCTGATGTGTTTTCTCGCGCCAGTCTTCACCGCAGGCGCCATCACGCAGGAGCGCGACGCGCAGACGTTCAACATCCTTCTGTCCACGCCGTTGTCCAATGCGCAGATCGTGCTCGGCTCGCTGATGAGCAGGCTGTTCTTTGTGCTCGTGCTCCTTCTCGGCGGGCTGCCCATTTTCCTGATGACGATGGTCTATGGCGGTGTCACGTTTGATCAGATTATGCAGAGCTTCGCGATTGCCGGTGCGACGGCGATCATCACGGGGTCGCTGGCCATCTCCATCAGCATGATTCGCGTCGGCACGCGGCGTACGATTTTCTCTTTTTTTCTCATGATCGGGCTGTACTTGCTGGCTGTGTACGCGCTGGGCAAGTGGGACCGGACGTGGATACCCGAAGCGCCGGCCAACACGAACGGCGAACGTGTCAGTTGGCTCGCACCGATTCACCCGTTTCTCGCGCTCGATGTCGCCCTGAACCGCGTGCCCGCACCGGACCCCGCCACGCTGACAGGTCGGGGTGCGATCGCGCGTTTCTGCGCTTCCCAGCCGCACACCGCGTACGTCATCATCACACTGACAGCCTCATTTTTGCTGACCGTGTTGGCCGCCGTATTCGTGCGCCGTCCGAAGGACAATGAGGTCGGCATCTTCGGCCGACTTAAGAATCGCATCCTCAAGCACGAACCGGGCGAGCGTCGCCGCAAGCCGCGCAAAGTCTGGCGCAATCCCATCGCATGGCGTGAGGCTGTCACCCGCGCGTCGGCCGCTGCGCGCGGCTTTCTCCAGATCGTCCTGCTCGGCGGCGGAGTCGTCACAGCCATCGGACTCCTGATTTTCTACATCGATTCTCAGGACGTCGCAGCCGCACGGACCTGGCTCGCGGTTGTCATCATGATCGAACTCGGTTTGATCCTGCTGGTCGCTACCAACACCGCCGCCACAGCCATGACCAAGGAGAAGGAATCCCTGACGCTCGAGCTGCTGATGACCACACCGCTGACCAGCCGCGATATTGTCTGGGGCAAACTTCGCGGGTTGATCACGTTTACCGTTCCGATGATCGGCATCCCCACATTCACCGTTTTACTGTTCGGATTCCACGGCTTGATCGTCGGCGCAGACGACCCGGTCGTGCCCATAGAAGCCGGTTTTCTTGCGGCGGCTCTGATGTTTTCCTATTCCTCCGCCGCCTGCATGCTCGGATTGCATGTCTCGCTGCACAGCCGAAAAACCGTGCAGGCTGTCATGGTCGGCGTTGGCATTGGTATTGGAACGTGTTTGATTCTGACGTTCGTCGTCGATTCGATCACCTCCGCCGCCGATCAGTTCGGTGCGAGCATCGCACCGTTTTCGCCCTTCACGGCGCTCAGTACGCTGGTCAACCCGGTACGGCTGTTCGATTCACCGCAACGACTGGCGGACAGCAGACATGGCCTGCGCGTCTGGAGCCTGATCGGATCCAGCATCGCTATCCTGGTCTATATGGCCGGCGTCGCGTGGACGTACAAATCGATGGTCCGCAATTTCGACATGACACTGCGCAAGCAATCCGCCCGCGTGTGACGCACGCTTTATCCGAAACCCAATGCATCGAGTTCGTCCTCATCCAGACCGAAATGATGGCCTATCTCGTGCAGGACGGTCGTGCGAATTTCGTCAACAATCGCCTCGCGCGACGCGACACCCGCCTCGACGCTTTCCTGGTAAATCACGATGCGATCCGGCAGCGCGAAAGAATCGTCGATACCACGTTCCGTCAGCGGCGTCCCCTGATACAATCCCATCAACTCAAGCGGGTCGTCGATGCCCATCTCGCGACAGGTTCGCGCGTCGGGGCGCGACGCGACATCGATCGCGACGTTGTCGAGGTAACGGGCCAGCGACGACGGAATGCCATCGAGCGCCCGCGACACGAGCTTTCGAAACTCACGACGTGAAAGGTTCATGATCCATGAATATCCGCCGACGCGCCTTGTGCAAAGCAGTAACTCTGATGACGCTCGGTGCGACGCTGGCAACCGTGCCCGGCTGCGCGCCCAAAGGCCTGTTGATCATTCCGGTCAGCCCGAATCAAACCGTCAGAGAGGAAACGCTCGAAAACGCGGGCTTCCTCGCGCCCAAAATCGCCGTAATCGACATCGACGGCCTGATCGTCAACACATCGTCGCCCACTCTGCTCGGCGGCGGCGAACATCCGGTCAGCTTCCTGGTTGAAAAACTCGATCGGGCTGCTTCGGATAAACGCGTCAAAGCCGTCGTGCTGCGTATCAACTCCCCCGGCGGCGGGGTCACCGCGAGCGAATTGATGCACACGGAAATCAAGCGATTTCGCGAACGCACCGGCAAGCCCATCGTGACCGTCATGATGGATGTGGCAGCCAGCGGCGGCTACTACATCGCCTGCGCCACCGACGAAATCATCGCCCACCGCTCCACGGTCACGGGCAGCATCGGCGTCATCATTCAATTGTTCGATGTCACCGGCACGATGGCCAAGATCGGCATAACGCCCACCATCCTGCGCAGCGGAGACCTCAAGGGCGGCGGCTCACCTTTCAAGAAACTAAGCGACGCCGACCGCGCGGTCTTCCAGGGCTTGATCGATCACATGTACGGCGAATTCGTCAAAGTCGTGGTCGACGGCCGCCCCGGTCTCACCGAAAGTCGCGTGCGTGAACTGGCCGACGGCCGGGTGTACACCGCCCCGCAGGCGCTCGACAACGGATTGATCGACGGCATCGGCACCGTGCGCGACGCCGTCACGGCGGCCAAACACCGCGCGGGAATCGCAAAGGCCAGTGTCGTCATCTACCACCGGCCATTCGTCCACACGCCGAATATCTACGCCAAAAGCCCCGTCGGCGGCGACATCAACATCATCAACGTCCAACTGCCGTCATGGCTCAAAGGCCATTCCGCGCGTTGCATGTACCTGTGGGCACCGTAGCGCGTCGCCGGCTAATGCGTGGCCATACCTGATTTTGCAGGTTTTCGCCAACCGCCCCCTCACGGTCGCGGCTCTGAAAGAGCGAACGGAACCCGCATTCTTGTCGTGTTGGACCACTAACTGTCGTGCTTGTCGTGGCAGGCGGTGCATGTCGCATTCATCGCGCGGGCCGCCTTCTTCGCTTCCTTGAACTTGCCCGCCAAACCAAGCTCGCCCAGCTCAGCAGCCTGACTTTGCAACTGCGCCGCCCACTCGCGGTAATCCTGGTACTTGACGGCCTCCTCGTGGAAGCCGTTGATGTTGGCCATCTCCGCAAGCGCCATCGCCTCATGATTCAGGCGCTTCTCGCGATCCTTGCCCGAGGCGTCGCGCAAAATCGAGAGAATATTCTCAAAGTGCCGATCCTGCTCAATCATCAGACCGTGTAAAGACATCACCGGCTTGAACGCTGCCCCACCGCGCGACCGACTCTGTGCGGAACTCTCGCCCGCAGCCAGGTAAAACGTTACCGCGATCGTCGCACACACCATCATGAAAACACTTCGTTTTAGCATTCGGGTTCCTTTCCCCAACATTCAATCAAAATCAATTCCCATCGGCGAACGTTTCGCACATCGACACGCATCCGCCAACATCCGCACGTAACTTGATCTTACGTGTTCTGCACCACCCAGGCCCAGCCGTTTTCTCACCGATCCTATTTTCGGCTCGTCCAGCCCTTCAATCTCCACGAAATCGCCGATCATCGGCACGCGGTCAAGCTCAACATGACACCCTTCCATCACCCATCGCTCGCGACGCTTGCGATAAGACAGCCGGACCTCAAATCCCACAGCCTCCAGCAACGCACACGCGCGATCGAAATCCCCCACACTTGTCTCGATCTCCGTACGTCGCTTGAAAGCGCTCGGCTGCGCAGGCCCCTTGAACGTAATCGTAGCCGGCGCGACCGCACCGTCGAGCGTTTCCATCCCGCGAACACGCAGGCCGCAACCGTCCGCCACAAGCGAGCCGTCCGGACGATCGAAGATCACATTGTGCTCGATGTATCGCCCGACAAACGCACCCCCGCCGCGCTCAAGCTGGAGCAAGACCGCCGCGTGATCCTCGACGCGAAACTTAGCCTCCAACTCGATCAAGCGTCCGCCTCCTAATTGGCGACGATGTTCACCAAACGCCCCTTAACCACAATAATCTTCCGCACCGTCTTGCCGGACAATTCCTGCATAATGCGTTCATCGCCCAACGCAGCCTCTTCAATAGTCTTCTCATCCGCATCCGCGTGAACGAAAATGCGAGAATTCACCTTCCCGAGAATCTGCACCGCAATCTCGACTTCCTCATCCCGAGCAAGCGCCGGATCGAACTCAGGCCAAGGCTCATACGCCAGCGTCTCCGCACGCCCCAATCGCGACCAAAGCTCCTCAGCCACATGCGGCGCGAACGGCGAAACCAAAAGCACAAACGGCTCCACAACCGCCCGAGGGCGACGATCACGCTTCATCATACCATTCACAAACTCGAACATAGCCGCAATGGCTGTGTTGTATTTCAATTGCTCCACATCACCAGTGATGGCCTTGATGGTCTTGTGCAACAATCGCAACGTCACGTCGTCCGGTGTATCGTCGGTCAACGCGGGCGAAAGCTGATTCGTCTCCTCGTCAACCACCAGTCGCCAGATACGTTGCACGAGCTTGAACAGACCCGGCACGTCGCGCGTATTCCACGGCTTCGAAGACTCAATCGGCCCCATGTACATCTCATACAAACGAAATGTATCCGCCCCATACTCCTGAATAATATCATCAGGATTGACCACATTCTTCAGGGCTTTGCTCATCTTGGCCACGAATTGCGTAGCAGGCTCACCGGTGGCCGATACGACATACTCCCCCTGCCCGCGCTGCTCGACTTTGTCATTGGGAATGATACGACCGCCCGGCTCGCGGAACGCAAACGACTGAATCATGCCCTGATTCACAAGTCGGCCGAACGGCTCGTTCGTCGAAACGTGGCCTAAGTCAAAAAGAACCTTGTGCCAAAAACGTGCGTAAAGCAGATGCAAAACCGCATGCTCCGCACCGCCGACATAAAGGTCTATCGGCATCCAGTACTTCTCAGCCTCTTCCGCACAGAATCGCTCGGTGTTACTCGGGTCGAGAAAACGCAGGTAATACCAGCACGAGCCAGCCCATTGCGGCATGGTGTTCAACTCGCGTTTGAACACCTTCCCGTCGCGCACAACCTCGCCCCATTCCTCAGCCCGACCGAGCGGCGGCTTGGGCAACGCAGCCCCATCGTCCGTCGAAGGTGCAGGCCGATAGTCGTCCATTTCCGGAAGCTCGATCGGCAGCGACGCGGCTTCCTCGGGAATGATCGTACCGTCCTTCTCCGCATGCAGAATCGGAAACGGCTCGCCCCAGTAACGCTGCCGGCTGAACAACCAGTCGCGCAGCTTGTAATTCACCGCCCCGCGACCCATGCCGGTGTCATCAAGCCAGTCAATAATCTTTGCCTTCGCGTCCGTCGTGGACAGGCCATTAAGGTCGCAAACGTCTTCCCCCAGTTCCGTCGGACCAACCGGCGACTGAATCGCGACACTCATCTCGCAGAACGGCTCCTCGAACAGGTGCGGGGCAGCCACATAGAGACGCACAATGTCATCGCGTGACACACTGTCATCAACACCGCCGTGTTCGAGAAAGCTCGTCGCGATCTCCGCCCGCTTCAAAGCATCGGCCGACCCATCCGACTTCCAACGCTCGATGCTCTGCGTCAATGCAGCCCGAGCCTTGTCCCGAACGTTGGACAACCCGCCCTTCGCCGTAACCGCGACATCGCCAGCCCATTCGACCGTCGGCGCGACAACCGTGCGAATTTCCAAATCAAACGCTTTCGCAAACGCGAAGTCGCGCGTGTCCGAACCGGGGACAGCCATGATCGCGCCCGTGCCATAGCCCATCAAAACGTAATCCGCCACCCAGATCGGAATACGCTCGCCATTGACCGGGTTGAATGCATACGCACCGGTGAACACGCCGGTTTTGGTCTTGGCGTCCGTCGTCCGATCCATATCCGATTTGTGCAGGGCGGACGCAACGTAGCCATCCACCGCCGATTTTTGATCGTGCGTAACTATGCGATCGACGATCGGATGCTCCGGCGCGACAACCATGTACGTCGCCCCGTACAACGTGTCAGGCCTCGTCGTGTAAATGCGCAGGACGTTGTCCTCAGGACGCTCGCCGAACCCGCCTCGACGCCCGAATCGCCACGCGTTGAAATCCGAAACCGCAGGCGCGTCAGGACCACCCGATGCGATCGGAAAATCGACCTCAGCCCCAGTGCTCCGCCCCACCCAGTTTCGCTGCATGAGCTTGATCGGCTCAGGCCAATCGAGTTCGTCAAGATCACGAACGAGACGATCGGCATAGCGCGTAATACGCAGCATCCACTGCCGCAGCGGCCGGCGAAATACGGGATGATCGCCGCGATCGCTGCGCCCCTCGTTCGTGACCTCTTCATTGGCCAACACCGTACCCAGCGCCGGACACCAGTTCACCGGCACCTCGCCGATGTAAGCCAACCGCTCACTGTCGATCACGCGACGTCGATCGCCTTCGCTCAACGTCGCCCATGCAACACATCGCGATGCCTGCGCGTCAAACACGAGTGTCAACGCCTCCGAAACGCGCAACGCCCCCGACTCAAGCTCCTCGATAAGGCTCGCTATGGGTCTCGATTTCTCCACCCGACGGTCGTACCAACTGTTGAACAGTTGCAGAAAAATCCATTGCGTAAACTTGTAGTATTCAGGCTCACAGGTCACCAGCTCGCGATCCCAGTCGTAACTGAAACCGAACATCTTGAGCTGTCGCCGCATGTTGGCAATGTTCTTTTTCGTTGTGTCAGCCGGATGCACACCGGTCTCGATCGCGTACTGCTCCGCCGGCAACCCGAACGCGTCGAATCCGATCGGATGCAGCACGTTGAACCCGCGCATACGCTTGAACCGCGAGAGAATATCCGTAGCGCAATAACCGACCGGGTGCCCGACATGAAGACCAGCCCCGCTCGGATAGGGAAACATATCCAGCACGTAGCACTTGGGCTTGGACGCATCGAACCCTTCATCACCCGGATTCAGCGTGCGAAACACGCCCTCCCGCGCCCACCGCTCCTGCCACGCAGGCTCGATCCGACGATGATCGTACGCCCCCAATTTCGAGCGATCCATTTCCGACATAACTATCGCTCCATCAAGCGTCGTTCAACACAAAGAGACGAACAGAGCCGCGACCGTAAGGGAGCGGTTTGCAAAAGAACACGATCCCAGGAAACCCGCGCCATCACCACCAAACCGATCCGTTTCTTCTGTTTGAATCAAGTGTTTTGTCAAGCCCAAAACAATGAGCGGGTGCCCCACCTCTTCAGAGGTGGGGGAGTCGAATAGTCCCTCGGATTCGACTTCCCCACGGCTAAAGCCGTGCGGCACCCAACTCATCAATTGAGTTGTGACGAAGCACTATGTGCTCAAGACAAAGGCAAGGAACGTGCTTCCACGGCCCGCACCCGACAACCGAATAAGGCCTTGCGCGCCGACACGTCCAACCAGCGGATTCAACCCTGTTCGTACTTCAACAGCACCTGATGAGCTTTTTCCGGCGAGAGATCGAGCGCGCCGACAGCGATACTAGCCGCCGTCCGCAATTGAAGGTTCGGTTCGTCCAACGTGGCAGACAGCAACGCAGTCACCAGCGGCCGATCCAGTTGGTTTCCGTATCTCTTGGCTGAAACCGCCAAACGCGCGAACGCCGGCAACCGGACAGACTCCGACTCATTGCCGTCAACAGCCGTACGCGCCAGAGCGATCTGAGCCGTCGCCGAGGTCAGAAGCGACAGCGGCTTCATCGAAGCAATACGCAACGTCTCGTCGGCCCCGTCGAGCACGGTAATCAAAGCGGTCGCCGCATCGTCGGGATTGAAAACAGACCGCCCATCCGTTGCGATCAGATTCAAGACACCGGCGGCCTCCATCGCCAACGCACTCGCCCGATCCGGCGACAGCGGCGTCCGACCGATACGCGCTTCCACGCGATCAAGCTCTACCATCAGTTCATCGCGCTGCGCGCCGCGGTCAACCGATCCTACCGCGACATCGCCACCCACGAGAGTCTCCACGATGACGCGACCCGCCGGCTGAACCACGAGAATAATGGGCGTGCCAGCCAGCTCGTATCGCTCGCGAACGGAGGCGATCGCCGCCCCCGGCTCCATCAGGTCCGCCGACATGAAAATGGCCGTCAGCCACGGAAACTCCTTGCCGGCCCGTTCGATACCAGCCAGCATGTTCGCTTCACCGATCACATTCGTATTCGCCCCGCGCAGCGCATCGACCGTCAGATTGCGTTCCCGCTCATCTGCGTCCACAACCAGAATGTTGCGCCGCCCAGTCTGCAAAAGCGCGTTAGACAAAACTGGAATCACCAGTTCGGACCCACTGAATCCGCTGCGCGGCAACGACTCTCCCAACGCCAGCGCAGCGCGAATCCGCACCACCAGATCGGAAAAACGAAGCGCCCGAACCAGCGGCTGCTTGAATCCCTCAGCCCCAATCAGCGACGAAGCACCACCGACGCGACGCAAACCCGCAATCGCGCCAAGCGTGACAGCCGCGTCACCGTCACCGGTCGCACGCCCCAACGCCATATGCGCATATCGAGCACCGGCGGCACTGGTAAAATAAATGGCTCTGGGAAAATCAGCCGACTTCGTTGGATCGGTCAACATGCCCCGCTCAGTCGTGTCGCCGCTTTCGACATCCAGGCCCAGACGAGCCTCACGCCGAATGTTCGCCGCCAACCACAACGCGACCGCGTCACCCATCGACGAATCGATCCCCAGCGATCGCACGCAACAACGCATCGCCATCACGGAACCGTATATCTCGCGTGGAACAGCCACAGCCTCAAGAAACTGCTTGTCAGCGTCCCAGTACCAAACATTCGCATTGGGAACACGATCGTCCGCCCGAGCAGAACCGCGCTCGTCGTAAAACTGCTCCGCCAATAAAACAAAACCAACCGCAGCCGACGCAAGTGGCGACATGCCGCCACGATCCCGAATACGCTCGATCACCGTCATGGCAACCGCACGACTGTCGGGGGCCACACCCTCGTCAGCGGCCAACGCGTTCAAGTATGGCACCGCGTGAGGATAGCCAAGCTCCCCGAGCGCGAAGATGATCGTCTGACAAATGTTCTCGTCATCAACCGCCATCGCCTCGACCAAGGGATTCACCGCCTCTTTCCCAATCTGCGGCAACGCCCGAATCACCCTCGGCCAAAGAGCCTTGCTCGCCGGATCCTGCAAGGTTTGAAGCATCCACGGAATCGCGTATTCACCGGAGTCACGCAGCCGGACGATGGCATTGTGCTCGGTCTGAGGATCACCGCCGAGCTTGGCGATGTTCGCGCGGATGCGCTCGATATCCTGTCGCTGAAGGTGCTCACCTTCGTTGATCTTCTGAATCACACGCCCCGCAACCTCAGACAACTCCGCATGCCCAACCAGAATCCGCAGCGTGTCCATGCTCCCCGAATGCGACTCCGACAGTTGGAGCAACAACACGGGATCGAGGTCCGGATGGTCGAGCAACTGCTGCGCATACGTGTCCGCCATCTGGAATCGGCCCAGAACGCTGTAGTGAAGAAAGTCGGCGAACAGGGTATCGACCGTGGCGCTATCACCGTCATGAGCGTCCTGAGACAGCACAGGCGACGCGACAATCAGCCCCGCCCCACCCGCCAAACCGAGCAACATCAGCCATCGTTTCATGATTGTTCCCGTTCTCAAGCCGCAACCGTCCATTGCATGACCAATACCAAACATTCGCCAAACTTGGCCCAGCTTCAAGACCAGGCAAACCCGGCGATACGACCTCTAGAGATTGCGCAGAATCGCCAGCGATCCCGCCGCCGTGATGCCGAGGAACACGGTATTGGCGATATCGAGCAGCGGAATGGGCACACACCCGCCGAACTGCAAGAGCGTGGCGCTGGACAAAAACATCATCATTGATGGAACGATTCGCACGCGTTTCATGAGCTTGCTCCGTGGCTATTGAAATCCCAGCGAAAGTCTACGGGCTAGCCGTGTCACGTCAATAATGCAGCCCGCAACCTGCGAGCGTCCACCGCTGGATGGGCTTGCCCGCGTTGGTCGCGCGTGCAAGTATGCTGGAGCACGATGCGGCTTCCGAGCGCACAATCATGTTCAGGACGGAACTTCGCCCTTCTTGGCGTCAAACGGAATTCGAAGATCATAAATGTTTTCGGTTAGCTTGCTTTCCACGCGGTAGCCGCATTTGTGAAAGATGCGCAACATTCCGGTATTCGCGGCCAAGACACTGGCGGTGAAACCCGAGATGCCGTGTCGTCGGGAGGTTTCCACCAACGCCGTCATCAGCACGGTTCCGATCCCTTTTCCTTGCCAGTCGTCACGAACGAGGAACGAAGCTTCCGCGAAATTGGTGCGCGGGTTCTTGTTGTAATGCGCGATGGCAATCAACCGAGCATCTTCGTCCTTTCCGGTCAGGATGACGAGTGCCATATCGGCATCGTAATCAACCTTGAGAAAATCCTGGAGTTTTTCATGCTCCATGGATGTGATCATCCGGAAAAAACGTGAATGCACGGAGTCCGGTGAGAGCTTGTAAAACATCTCGCGCACCAGGGATTCATCGGTCAGTTTAAGCGGACGCAGAAACACAAGTTCCCCGTCCCGGAGTTCGAGGGTCTGCTCCAGTTCTTCGGGATAGGTGGGTGTCGAAAACGGTAGCTCCATCTGATCGTGATAGACCAGCCGGTGTGCTTTGGCTTCGGCGAGCAGCCATGGACGAAATTTGGGATGGGCGATTTGTATCAGCGCCACGGCACGCTCACGAATGCTTTTCCCATGGAGAAAAGCCATACCGTACTCGGTCACCACATAATGCACATCACCCCGACTGGTCACGACGCCGGCGCCTTTCTTGAGAAAGGGAACGATGCGGGAATAAGTTCCATCGGTGGCTGTTGAAGGCAAAGCGATGATCGGCTTGCCGCCGCGAGAGCGGGCCGTTCCGCGCATGAAATCGACCTGCCCGCCGATGCCGCTGTAAAAGGTTGTTCCGAGCGAGTCGGCACAAACCTGTCCCGTCAGGTCGACCTCGAGCGCCGCGTTGATGGAAACCATTTTGTCGTTCTGGGCAATGACAAAAGGATCGTTCACATACTCGGTCGGGTGGAACTCGACGAACGGGTTGTTGTCGATGAAATCGTAGAGCTTGCGTGAGCCCATGACGAAGCTGGCCACGATCTTGCCTCGGTGGATGGATTTTTGTGCGTTGGTGATCACTCCCTCTTCGACCAGTCGTATCACCCCGTCACTGAACATCTCCGTGTGAATGCCAAGATTCTTGAATCCATCGAGGAAGGTGAGGACGGCATTGGGAATGCTGCCAATGCCGAGTTGGAGCGTAGCTCCGTCCTCGACGAGATTGGCCACATGTTGGGCGATTTTCCGGGACGTTTCACCAGGCTCGTGTGCGGTCAATTCCAGAATCGGCCGATTCGTAGACACCAGGTTGTTGATGTCCCGCACATGAATGAAGCAATCACCTAACGCACGGGGCATCTGCTCGTTGACTTCCGCAATAACCGTCCGCGCACAACTGGAAGCCGCCTTGACGATGTCCGTGGCTACGCCGTAACTGCAATAGCCATGCTGGTCGGGCGGGCTCACCTGAATGAGGGCAACGTCGATCACCGTCCGCTTGGAATGAAACAAGGATGGTAATTCTGACAGGAAAATCGGCGTGTAGTCCGCACGCCCCTCGGCCACAGCCTGCCGTACGTTGCGCCCAATAAAATACGCATTGTGTCGGAATTGGTGCCCGAATCTCGGTTCAACGTAGGGAGCCACGCCGAGAGTCAACAGGTGGACGATTTCAGTATCGCTCAAATCCGTTCGCGTGGAGAGCGCCTCAACCAGCGTTTGAGGCTCCCCCGCTCCCGATCCGACAAATACTCGCTGACCATGCTTAACGACGGAGACTGCTTCTTCTGGTATCCGCATCTTTTCGCGATAGCGTTCTTGCCATGGGGTCTGGCTCGTGTTGGCCATGAGATCAACTCCTGACTGCTCTCCTTGGCGCACCTGTGATTCCTGGAAATGTCATCCAAGCGAAAGCTGGCGTGTCGAGCAGCGGGCTATCGTACCAACGCGGGGCCGACAGCGACAGGCTTTCGAGGAAACTGAGGTGTCCAGCTACGTGCGTCAGACGCTGCGATTGAAGGGGCTTTGGCACGCGTAAACCTTGACAGCCGGAGACTTTGCACGTACCCATCCGAACGATTGCGGGATGGTGTTCGTAGGAATTTGTGGCGGCGTAGTTCTTCAATCAACGGGCGTGCAATTGCCGATAACAAAATGAATGTACGGATGCGCACGGACGTGGTATGGACTCAACTGCCGCCTAGGTTATAACCAGTTGAAAAACATGATGTTACGACATATTGCACGGATCGCAACCTTTACCGCCGCGGTGGCCGTCGTCGGGCTTTGCGGATGCAACTCGATACTCAACGGCTGGTTGTCCCCTATTGAGCTGGGGGCATTCGGTCGCGAAACCACGCTGGAAATCCGCCAATCCTTGAGTATCGAGGATGCACCAGACGGTGTGCGGAATGCCACAGAACCCACACAGGCCGACCGAGCACCCACGTTTGAGGAATACCGACTCGTCCCCGGCGATGTTGTAAATGTCTTTGTCTTTGAACTTCGCCAGCGCGGAGCGGATTCCGCCCAACAAGCCACCGTGGACAATCGCGGAATGATCAATCTTCCCGTTCTCGGGTGGGTGAAGGCTGCACATTTTACAGCCCAGGAGCTTGAAGAATACATCAAGGGAATCCTCGACGAACGCGACATCATTCACAATGCTCAGGTTCTCGTGGAATTCGGTGCGCAGCGGGGTCTTACCTACACGATTTTCGGAAACGAGACACTGGCGGTTCGCCTGAACCGAGGTCCGGGCGTGTTTCCCATTCCCCGACCCGATTTTTCGCTCATTGAGGCGCTTTCCGTCGCGGGCGGGTTGGCACAGCTTGTTACCGAAATCTACGTTTTTCGCGATGTGGAACGCGACGAAGCGGAAGCCCGCGCATTGCGAAACCTCAAGGGTCTCGGCGACGAAGACGCACCGGACACGTCCAAGATGGAGGAAATACCCCCTGTCCTGCCGTCCTACATGATGTCCAGCGCGGTAACGCCCTCACACGCGGTCGCGAGCCTCACCGGAGCGACCTTGGCACAGATTGAGCCAACCGAACGCGAAGCCCCGGTTCCGCCGCCGTCACGGAACGACCCCGGCGAGACTGATGTGCAGGAAATCATCGATCTCATGCTCTCAGGGGACGAAAACGCCCCTCCGATCGCTAATGAGCAACCTGGCGAAACGCATCATCAAACGATGGAAAACGACCCGCCGGCCGACCCGGATTCCGGGGTTCAAACTCCACAGCCGATTCCCGCCGAGATCGCTGAACCAAACGATGGCGGGCGGCCTACGAATTGGATTTTCCTGAACGATGAGTGGATTGAAGTGTCACCTGAATCTGCCGCCCCAGCCCCACTTCCTCCGCTGGCTGGAGGCGACGACGACGATGTCGCTCCCGCGATTGACTGGGAAGAGTTGGCCGACCACCGCAGTGAGGTTCGCCTCATCCGGATTTCCGCCGAAGGGCTGCGTCAGGGCGACCAGCGCTACAACATCGTCATCCGGGCAGGGGACGTGATTCGCCTGTTCAGCGGCGATATCGGCTTCTATTACATGACAGGCCACACGCGTCGCCCGGGCGTTTACACGTTCCGCAGCGGGGCAACTATCACGCTCAAAACCGCCGTCGCAGCCGCGGGCGGTCTGGGGCCACTCGGCTGGCCCGAACGGGTCACTGTTTACCGCAGAGTGGGCGACCGGGAGCAGATGTTGCAGGTCAATCTCGATCGCATTTACGCTGGCGTGGAACCGGACTTTTTTCTGAAAAAAGACGACATCATCAACATCGGAACCCACCCGATCGCGCCGTTCCTGATTCAGATTCGGAATTTTACGATCCCGCAGATGAACGGATCCATCACATACTTCTACCGGTGGGTGCGACAGGAAACGTTTTTCCGCAACGAAAACCTCGACGCGCCGTCACAACCCGGTCTGTTCCCGTAATTTACCGAGTCGCATTATATGGCAACCGTTCCCCAATACATCGAAGCCCCCTCGCTCACCAAGGCCATTGGCCGGAATGGGCTTATTCAGACGGCCATCATCGGCGGTCTGCTTCTCGCTGTATTCTGGACGCCGATCAACGTCACCGTGCTCTACCGCTGGCAGAACGATCCGGACTGGTCTCACGGTTGGCTTGTGCCGCTTTTCAGTCTCTACTTTATCAACGTACACCGCGACAAGCTGGCTGCCGCCGTTCGGAAGCCGAGCTATCTCGGGTTCGCCGTGGTGCTGGCCTGCTTCGCCGTTTATTGCTGGACGCTGTGGGTCACGCCAATTTCGTATCTCAGACCGCTGTGCCTCATCGGCAGCATGCTCGGGCTAACGCTGTTTCTGGCTGGCTGGGGCGTTTTGAAAATCGTCGGGTTTCCGATCGCGTTCCTGTTTTTGGGTGTCCCGCTGCCACAATCACAATACGTCAGCCTCACCATGCCGCTTCGCCGCATCGCGTCGACTGTGGCGTCGTTCGTTCTCTCCTTGGTTCCCGACTTGCAGACGGAGATTTCGGGCGTGGTCATCGACTACACGTACAAAATGAAATCAGGGTCACTCAACGTCGAGCAGGCGTGCAGCGGCATGCGCCTCACGATGGCGTTCGTCACGCTGGGCGTGGCTATGGCGTATCTCGGCGACAAGCCTGTCTGGCAGCGTGTCATCATGGCTGCCATGTGCGTGCCGATCGCGATTTTCTGCAACATCATCCGCGTGACTTCAACAGGCGTGCTTCACATTTTCAAGGACGAACCAATTGGCCAGAAATTCGGCTTTGAAGCTCTATCGCACGGAACACCGCACGCGCTGCTCGGGATGGCTATGCTGCCGATCGCACTGGGGCTGTTCGCTCTGGTGGGATGGTTGCTCAGCAACTTGTTTATTGACGATGCCGAGGAAAGAATAGACGGGGGCGTACCAACATCATGACAACGTTACCGGCCACTGTAACCGAACGCATCGATTCACCGCCCACGCATCCGTCCGCACCGTCGGCGGCTGGCGGGACGACGGTGACGTTTCAGGACATCATCGCCATCATCAAACGGCGGATTTTCCTGATCCTTTTTCTTTTCCTCCTGCTCGATGCAATGACCGTCGGCGCGTGGATCGCCTCGTACAAGTATTTCCCGCTCTACCCCGCCGAGGCTTTTATCGAGTGCATTTCCCCCAGCCCCAAGGCTATGGAAATCGCACCGGTTTCGCCGGACCAGAAGGAATTCGACCGATTCATCCTTACGCAGGCTCACTTTGCGAGCAATCCGGAGATTCTTCTCGAAACCCTCAAGCTCGAAGAGGTCAAAGCCACGCAGTGGTACAAGGACACGCCGGGCGAAGACCTGCTTCTCGATTTCATTGATCTGGTTAAGGCGGCTCCGCAGCGCGGCACGAATCTTCTGCGCATCTCGTGTCAAACGCGCAGCCCCGACGACCCCCACGTCATCATCAACAACGTCGTGCGCCAGTATCTCAACCGCGTGCGTGAGCACAACACGGGCGAGTTCCGCACGGAGCGCGAATTCCGCAAGCGCGATCTGGACAAAGTTTACGAACAGATTGTCGACAAGGAAAAGCAGCTAAGCGCCATCGCGCGGCAGTTGCCGCCCGGTGCGATTACGATGGGCCAGAACCCCGTCGCGTCCGATTACCAAATGGATCGTCAGACCGTCGCTCAGTACGAACTGATGTTCCAGGAACTCAACGGCCTGTACCAGATTTACAGTCAACCGGGTGGCGCGGGGCTTTCTCCTGAAGATATTCAACTGGTCGAATTGGATCCCAAGGTCGCTGCGCTCAGCAACCAGAACTTTACCGTCGCCCAACAGATCGCGGTGACGAAAAAGAGCCTCGGCAGCCAGCATCGGGCCGTAAAGGAACTCCAAAAGCTCCTCGATGTCATCAATGAGCAGCTCAAGGACGAACGCCAAACCCGCATCGCCGAAATCCAGGTGTACAAGCGCGAGCAGGTCAAGACGGCTATGCTCAATGCGCAGCACGCCCTGCTGAAAGCGCGTGAGAAACTCACGGACACGATGGCCCACCTGGCTGACATGGACGAACTCCTGACACAGTATATCTCGCTGCAAGAGGACATCGAACTCATCAAGGAAAATCGCGAGACGATCTCGACCTACATCAAGGAGCTTGACCGTATCGTGTCCGAGCGGGCGGCTATCCGAATTGAAAGTCGGGAGGAAGCCCTACCGCCGCTGGAGCGGAGTTTCCCGCAGAAATTCCTGATTCCCGCGGGCATTACGCTCTCACTGGTCCTGTCCATAGCCTTTGCGCTGTTGATTGAGTTCATGGACACTTCGCTGCGAACACCGCAGGATTTCGTGCGTCATCTGCGTATTCCGGTTCTTGGCGTCGTGCCGCACGTAGACGATGAAGAGGTCGATATCGATCAGATTGAGACGGCTGTTCGCGACGCGCCGCATTCGATGTATGCGGAAGTCTTCCGTGCCATCCGAACGAATTTGCAATTCTCCACAACGGCTGACCGCCAGCGGAGCATCCTGATTACCAGCCCGCGGCCGGAGGATGGGAAGACCTCCATCGCGTGCAATCTTGCGATCATGATCGCTCAGGGCGGCCGGCGTGTGTTGCTGGTCGATGCGAATTTCCGCCGGCCTAACATTCAGCGCATCTTCCCGCCGAAGGATCGCCAGGGCCTCAGCAACATTCTCATCGGTGAAGGTACGCTTGAGGAGGCAAGTTACGGTACGGACATCGCCACGCTCGACATTTTGCCTTCGGGGCCTATGCCGCCGAACCCAGCCGAACTTATGGGCGGGGACTTGATGGGCGAATTCATTCGGAACGCCACGGAGCGCTACGACCAAGTCATCATCGACGCCCCGCCGGTATTGCTGGCCAGTGATGCGTCGATATTAGCGACGCGCGTGGACGGTGTCATTCTCGTCTGCCGCGCTCAGGCCAACACGCGGGGCATTGGCAGTCGGGCGTGTGCCCTTCTCGCACGGGTGAACGCGCACGTGTTCGGCGGCATCCTGAACGCAGCCGAGGTGCGTCGCGGCGGTTACTTCCGCGAGCAGCTTCGCACGTTCTACGACTACCGTCTCGATGAGGACGACGAATACGCGCAGTTGCCGCAGACGGCGCTGCTGGACGACGGTCGGAACGATCCCGATACCGACAGGAAGAGCTAGACACCAACCGGAGCGTCGCCGCACCTGCGACGTCGCTTCGGCGTTTGATGACCGGCGCGAGAAGACAGGAAGGTATGCAGACGATGTCCGAAACCGCGTCGGAGCTTGGCCCTGAAACAATCTCCCGCGCCCGCAAAGTGGGTTTCAGCCTCGTCGCGCTGCTCATTCTGGTCGGGTTGGCTGAGGCGGCGGGCCAGCTTCTGTACGCGCGGCGCAAGCCGGCGGATCGATACCTCGTTCAGGATTATTACAAAAATCGCGACTGGAGCGTCGATTTGCTGACGACGCAGGAGAGCCTGAGTCTGCGTTTCGAGCCTTACGTCGGCTGGCGACGTACCGATTGCACTTCGGAATTCCTGAACGTCAACGACGGCATTCGTCGCACCGTTCACCCGAGTGAGCCGTCGCCCGAAGCCGTCGTCGTCTGGATGTTCGGCGGATCAACGATGTGGGGTGAGGGTGTCCGCGACATCGCAACCATCCCATCCCATTTTGCACGCATTGCGGCTGAGCACGGTCTCAACGTGCGTGTGGTGAATCTGGGCGAATCCGGCTGGGTCTCGACTCAAGAAGCACTGCTGCTTTCACTCAAGCTTCGCGCGGGCGAGAAGCCGGACATTGCGGTGTTTTACGACGGCGTTAACGACACTTTCGCAACGTATCAATCGGGCCTGACCGACGGCGGCCCGCAGAACCGCGATATGTTTGAGAACTATTTTCGGCTTGGTTACGATCCGCGTCGCCGGTTGCGGAACTCGATCGCCCTGTACCGTATTCTCCGCCGCGTTACGCTCGAATTTTCCGACGAGTGGACCGCGGCGGTCGGCACGACGGTCGACGCCGACGACACGGCGCGCAAACTCATGAGCATGTACCTGGGCAACGTTGATTTCGTCCGAAGAATGGCCGGCGCGTACGATTTCGACTCGGTATTTTTCTGGCAGCCGACGATTGTTTTTCAGGAAAACTTCGAGACCACCGAACGCGACGCTTACACGCGTGGTGCCAGCCGCAACCTGCATGGCATGCTCGATTTCTACAAACGCACCACGGAACTTTTGCCGGACGACGGGGTTATCGACGTCTCCCGCTGCCTGGGGCCGTCGCCTGCGGAGGGCTGGTTCATCGACCACAATCACCTGAACGAAGCGGGCAACGCGGTTGTGGCGCGGGCACTTTTTGAGCGGCTCCAGCCGTTGATTGAAAAACGACGTTCCGAACAACCCGGCGGAAGCGACGCATCGTGAATTCTCTGCCGACGGTACAAGCGTGGGGTGAGTTGCGTAGCACAGTGTCGCTGAGATTTCTGAATCCGGTTTTCCGGAAACTGCGTCCGACGGATTGAAATCATGTCATTACTCGCAATGGTCATATTGTGTCTCGCCTTGATCTACGTGCCATTCCGTTTGGCCAAGGGTTTCACAATGCCTCAGCGTATGATCATCGTGATGATCGTCGCGATCAAAGTCACGATTTTCATGCTCGTCCACCAGCATCGCGTGGACACGACAGGCCATCCCATCGTCCTCGATCAATCGGTCGACGCGAAGCGTTACTATGATTTCGGCCTGACCTTCATCAATCGGAGGGTTAGCGATATTACGGTGGAGGATATTGTTTACGAACGGGGCGCGTCGTCCCACCTTGGCTACTTTGTTGTGAACCTGATCGCATTCAAGGTATGCCCCGAATACCCGATGTTGTTCCTTCGCCTCGCGAAACTGCTGCTCTTTCACATAGGTTTGGGCATGCTGGTCAATACGTGGCGCATGGCGACCGGATCGCGCACCGCGCCTTTTATCGCTTATTTCGTGCTCGGGGCAGTGTTCTACCAATTTTCATACTTCGGGTTCCGCAATCTGAAAGATACTCTAATTCTCGCATTGTTCATGATGATTATGGCCGTCGCCGACAGGTCCATTGGTTCGGATCGGCCTGACCAGACGATTTCCTTGCGGAGAACGATTCTGAACTGGTGTTTCATCGCGTCGCTCATATGGATCATTTCGACGATGCGGTTTTACCTTGCGCTCGCCATCGTCTGCGCTTTCGGCGTGCATACGCTTACGTCCAAAGGTCTGAAATTGACGCACCGGATTCTCTTCGCCACAGTGATCGCCATCGGCTTCGCGAGCATCATGCAGACGGAGGGTATGACCGTCGTTGAACAGAAGGGTGGCGCGGAGGCGGTCGTCGGTTCGGCCAGCAATGTTTACGGGTTGTTCAAGATTCTGGTGCGCCCTCTGCCGTGGCAGCACGCGATACCGACGCTTGGCGTGCCGCACACGTTTTACCTGCTTCTCTTGCCGGTGGCGCTTTGGGCGTTTTTTGTCGGCTTCGCTCAAAATTTCAATTGGAAGCTCTTTCTCGTCGGCGGGTTGGCTTTGATCCTCGGGGCGTTCATGGAGGATTACGAACCGCGCAAGCGTTTCATCATGTACCCGATTTTCGTCGGGTGGATTGTGTTGGCCACCAAGCGGCGGGCGGAAGTTGTCGACCCGCTGCTCGCGACGGATCAGCCTTTCGACCCGAACGCCTATTTCGCCGATCAGCGCAACGTGGTCACCTGAGCGATTGGAATCGACCCACAAAAACCGTCCAGACGCGAAACAGCTTGGTATACAAACTCGACCACGCATGAAGGCGACCGAAGTAACATCCCGCGCACGCAAAGGAGCCGCTTGGGCGCTGGTCATCGCGGGGATCGCCTTTCCTTTGCAATACTTCCGTCTGGGGCTTTTGGGGCGGATCGATCCGGCACTTCTTGGCTCCTTCTCTCTGTTGCTGGTTTGCCTCAACGCGATTTACACGTTTTTCTTTCCCGGCGGGCGGAATATTTTTCCAACCTATTTCCCAAAAATCACCGACGAATCGAAACGCGGCGGCTTGATCGCCGGATTCACCTATCTCACACTCGCTGGCGCATTGGCTGGAATCGCGATCGTTGCTGCCTGGCCAAATTTGCTCGACGTTGCGTTGCAGGAAACGGTGGACGACACAACACGCACGCTCGTTCTGTTCCTCATCCCGTTCGCACTGCTTGGCACGCTGGCCACTTCCGCCGTCATGTCAGCCATGTCTTTCGTCTGGGCGTCCCTGATGCTTCGCACGCAGATGATCTGCGTCACGGGTGTGGCACTGTTTCTGTACCTTACGCCATCAGTCGGTGTTCGGGAGAATGGAGTCGTTTGGATCGCGGGCGCAATCGTCTTGGCCGCTGCCCTCAATATGTGCATCGCCGGCGCGATTCTGCTGGCTCGATTCCCGCTGCGGTTCAAACCCTATTTCCCCACCGGCTGCTTCCGATTTTCTGCGCTCACTTACCTCGATACAGTCATGATGTTCTGCTACCTGTATATGGACCGATACTTCATTGCTCACTATTACGATCTCGCGCAGGTCGGTATTTACGTGGCAATGTTCGAGGTAGCGCGCGTCATTCCGCTGGCTGTTCAGCAACTCGGTCATCTGCTCCTGACCACGTTTTCCAAGCTCATCGGCGATGGTCGGTTCGACGCTTTGAACGCCGGCTACCGGCAGGTGACGCGCCTGACGATCGCGGTCTATGCAATCCTCGCAATCTCCATCATCGCACTGTCGCAGCCGATCATGTCGGTGTTCGGCCCGGACTTTGTGGAACAACACCGCTACCTGATCTGGCTGGCCGTCGTGATGAACGTGGATTCGCTCAGAACGATCAACGGCATGACGCTGATGGCCTTCGAAAAAATGGGCGGCGTGATGACCAGCAAGTTCTTACAGGTCGGCATTCAATTCGCAGTAACATTCGTGCTGATTCAAAAATGGGGGGTGGCTGGTGTGATTGCCGGCACGGCGGCTGGCTATGTCGTCAGTGCCGCGACGCTGATATTCGTCACCGCGCGCGTCCGTCCGAATGAGCCGCTGAAGCCACCGCCCGTTTACTGGCTCGCGCAGTTGATCGTGCTCGCTACTGCGTTGACTTGCGACCGGTTCCTCGATCGAGGCCTGCTCGCTTCGATCGGCATCATCCTTGTCGCATGGTCGGCAGTCTGGTTCGCGGGCAGATACCGCGTGGACGACATTCGCGCCGTCTTACCCTGGTCGCGTGCGAAGTCAGCCGGAGGACCGAAATGAGCCGCGTCCTTCATTGCATCGCCTCGCTCGCGGTCGGCGGCGTCGAAACCTGCGTGCTCGACATGCTCAAACACTGCACCGACAAAAAGCCACGCCACGAGCATCTTCTGTGCGCGTTTCGCGGTGGGAAACTTGAACAAACGCACCTGAGCGAGCTGACGCAGCGCGGCGTCGAAGCCCACGTGCTCGCCCGCCCCTCGCGTTACAGTTTGTCGTTTTGCAGACAGTTGCGCGAGACGATTCAAAAAACCAAACCCGACATCGTTCAAGCCTACAACCCGACAGCTGCCCTGTGGGTTCGCCTCGTCATGCCGAAACGCAACCGCCCAAAGATCGTCGTCCACTGCGGCGGCGTCGGCGGTTTGCAACGGCTGCCCCGCTGGATCGAGTGGGCGCTCGCGGCGCGTGCCGACGCCTTTGTATTCAATTCCCATTCGACTCAGGCTGTCTGGGAAAGCTTTCTCAAACTCCGATGCCCGCGGCGTGTCGTCTACAACGGTGTCACGTTTCGCGACGACCCCGGCACGCCCCGGGCGGCTGACATCCCTGATTCCCCGTTCACCCTTCTGACCGTCTGCCGAATCGTGCCGGTCAAATCTCTGCACGTGCAGATCAACGCGGTGAAAATCCTCCACGACCGTGGCCAACGCGACGTCAGGCTCGTCATCGTCGGCGACGGGCCGGAAAAAGAACGGCTCGAAAAACAGGTACGCAAGCTGGGCCTCGAATCCGCCGTCACATTCGCAGGTTACCAGAAGAATCCCCGCACTTTCCATCGACAGGCCCACGTCTACCTCGGCACGTCTTACAACGAGACGTTCAGCATGACGCTCGCCGAGGCGATGTTCGACCGCATGGTCTGCATCGCGGCGGCGGCTGGCGGCCCGTCGGAAATTATCGAACACGAACGCAGCGGTTTTCTCGTTCCCTGCACGCAGCCGCTTCCGCCCGAACATCGCGGGCGACTGCCGGTCGGACAAGCGTTGCCCGAAAAATCCTTCGACTACACGACCGGCACGCTGCGCGGATTGCTCGCGATCGACCCCGACGCTCTGGCTGACCGCATCGCTGACGTGCGCGCTCGCTTCGATCAATTGAGCAGTCTCCGCGACGAAGCCCGCAGCCGCATCGTTGAAAACTTCAGCGTCGAACGGTATTGCAACGGACTGGAAGATTTCTACGACGACTTGACCAGCCTGACCGGAACAGGATGATTCCACCCGTGCGCATACTTCAACTCATGGGTCATGGCTCTGTCGGCGGCACGGAAACGTTCGTCATCTCGCTCGTTCAGGGGCTTATCGAACGCGGACATGACGTGACGCTGGCCAACTCCTGGACCGACAGCCCGTTCAACCATCTCGCACAATCGAGCGATGTGCCGTTCGTATTGCTGCCCGGCGGTGCCCGGCGCATGAGGCCAAGGTGGTTTCGCATGGTCGGCGCATTCTTGCTGCGTAACAGATTCGACATCGTCCAAACCTACGGCCTGCGCGTCAGCCTCGGCGTCCGGCTGATGCAACCCTTCCTCAGCCTGCGTCACCACCTCACCGGCGTCCGAGGCCTCGATCAGCAGCGCACCGGGTTGCAGGCCAAGCTGGATCGCCGGACTGAGGGATTCCTCGACTGTATCGTCTGCAACGCACAAGCCGTCGCGGACCGAAGAATGGAATACGTCGGCACGCCTGGCAAACGCATCCGCATCATCCCCAACGGCATTGACATGTCACAGTTCCACCCGAATCTGCCCACACCGTCGCGAAACGAACTGAACCTGCCCGACGGATTCCTCATCGCGAACGTAGCCAGTTTCCGCATCGAAAAAGACCACGAAAACCTGCTGGATGCTTTCAAACGCGCCGGCACCGCTCTACGCGACGCCAAGATCGTTCTCATCGGAACCGGCGAACGCGAACCGCTCATCAGAGAAAAAATTCGAGCATTGCAGCTTGAGAATCGCGTCGTGTTAGCTGGACCGGTCAAAGACGTGCGCCCCATGCTCAAAGCCTGCGACGCTTTCGTCCTGTCGTCATTCAGCGAAGGCATGCCGCGAGCCTTCATGGAAGCCCTCGCCGTGGGCGTCCCCAGCGTGGCTACCACCGCCGGCGGCGTGTCTGAAGTCGCCGAAAACGAACGCGATGCCCTGCTCGTTCCCACGCGCGACGCGGACGCATTGTCCAAAGCACTCGTGCGCATCGTCAGCGACACCGCGCTCCGCGAAAGACTCGCAATCGCCGGTCCGCAGCGTATTCGCGACGCCTTCAGCCGGTCATCCATGCTCGATCGCCACATCGAGCTGTATCAGTCCATCATTGACGGAAACTTCGCGAAATGACCGAACAACAGCGTCAACCGGTGAAAGTGCTGACCGTCACGTCGATCGACACAACGATCGTCGTGCTGCTGTGGGCACAGCTTCGCACTCAACAGGTCACCGGTTACGAAACGTCCGTCGCATGCCGTCTGGGTGCCAACCGCGAATGGCTCGAAGACCACGGCGTACATTACACCAGCCTCGATATCCGCCGGTCCATTTCCCCCATCGCCGATCTCAAGACATTGTGGAAGCTCATCCGCCACCTGCGACGCGAAAAAATCACGATCATCCACACCCACACGCCCAAAGCCGCTCTGCTCGGGCAGTTGGCTGGCTGGTTCGCACGCACGCCCGTCGTGGTCGATACCGCCCACGGCTTCTACTTTCACCCCAACATGAAGCCGCTCCCGAAAATGTTTTACATCGCGATGGCGTGGCTGGGGGCACGCTGCGCAACGCTTACGCTCAGCCAGAACTCCGAGGACATCGACACTGCCATCCGCCTGAAAATCTGCAAGCCGAACGGCATTCGCTTTCTGGGAAACGGCATCGACCTGACCCGCTTCGACCCGTCACAGTTCGACGATGACGCCCGCGTCGAGATCAGGAAAAACGCAGGCTTGCCCCATGACAAGCTCATCATCGGCATGGTCGGGCGACTCGTCGTCGAGAAAGGCTACCTCGAATTGTTTGAGGCTGTCCGGTTGCTCGCGAAAAAACGCGACGACATCCATCTCGTTATCATCGGCCCCGAGGAGACCCTTCGCGCGGGCGCGATGCAACCAGGCGCGTGGGAAAAATACGGCATCGGACCGATCACGACCTACCTCGGTCCGCGCGACGATATCAACGCGTTGATGTCGTGCATGGATATCTTCACGCTGCCCAGTTGGCGCGAGGGTTTTCCGAGGTCCGCCATCGAAGCAGCCGCTATGAGTTTGCCCATCGTCACCAATGATGTGCGCGGTTGTCGCGAAGTGGTCACCGACGGTCTCAACGGCCTGCTCGTCCCCCCGCGTGACGCGACAGCCCTCGCCGCCGCCATTGAACGCCTGCTCGACGACTCGGCTGAACGCCAACGCTTCGGACAGGCGGGACGCAAGCGTGCCCTGACCGAGTTCGATGAAAACATCATCTGCGAGCGTGTTTTGAACGTGTACAGCGAATTGCTCGCTACCAAGGGAATTCCAGCACCCAAGCCCCGCCCCGACCTCGACGAAACGCTGCCCCAACGCGGACCGTTCGTCTGGTGATGATCGAATCAGCCGGAAAAATCATCGCCCGACTCAGCCGTGCGCACCTGTCGCTTCCTCTTACGCGAAGCGTACGCCACATAGGCCAGAAAAAATCCGCCGAGCAGACCAGCCGGCGCCCATTGTTCCAGCGACGACGACTTGACCGGTACGCGCGCCTGTGCGGTCGCTTCAACACCGTCGGCAAAGCGGCACTTGATGACCCCCACACCCACCGGCGCGGAGGTAGGATTCACGCGCGCGGTGAAAGTTCCCTGATCGCCCTTGCGAATCCCGCGCGACGGGTCCGTCGCAGTGGCCAAACACCGGCCGGGCTTCAAGTCGGGGCTGTTCTGATTCTCGATCTCCGCCGACCAGCCGTCCGGCGCGGTGAACATGTCAACGCGAAAATGCGGAATCTCGACATAAACCAACGGGGCGGAGTGGTCGTGCCAGATACGCCATTCGTAGAGATGCCCCGAAGTATCGACCTCGCCCTGAATGCTGACCTCGACCGCCGACAAGTCCGTGACCAGACAAGCCGTCGCAAGGACACTCCCGAAAACATACGTCGCCAAATTTCCGTTCATACGCGTGAATCTACCCCGCTTCGGACTTCCGATAAAGCATTGCGAACCCGATCACGATGAACCATGATCCCCACCATGCCCCAACGCGACGCCAAACTCCTCATCGGCCTGCTCGTCACCATTGCTTTGACGATGTTGCCGGTGACCGCCTTCAGTGCGGCTGCGGGATTCGCACTGCTCCTCTATTTTCCCGGCCGATTGCTGCTCCCGATCCTCGGCCTGGACCGTATGTGGTCGCCGGCTGGGACCACGATTCTCGCCCTGGCGGTTTCGTGGTCCGTCGTACCGTTTTTCCTCAACCCCGTTTGGCACGCGACCAACGCGGGTTACACATTACTGGCCTGCTTGGGACTGACGCTGATCGCACTCTGGGCAGTCATCCGCCCGACGGACAGCCCATCGCCCGAGCAAACCTTCACCCGGAAAGTCACCGTCGCAGCCGCCCTGCTCATCGCCGCGTCCATCGTTCCGTCGATCGTCTTCCCCTATTGGCCTACGGAGCTTTTCGGCTACCCCGTACCGGCTGAAATTCACGACTACATCAAGCACCAAGGCCTGCTCTTTTCCCTGGAGCAACGCCCTCTGCCGATTGGCAACCCGTTTTTCGCCAAAGGAGCCGCCGACCCGGTCTACTACTACCACTTTTTTTATCTCATCCCCGCCACCGTCCGCGCGTGGACCCATCACACGCTAACTTACGAAACAGCCTTCACCGCTGCCGCCGTCCTCGTCGCGCTGCCATTGATCGGCATGGTATATCTGATCGCGAAGCGATTCACGCGCGACGAATCCTCCGCCCTGCTGTCAACCGGTTTGTTCAGCGTCATCGGGGCCTTCGATTTATTCCTCTACCTGCCGTGGATGTTTCACAAAGGCCGACCGCTCATCATGCTCGATTTCTGGGTCGAGCATCCCTACATCATCCACAACCCGCTATTCCAGATCGTCTGGAGTCCGCAAAACGTGCTGGCGGTCCTTGTCGTGCTCGTCGGCGTGCTTTTGCTTTCCGCCGGAACGCTCCGCAGAAGCTGGGTTCTGTGGGGGCCTGTGTTCGCAGCAGCCATTCTCGGTTCCAGCGTCTGGATCGCTCTGGGAGCGTTGCCCGCGCTGGCCATCTGGGCTGTGACCAAACGACGGAATCTCCCGGCCATCGTCGGCATCGGTGTGCTAATCGCGATCGTCAATCTCCCCACGATCTCCAATTATCTCGACAGCGCGGCCCATCCCGATCGCGGCTTGACGTTTGATTGGCCGGTGAATCAGGCAGCGGTCTTCGGTCGCCTCGTCGGGCCGGGAATCATCGCGAATTTTCTCGATTTGCCTTTTACGCTCGCATTGGAATTCGGTCCTAAAGCACTGCTCCTGCCGCTCGTTCCCATCGCGCTCTGGAAACGCGCCTGGGCGGACGACGGCCTGCGATGGCTTATGATCACAGCCGTCCTGTCGATACTCATCGCCTCCGTGGTACGCGTCGAACTCATTCACAACGATCTCAGACACAAGATCATTCTTCTGACCATGATTTTCTGCGCGGTGATCGGCGGCGGCGTTGTCAAGACAGTGCGCGATCCGACTTGGCGAAATCCGTTCGGCCTGACGCTGGCCAACCCCCGCTTTGGCCGACTCGGTTCGTCCATGCTTGTTGTTATTATGATGGCGGGCCTGCTGACCGAACTTTACGAATCACCCGCCACCGCCACCCGTCGCTACGTTGAAGATCACCTGGCCTACCGGGCCGCTTCGCCCGAGCGAAAGCAATTGATTGAGGCTGAGCGCGCCGCGTTGGGCTTCATGCGTCACCAACTGCCGCCCGACGCCGTCGTTCAAGGTTCGGGCAGCCCGCTCCGCGCCCGTCTCGCTCAGACCGTTCGCAAGCAAATCGGCGTGATGGAACCTTGGGACGATATCGCGGTTTTCGCCCCGAACGACCCGACGGAATACCACCGCGCGGTCGACACCGTGCTCACCGAACTACGCCAAGGCAGCTCAGCCAAAGACCTGCACCGAATCTTGCGATCTTACGGAATCACGCACGTCTTCGTCGGCATCGTTGAGCGGGAACAATGGACAGCCCTCCAACGATTCGACGATAAACGTTATTTCAATGACCTGTTCAATCGCGACGGAGTTCGTGTCGCAACAGTCACGCAGCCATGACCCGAACCACGCTCCAACTCGACAGCCCGCCGCCGCGCCTGATCCGCATCTGGCTCGCCGCGTTCGCAGCCGCCCTCGCACTCTACGCTGCCACCGCTGCTCCGGGCGTCCTCTGGGGTGATTCCGGAGACGCCCAACTCCGCGTGCTCCTCGGACATTTCAGCGACCACCGTCACTATTCCCGATCACACCCGCTCTACTACCTGATCGCTTGGCTGGTGAATTCCGTCGCGGGGAACGCAGCCCGCTCCGCGACAACCGTGGCCGTCATCGCAGGTGCCGTGACCGTCGCCAACGTCGCAGCCTGGACAGCCATCCTCACCCGCCATCGCGCCGCCGCGGTATGCGCGACCATAGCCCTCGCACTCTCGCACTCCTTGTGGCACCTCTCCACCGTCGCCGAAGTCATGACACTTTCGACAGCGTTTCTCGGTGCGGAACTGCTCTGTGTGACCCGATTCACTCAGACGCGAAAACCGAACCTGCTCATCGCCGCCCTGTTCTTCAACGGCCTGAACCTCGCAACGCACAACCTGGCTATGCTCGTTTGGCCTGCGTACGCCTTGTTGATCGCGATGGAGTTCCGCCGAAGGACGATCACGCCAAGCTTGCTCGCCAAAGCGGCAATCGCCATGCTGCTCGGCGCCGCCCCCATCATCGTCCTGTTCGTCAGCCTTTCCCGACAAGATGGCTCCCCTTTGTCCGTCCTTCAGAAAATGATCGCCGGACGCTACGCAGGCTACGCCCTGAACGCCTCGCACCTGCTCCGCCCTATCTTGAAAATGTCCGCCTACTCCCTCTACAGCTTCGCGACACCGGTTCTGCTATTCAGTTTCGTGGGCCTGCGAAGCCTGATACGCTCCGAAAATCGCTCATTCAGAGCGTTCTCGCTGACAGCGTTCGCCTTCCTCGCCGCCTTCGGCCTCCGATACAACGTCGCCGACCAGCATGTTTTCATGCTCCACAGTTACATTCTGCTCACCGGCTTCATCGCGATCGGACTCGACACATTCTTCGCCCGAACACCCTGCCTGAGGCGTCGCACGCTCTGGGTCGCCCTCTCCGCCACCGCCCCAATCGTCTACGCGCTGGCCCCCGGCTGGCTGCGCGATAATCCCAAATGGTCCATCGTCCCCGATCGCACCATCCCGCATCGCGACAATTACAACTGGTTTCTCAAACCCTGGCGGACCGGTCTCGACGGCCCGGAGCGATTCGCCACCGAAACCCTCAATAGCCTCCCGGAAAACACCGTCCTGATGATCGACAGTACGCCCTTGTCGCCGATTCTCTATCTCCAGAACGCCAACGCTTTCCGCCGCGATGTTCTCCTGCTCGGCGGCGCTCAATATCAGTCCTGGTACGAAGCACCGCTCCCCGTGCCCAGCCCGGAGCTTGACGCGATCATCTCGCAAGATCGGCTGTTCACCATCACCGACGACCGGACCACCTGGAATCGCCACCTCGACAAACCGCGCTACGGCTGCAAACCCGCCCCGGGCCAACTCTTCCAAATCACCCGTCAACCCTGATATACCGCGGACCAGCTATTCGCCACGACCGCGAGCTTTGCCTATAATCACGCGTCTATCCAGCCGATAAGGACTATTGGCCACGTGAACGTCGTTGTATGACGTTCACCGAACGGGGTTCAAGCTAGAGAGCAACCTGACCATGCGCATCACCGTAGCAGGATCGGGATATGTCGGACTCGTCGCCGGGGCGTGCTTCGCCGACACCGGTAACGACATCATCGGGTACGACATTGACCAGAAAAAAGTCGATGAGCTGAACAAAGGCCACATCCCGATTTTCGAGCCGGGGCTGGCTGAGCTTATCACCATCAACCGCAAGGCTGGTCGAATTCGCTTCACCACCGACCTGCCCGAAGCCATGGACCACGCCCACGCCATTTTCATCTGCATCGGGACGGCTCCGCTTCCCGACGGATCAGCCGACCTTTCCGGCATCGAAGCCTTTGCCCGCGCGATGTCCACGGAAACGCGCAGACCTGTTTCCGTTGCCATCAAGAGCACCGTACCCGTCGGCACGGGCGAGCACATCGAGAAGATAGTTCGCGAGAAAGCCAAACACCCCGTCCACCTCATCAGCAACCCCGAATTCCTCAAAGAGGGATCCGCGGTTCAGGACTTTCAACGCCCGGGAAGAGTTGTCATCGGCTATGAAGATGCAGACGCCAGCGAAGTCATCCGCGAACTCTACATGCCCTTTCTCCGCAATCAGCATCCGATTCTGATGATGAGACGTCGCGCCGCGGAGATGGCCAAGTACGCCTGCAACGGAATACTCGCGTCACGCATCAGCTTCATCAACGAAATCGCCAATCTCTGCGACGCATGCGGTGTCGATGTGGACGATGTCCGCCGCGCAATGGGCACGGATTCGCGCATCGGTTTCCAGTTTCTCTACCCCGGTGCCGGGTACGGCGGAAGCTGCTTCCCCAAAGACGTGCAGGCCCTCATTCACACCGCCACGAAATATGGCGTCGAGCCGAGCATGCTGTCCGCCACGCACAAGACCAACGAAGAGCAGAAGCACGTGCTCTTCAACAAGATTTCCAAACGTTTCGGCGGCGACCTCAAGGGCAAGACGTTCGCCGTCTGGGGCATCGCGTTCAAACCCAACACCGACGACATCCGCGAAGGCCCTGCACTAACGCTCATCCGCGAGTTGCTGGCCGCCGACGCCCAGGTACAGGCGCACGATCAGGAAGCGTTGGGCCATCTTCGCGGCGTGTTCGGCGAAAAAATAACCTACTGCGACGCCAACTATCAAGCCCTGGAAGGTGCCGACGCGCTCGCCATTTGCACGGAGTGGAACGACTTCAGAAGCCCCGACTTTGAACGCATGAAAGGCCTGCTCAGCAAGCCCATCGTGTTCGACGGTCGAAACCTGTACGAACCCGCCACCATGCATCGCCACGGCTTTGAATATTACTCGATCGGCAAGCCCGCCATCGGCCCGGCGTAGCCCAACGAGCCACGATTCGCTGAACAGTGATTGAAGAACGAGGGTCATGAGTGTGGCACCGGTTTTCCAACCGGTGCACGAAACATCGTTTCGTGTGAATACACGATTTGAAAACCCGTGCCACACTATTCAGCAATCTGCCGGGAATGACACGCTTCTATTCACACAACGCCGGCACGAACAAAGACGCGACGTAACGACCAACTTCCCGCGTCAGATCGATCGCCAGACCCGCCGATCGTCCGAACTCGTTGCATGTCTCAATCACGGGCCTCGTGTGCAATCCGGGGTTGGCCCGCACGACCCGTGCTTGCGTACCGTCGTCCAGCACAACGCCGCTGCCGATCGGAAAAACCGACGTCGCATCCAAAAATGCACGCACGAATTTCGTGTCGTACTTGTTCGCATGCGCTTCCCCCAACAGAGTATGCATCGCGTCATACGGCAGCATCGCCGGGCGATAAGGCCTGTCTTGCGACATGGCTGAGTAAGCATCGGCGATGGCTGCGACTTTCGCGAACGGATGAGTACCACCGCTCGAACGCTTCTTCGGATACCCGCTGCAATCGCAACGCTCGTGAGATTGATAAGCCACGAAACGTGCCGCGTCCGGAAGATCATCCACCAGTTCAAGGCGGGCCATCGTGTCCTCCACATGACGTTCCATCTCGACGCGTTCCTGACGCGTCAGCGGTCGCGCTGCCATGCGGATTTCGTTCGGTACGACAGCCATCCCCACATCCTGCAGCAGTGTGCCCGCACCGATTTCCTTCAACTGTTCCGCATTCCAACCCAGTTGTGCGGACACGCTCATCGCCATCAATGAAAAGCTGACACTGTGATCGTGCAGATATTCCCCACCCGCGACGTGCGTACCCACGATAAGCGGCAGAATGTCCATGTCCCGGTCGATCATTTCGATGAACGGGTGCAACGATTCGTGAACATCCCGAGCCAAAACCCTACGCCCCGCCAGCAGGCGATCGAATGATTCCAGAACGCGCTCGCTCGCCGATGCGTGCAATTCCAAACCGCGCTCCGCCTCCTCGTGAACAATGGCCAGCGGCTGACGCGGACGCTCAAACCGCATCAGCGACCGAGCAGGAATCGGTTCAGCCAGCGACAACGCCAGCGATTCCTCTACGCTGACACGCCGCACGGACGACGGCTTGACGGCCGGAGTCTTTTCAGGCCCCGCCCCGAGTCTGACCGTCGTCAGATTCCGGCGACGAAGCAGATCAAGAAACCGCGTCGTAATCGTTGTACCTGCCGCGAGAAGCAGAACCCCATTTTGATCGAAGAGCTTTTCGGACAGTTGCATGCCGCTTTGCAACATATCCACGCTGAGCACGCGACCACCGTCCGAATCCGCTTCCTCCCCGGACGCCGCCGGAGAATCTTGAGACGCCGCAGTCTCCGAAGCGGGTGCTTCCGGAAAAAACTCGTCAGGCCAATCGTCGCCACCGTAAAGTCCGTAAATCGCCCGACGTTTCAATTTTGAGACATCGGCAGCGCTCAGCCTTGCACCCCGGTCCAGCAGCACATGCCCTTTCGAGTCGAGCATCGCACCCGGCAGTTCGAACCCCGGATCAAGCACGTAGTCCGGCAGCCTGCGTTGTGTCTTGGTTTCGATGGGCATTGGCGAACCAGGAATTACGAATGGAGACCGTAAAACCTATCGGCCCGCGATGGGCACGCCTTTTCGGATCGCCCGGTCCGATAAACGGGAAATGAGAATCAGGGCGTATCGTCAACCGCCAGCCACGCCCCTCCGTCCGAAAGCTCCAGTGTCAACAGCGGATAATGCCTGCGATTCAGCTCGGAATTCTTCCCGTTGATACGCAGCACGATACGCCGATCAAGATCAACGCCGATCATGTCCAGGTGCAGCACAACCCGCTTGGCCCCCACCAGTTCGATATCGATTTTGTTTTCCTCCTTGATGAATCGCCCCGTCGCCACGCCCGCGCCGGCTCCGTCGCGCACGGCCGTAACGAAAACCCACCGCTCCGGGTCAACCGCCAGAGCGTTCTCAAGCGCTTCCGGCACGGGCGGCAAGGGCGGCAAGGGCGGCGGCTCATTCGAAACCGGTTCAGCCGGCGGTGTTTCGTCCGCCCGATGCGTGGCCGGTGGTGTCGCGGTCCGCGAACAGGACACCGCCAAGGTCGCCAGAACGCACACCGCCAAGGCTACAGCACCAGTGAAAAACCGGTGCGAAAAAGAATAGGGAGCACAGTTCAATGCATGACTCCGTAAAGACGTGTGCAGGCTGGATACGTCATGGTACATCTCGTTCTGGGTGCCACGGTCTGGCGCAGCCAGGCCGTGGCGTTTCGCAACTCCCACGGCGCGGGTGCCCCACGGCTTTAGCCGTGGGAAATTCGAATCCAAGAACCATTCGACTTCCCCACCTCTGAAGAGGCGGGGCACCCACCCGTCGTTTCAGGCTCGACAAAGCACCCGGCCCATCATGCTTCCGCCACCCGCCGTTGCACACGACGACGTAATCTTGTACCGTCCCCGTTTCCTGAAGGCGCGTATTATTCCAGAAATCAGGCTAAAAACTGTGCGAATTCGCTCTACAACCATATTATGCGTCCGTCGAGGCGACGAGGCGGCCATCGGCGGCGACGGCCAAGTCTCGCTGGGGCAGACCGTCGTCAAGCACGACGCAACAAAGCTGCGATCCTTTCAAGACGGAAACGTCTGGTGCGGATTCGCCGGAGCGGCAGCCGATGCGTTCGCCCTCCTCGACCGCTTCGAGGGTAAACTCGACGCACACAAGACCAACATCCGCAGGGCTGCCATCGAGCTTGCGAAGGAATGGCGCGCCGACAAGGTGCTCCGAAAACTCGATTCTCTGATCATCGTGTGCAGCCGAGAGGTTTCCCTGATGATCAGCGGCGGCGGCGATGTGATCGAACCGGGCGACGGCGTGCTCGGCGTCGGGTCCGGCGGGATGTATGCGGTAGCCGCCGCCCGTGCGCTGCTCAGCGCGACGGACCTGTCCGCCCGCGAAATCGTGGAGCGGTCGCTGCACACGGCCGCCGACATCTGCGTGTACACCAACCACAACATCAGTATTGAGACGGTCGGGAAATCCTGACCGGCGACACCATGTCGAAATTGACCCCACGTGAAATTGTCGCATCGCTCGACCGCTACATCATCGGGCAAGACGATGCCAAACGGTCGGTCGCCGTCGCGATTCGCAACCGATGGCGACGACAACAGCTTCCCGACGACATGCGTGAGGAGGTCGGCCCGAAGAACATTCTCATGATGGGGCCTACCGGCGTGGGCAAGACCGAGATCGCCCGGCGGCTCGCTGTCTTGGTGGGTGCTCCGTTCGTCAAAGTCGAAGCCACAAAATACACCGAGGTCGGATACCACGGGCGCGATGTCGAGGGCATGGTGCGCGACCTGCTCGATCGCGCCATCGACATGGTGCGCAGCGAACAGACCGAAGTCGTTCGGGCGGAGGCGGAACGACTCACTGAAGAGCAACTGCTCGAAATCCTCATGCCGCAAATCGCAGCGCAGGACATGCAGGAGGATGAAGACTCAGCCGCCCGCCGCCACCGCAGTCGCGAGAAAATGCGCGAACGCCTGCGCACAGGCGATCTGGAAGACAAGATGGTCGAGCTGACCCTGACCCAGAAAGCAGCCCCGCCGGGCATGTTCGCCAGCATCGGCGGAGACGTCGGCGAAGCGGACATTCAGGGTTTCCTCGAACGACTCATGCCGAGTCAAACCAAGCGGCGGCACGTCCCGCTTCGCGAAGCCCGAGTGATTCTCTTCGACCAGCAGTGTGAAAAACTCATCGAACCGGAGAAGGTAAACGAGTTGGCCATCCGGCGGACGGAAAACAGCGGCATTATTTTCGTGGATGAAATCGACAAACTCGCCTCCAGCGGGAAACAGCACGGGCCTGACATCTCCAGACAGGGCGTGCAGCGTGATCTGCTGCCCATCGTCGAGGGCACCTCGGTCAGCACGCGGCATGGCGTGGTGCGTACCGACCACATTTTGTTTATCGCCGCCGGTGCTTTTCACGGGTCGAAACCGTCAGACCTGATGCCCGAATTACAGGGTCGATTCCCCATTCGGGTAGAATTGAGCGATCTGACGCGGGAAGATTTCCTGCGCATCCTCACCGAGCCGGAAAACGCACTCACAAAGCAACATATTGCCCTGATGAGCACGGAGGGCATCCGCCTGGAATTCACCGACGACTCCCTTGCGGTCATGGCGGAATCCGCCGCCAAGGTCAACCAGGCCTCCGAGAGCATCGGGGCCAGACGCCTGTATACCATTATGGAGCGGGTTATTGAGGAGCTTTCCTTTGACGCCGACCGCCGTTCCGGCGAAACCATCGCCATCGACGCCGATTTCGTCCGGGAACGATTATCCGCGATTTTAGCCGATGAAGACTTAAGCCGATTTATCCTGTAGCATGCTCGGCGTTCCGTAATCCCTTGTCCCGTCAGCAATTGCGCAGTGGCAGGGGGTGTGGCTATTTCCTTCGGCGCTGTGGAATAATTCGCGCCTCACTTTACTTGCGCAGGGCGCGGGGGGCTGTCAGAATTCCGGGCGTGTTACGATCTTTTATTCAATCGGGAGATAGTCATGGACAGGGAAGTTTTG
>JAJDDQ010000047.1 GCA_029260215.1 Phycisphaerae bacterium
CGTACGGGCATGAAGTGGGATCACGCCAACGCCGCCGGCATGATGAACCTCGTCGCCCTCCAGGAAAGCGGCCAATGGGATCAGTATTGGACCACCCGGAAACGACAAGCGGCGTAGTGCCAAAAAAACTAGCCAGACCCAGTGGCAGGAAGATTGCACCGTTGCTCTGGCATTCGGAGCGCGAGCGGTTTAGAATGCCGGGCCGCCTTGATACAGGGCGGTGTACTTTCAGGAAGGAGTTCAGTTCGTAACGTGATAAAGATTCGACCTCGGACCAACGAGTCCATCCAGCAGCTTCTCAAGCGGTTCAAGCGCCTTTGCATGCGTGAAGGTCTCACCAGGGACATCAAACGCACCAGTTACTTTGAAAAGCCGTCCGAGCGCAAACGACGGAAGTCGCGCAAGGCGCAGCGCAAACCGATCACCACGCCCGTACGCGGATAGCACCTTCGCCGAACGACCTGCGGTATGGTGGTGTCTTTGCGCGCGCATACCGCGCCGGTCGAACCGAAACCCAATAAACCCGTTCTTGTAACGGGAAACCGTGATAGGGGTTTTTGACTACCCTTCGATCTGCGTCGCGGCCAGCCCTTCGGCCACCGAATCGGCAAAGTCGAAAAGACGCTCCAGTCCGGTAATCAGAAACACGCCCCACACGTGCGAGTTGATCGCACACAGGACCATTCGCTTTTGATGGCTGATCGCCACGACCTTGCGCAATTTCAAAAGCTTCGCGATGTTTGAAGAGTTCAGGTAGGTGACGTTCGAGAAATCGAACACCACATGCGACGCCTTGTCCTCACCCAACTGATCGACCAAGCCGTTGAGGTCATCCGTACAACTTGGGTCGTCGCCAAGCTCGACCAGCAAAACGTCATCGGACCATTGTTCAACAGGCATCGGGGAACTCCATCTCAGGCCTTACCATGATCCACGACGGTACCGATCCCCGAACCGACTGTCAATCGACCATCAAACCCCTCTAACGCTGGCGAACAAGCATGTTACGAAGGTCTGGCTCCGATTCGATAATCGGCTTCAGGTCCGCCAGGAACCGCATCGCGTCCGTATAATAGCCAGCGGTCGGTTTCAGGCCCGGCACACGCGCACACCAATAAGCGTTGAACGTGGACATGAGCAATTCGCGCACATACTTGGCTGTCACACTCGCGAGCGCGATGGGCAGGTGTGCCTCTTCTCCCGACACCGTAAATTCGAATCGCATGGGCGTAACAAGGTCGTGCAACTCGTACGCACTGCCCTCTTCGTCCTCGCGGATAATACTCAGGGTCGATCCCGTAAACGCGGTACGCAGCGCGCCGTCGTAATGCGTCCGTCCGCCCTGGCGATCGATCAACGCGACGACGGGTTCCTTCCCCGCGTCGCCGGCCACCCTGTCGACGAGACGAAGCACCAAGCCAAGCGAAACGACCGCCTTGTTTCTCGTGTTGGTCACCAGCCGATTGAACGCCCGTGCGGTCAGAATCTCGCAAATAGGCCCGATATACGAAACGCCCTGTTCAGCCATGTTCCGCTTAACAGCGTTTCCGCGTAATGCCAGCTCGTGTGCATCGTTGTCGACGGGCAACGCGCGATCGAAGCCTTCATACCACGGCGACTCTTCGAACGACCGATAACACCCCGGCGCGACAAATTCAAGAAATCGCCGCGCCGTTTCAACTGGAACGCCCGCGACGGACGCCATGACCAGCGCGGTCCGCTCAAGCCTGCCCAGGCCCGCACTTCGCTGAAAGAGCTTCTTGCTGTCCGCGATGGGGAGGCGATGGTCCGAATTGGCCGGCCGAGCGCAGATACTGCCAGCCATTCGCTTCCAAAGGCAATCCTTGATTGCCTCGTTGGGAACACGAAAAACCGCACCGGCGACCACCAGCGGCCCCAGCGTCGGCCCATACCCCGCCTCGTCAATTCCGATAAGAATAGCCACGCACCAAGGGTTTCGCGATTGGGGGAGAAGGTCAAGAGACCCGGGCTTTTTTCTTGACCATACCCGGCGGGTCGAAGATGATTCCGCCCGTTCGCGCTCGTGGCTCAGTAGGATAGAGCACCGGTTTCCTAAACCGGGGGTCGCAGGTTCGAATCCTGCCGGGCGCATCGCGCTTTGGTCCAATCACGCATGTCCGACCGCTCCGAGTTCAGTCCATCGCGATTACACGGATTGTTCGGAATTTGAAGCTGTATTCGAATTTCTTACGCCGCCGCCGCTCAATTGATGGCCCATAACGCCCCAAACCACGTCATACGCCAATTTTTGCCGGTTCCGCCTTGCATTACAGACTCTGCCCAGATACAAAAAGACACTTGGAGGGTCTTATTTGTCCGAGGCATGCGCGTGCTCTCGGCGTACTTCGGCAGAGGTTTGCTCGTGCTGGTGGCGTCGTCGCGTTGGACCGTCTCGGTTCGGAAGTCGTCTCGCTGTGCGAGTTTGCGACGTGAAAGGAGTGGCAAAAACTGTATTCGTCACCGTGCGCTGCTGAGCGGGCAAGTCGACCGAACCTCGACTCGCCACCATCGGGGGGTGGAATTGTGCAGCGCGGAAATCGACCGGGCAACGGGAAAGACCGAAGCCGCCCGGCGTTCAATTGATAAATGTAAGTTGTGGCGGGCCGCCGCGAAGGTAACGTGGTTGTTCGCCGTCTTTGGCGCGCCGTTTCGACGGTTCGCTTTAAGTAACCTGTTCTGATTCGTTCCGTATATTTTGGAGCTTCGGAAAAACGGGAGAAACCGTGAAGAGGCTTGAAGGAGGATTTCAAATGAGGCATAGGGTGTTCTCAACGCTAGTCGCCGGGGTTGCAGCGGTATCGCTGTTTACGACCGGCATCCAGGACGCGTTCGCAGCAGGCGGGCGCAGCGGGCAGACCGCGATCAACGCGTCTGCGGTTGCGCAGCCAACCGGCGACGTGCAGACCAACGCGAAGCGTCCGGCTGCCATGCGCGCCAATCCAGTCGTCGGGGGTGGCGCTCCGGAGGGTGGGGGCGAGTTGGTGTCGATTTTCATGACGCCGCCATGGCCGCCAGGAACGGGTTTCGCGATCTTCTCCGACGAAGGCACGCTCCAGACTATGGACGACGTAATCTTCAACGAACCGACCCCGGTCGTGGCCATTCACATCGCGTACGTCGGCACGCCGAATTTCAACGCCGATCCCGACGATCCGGGAAGCGACTTCTTCCTGCGTATCTGGGAAGACGACGGCTCGGGTGTGACTGCGATCGATCCGCCGGTTTTCGTATCCGGTCCGCACAACCCCTTGGATGGTACATTTACCTCAGTTAACATCGACACTGAAGGGTTCGGAGCTGACTCCGCCCTGGAAGCTCAGTTTAATTTTCAGGGAGAGTTTTTCGTCTTCTCCGCGGGTGTCAAATACTGGATCGGTATGACGGCTACGCCGTCTGCCAACGAGGACCGTTTCGGCGTGCTCCAGTCGTGGACGCCTCCGCAAAGCGGCGAGCCGATGATCCAGGGACCTGCTGGTGGCCCGTACGATCCTGTCGACGTCGGTACCCCGGCTGAGTTGATCGACATGGGTCTGTCGCTGTTGGCCTTCGCGCCGAACGGCGGCACCACCGTTGCAACTTTTTCGGGTGGCAACTCGCCATGCACACTTCGCGTGACGCCGACGACGGCTCCGATCACAGATTGCGAAGGCGGCAGCTGCCCGACCGACACGGTGTTTGGCGCAGATTGCTTCGCGGAAGCTACCCTTCCCCCGAATTTCTCGGCTGAATTCATTGCCCAGGTCATTGCGCTGGACTTCAATGATGGCGCCGGGTGTGATACGGGTGCGGGCGGCGTTCTGACAGTGACATCTGCAGGTCCGCGGCTGATCGTATCCGCGACCGACGGTACGAAGCCAAAGCTGTGCATCACCATTAATGGCGCGCCTGTCGGCATCATCGGCGGACCAAACGACTGCAACGTCTTGGGTTGCGGAAACCTGAACATGCAGGTCGGTGCTAACGTGGACGAGGTTCTTCCCAGCATCACTGCCGGGCGGGACAACTTCAACACCCCCAAGGAAGACTGCGACGACGCTGCCGGCGACGACGGTACGTGGGTGGAACTTTCAGTTTCGGGTTCACTGTTCGATCGCGCCGGTCTTGGCGCTGCGGCAGACATCGACCAACGTGTGCGCATGACCGGTGTCTCTCGCGATTTCTCAGAGACGAACACGGACTCTGAGGTCAATCGTAACGACGACATCGATTTCTCCGGATGCTCCGGTGACTTCAGCCGACCTGGCGGAGATCCGCAAGCGTTCGCGCCGGACGGGGTCGTTGACGCAGCCGATGTTGCTGCGTTCGTCGCTTGCAACGGGACGACCGATCCGTTCCCAGGCGACTGTGAACTCCTCGATTACAACGGCGACGACATCGTCGATGCCGATGACTCGGCCGTCCTCGATTGTTTGGTCGCAGCGGGCAACAGCAGCGAGTGCTGCCCCGGCAACCTCAACTTCCCGCAAGACGCGGACGGGCTTGTCTCAAGCGAGATCCGTCGCCTGCACCTGCGTGGTTGTGACTACCTGTCTGTCTCTCGTGCCGACCAGAACTGGGACGAGAGCTGGGTGGTCGATTACTACCTTTCCGGCAGCGATCCTTCGATCGGTGCCAACGAGGTTGGCGTATGCGAGGCGGGCGACACTGAAGGAGCCCTCGGCAACGATGTGATCGCCAACTTTGACGACCTCGGCATTCTCGCTGAAGGTGCGCCGCGCCAAGTCGCCGGCGTGATCGGCAACCGTCAGGACTGCGACTTCGCACCGTTCTGGCCTGGTGATCAGGACGCGGATGTGTACCGCTTCACGCTCGCCTTCGGGTCCAGCCTTGCGCTGGGTGTCGATTCGCTCAACAATGTCGACTGCAATTGCGCCGCCGGTCAGAACGCTGTGACATCACTTTGGTTGTTCGACAGCAACGGGAACCTGATTGCTTCCGACGACCAGGTGGGTCTGGCGGATCCCTCGATCAACGTCAACCTGGGTGCCGGCGTGTACTTCGCGATGGTTGCTTCGGCTGGCCAAATTCAGGATCCGGCTCCGAACGGAGTCATCGGCGCGGAGACGTGTGCGATTTCGTTCGCGCCTGAAATCGACGGTGGTGGTACCGATCCCACCGGCTGCTACGACCTGAATCTCGCGGTGGCACCGTCCTCGACGCTGGCAGTGCGACAGGAAGACAACGCCGGTGGATCGCTGACGTCGCGTCTTCTCGTTCAGCCGCTGATCACCTACACGCGTTTGTGCGATCCGTTCCACGCCATTCTGATTGATACCGGCTCACTGGGACTGGATGCGTTCGTCCTCGAAGCGACAGGCCCGTGGGTCAAGTCGCTCGGCGAGGGCAGCGACATCGTTCCGGGTGACGCCAACTTCATTCCGGGCGTGGCGGACAATGGCGGATCACCGACAGTCGTCGGTCTCCAGCACGTCGACGTCATCAACAATCCGCCGCTCGCAGCGCACCGCGTGGTGCCGCCGACGAACGCCAAGTGTCAGACATTGCTCGACACTTGTGTGGCTATTCAGAGTCCCGACCCCATCCAGTCCAATCCGGCTGTCGGTGGTATTTTCGACGCCGAGGATGACCAGTTCTTCCCGGTGGCGGACAGCTTCTCTGTCGCAGCCAATACGGAGATCGCGTCGGTTTCGTTCTGGGTCACACCGGCTGACGTTGTCGGACCGGACCATGTGTTCCGGGTCCGCGTTCTCGGCACGATGGATGACGATGCGGGTGAAGTGTGCGACGCCGGCCTGCCGAACGTAGACAACATCATTACGGAAGGCACGTCCGGTGCTCCGTTCGTTACGACCTCCAACATCGATGATTTCGATCGCGTTTCGCTGAATTTCGCGACACCGTTCACCGCTGAGGCCAACACGACCTACTGGTTGGAATTGGCTTTGGACGATGTTTCGCCGGGTGCTCAGTTGTTCTTCTCGCTGTCGAACGACGGTGACGGTTCCTTCCTGCAGGACATCGCTCCGGTCTTCCTCGGTGAAGGCGACGATTGTGCCATAGACGATCCGCTCAACGGCAACGGGTACGACTGTGACGTCACGACGGACGATCCGCTTACGCTGGAATGCGTCGAGCCGGATGACGCTGACGGCGACCGTATCGTCCAGAAGATGGGCGCGTCGGACTTGGCGTTCTGCCTTAACAGCGAGCGTCTCGAAATCCCGACGAAGGATCTGCCCAGCGACGTTGCCTGTGGTAACTGGCGCGTTGAGGACGGCGAAATCGTCTGGACGCAGCCGTTCGCCGTTCGCGGCGACGGGTTCAGTGGCACGTTTTCGGACTTCGCGTTTGGAACCGCCGGTGGTAACCAAGCCGCCGACAGTTTCACGTTCTTTGACGCCGGTACTGTCGACACGCTGGTCTGGCGTGGCACGTACGGTACGACGTCACCGGCTGCGGATGTCGACGATTTCACGATTGAAATCTGGTCTGACGGAAACAATGTTCCGGACGGCCTGCTGACGTTCTACTCTCCGTCCAATGCGGATGTCACGAGGATTTCGGGCGAAGTGTCCGGTGATCCCGGTGCCCACGTGTTTGAGTACACGTACAAGCTGAATCCGCCGCTCGCGGTTGGTGCCAACGAGACCATCTGGATCTCGGTTATCAACAACACGGCCGGCGAAACGTTCAACTGGGCATGGTCGTTCGCGCAGGGTGGCAACAGCGACGGCGTCGCTGCTTTCCGTGCCGGCATTGACGACAACCCGGCTTGGGGTGCTGAGCCGGATGCCGCGACACCGCCGACCGACTACTCGTTCGAGGTTCGCGTTGCGGGCTCGAACAAGGTCATCTGCGGCGACAGCGTCGACAGCACGAACCTGGGCACGACCGCGTCCGGGCTTGGCTATCGCGTTGACCGGACCCTCGCGACGATCAACGGCTTCCAGAGCAAGAGTGGTGACCCGACATTCAACGGTAATCGTTGGCGCGGGGTTGGCGCTCCCTGGAAGATGTACGACGAGGTTGACGGTGCCGGGGTTTCGATGATGGAAATCGAAAACCTGTTCGACACCATTGGCGGCATTTCCGCTGCCGAGGCTGACGCACTGCGTGAGAACGTCCCGATGGGCAGCACCGTCGAGTCGGTCTTCAGCGCTGTGGCTGCCTACGACACCGATCCGACAACCAACGGAATCAGTGTCACCGGTCGTCTGCAACGCTTGTGCAACGGTGCCCTTTCGCAGGATGTCGATCCGACCGTGGCGTTGAGTCAAAAGCTCAACTTCAAGGGTGTCTGCTTCACCGGCGGATCAGCCACGATCCTGGCTCAGGCGACCGCTCCGGTTCCGCCGCAGATCGTTCACGCGAACGGTTTCGATGGTGAAACCACGCCTCCGAGCGGCTACATCGATCCGGCACTTGAGAGCGACAATAGTGTCGATCTGAACTTGGGCTTGGCCAGCGTCAGCATTCGGTTCTCCGAAGCTGTCGTGACGTGCGGTGGTGCCGACATCGACGGATCCGCGTTCTCCATCGCCGAAACGGGTGGCGGAGCGGCTCCGACGATCACCGGTGCAACCTATCTGGGCGGAGATCCGTCTTACGTCGAGGTCACGTGGAATCGGCCCATCACACTGCGTGAGTGGACCACGATCACGGCTTCCAACGTGTGTGCTGAAGACGACGGAGCGGCTGTGTTGAGCAATGGCAACGAGGGTCCGGGCGTCGATGAGACGGACCGTGTCGACCTGGGCTTCCTGCCGTGCAACGTAGACCAAATGGGCACGTGTGGACCGTTCGACTTGCTGCGCTTCCGCCAGTACGTCAATGGCCAAGTCGTCCCGCCGGGACCGTTGACTCTGTTCATCGACATCAACCGCAACCTTGCGTCGGATCCGTTCGACTTGCTGCGGTTCCGCCAGATCGTCAATGGCGTGTTCCCGTCCACACAGCCGTGGGGCAACGTCGGCATGAACAATACGCAGCCGTAAGGCACGGCTGACGCGTACTCTGTAATTAACATTGCCCCCGCCAGCATCGAGCTGGCGGGGGCTTTTCTTTTTACACCCAATCGATTTCGACAGCCCGACCACACGATCGTCGACAACCAGTATTTGCCAGCATCGACGGCAACGCCTATTCTCCACACACGGACGCCTCGCACGCCGGTTGGAGAGTGACGACATGACAGACCAAAGCAGCGCCGAACAGCTGGCCAACATCCTCATTGTCGATGACAACGCGCAGAACCTCGAATTGCTCGACGTCTATCTCGAGGACATGCCCGGGGTTTCCGTCACGACGGCCTCCGACGGTATCGAGGCGATGAGCAAGATCGCATCCTCCCCGCCGGATCTTGTGTTGCTCGATATTATGATGCCGCGTATGAGCGGGTTTGAAGTTTGCAAGCAACTCAAAAGCAATCCCAAGACGCGTGAAATTCTCGTGGTCATGGTCACCGCCCTCAACGAGACCGGCGACATCGAACGTGCCACCGAATGCGGCGCGGACGACTACCTCAGCAAGCCCATCGATCGCACAGCCCTGATCAACCTGGTCCAGACACTGCTGAACAGCCGCCCCACCGCGTAGCATCTGTCGGAACAATCCATTTCAATCAAATACCGTTTCGACGGAGGAATTGATGCGACCCCGGCTCGCCGACTTCGGTCGATTTCCCCAGCATCATGCCGGCTGTCTCCAAAGCGCGAAGCACCTCGTGCCGCGTTGTCGAGGGATGGCGCTTGCGATAGTCGTTGACGAGATGCACAAGCTCGTCAGCCAACTGATCGAATTCCCTGTGCCGGCGCACCATTTCGATGGCTTCGATGGTGGAGGGTTTGATCTGGCAGATACGTTTGGCGATTTCGATGAGCGCGTGATCGGATTCGATCCGTCCAAGCTCGTCGAGAACATCGGAATTGTGTATGACCCATTTGCATGTCGGCAGCTTGGACAGCAGGGAAGCCGCCCGCTGACGATGCACCTGTCTCGCGATGGTCTTGGTCTGTCTCAATTCCTGGACTCCGAATGTACGCCAACCGGAAGCGCGTCTCAAAGAGGCCGATCGGGTTGATAGCCGCCCCAGCCAGTGCATCGCTGAGGCCCAATGACGGTCGCCTGTCGCACGCGTCCCGGTACGCAACACAGTCAAACTTACGATTCGCAAAGCCGGTAGAGCAAGAGATGTTTGGTCACAATCAGACGCGTGCAGAATGTCCGAGAATCGCGGCCTGCGTTGGGGACAACCCAACTTTCTCCTGAATCCGTGGTCAGATTACCGCGAAACCCAGCGTGTCCCTAAAGGCGTGCGATGTGGTTCAAAACGGGCAATCGTAAACCCGCGCGAATTCAGGCGTGTATTACTGACCCCGACAGGGTTCGAACCTGTAACCTTCGGCTCCGGAAACCGACGCGCTATCCAATTGTGCCACGGGGCCTGGACCCAGACAACTTACCCGGCCAACCCGCCGTGTCAACGTTCTCGGTCCCTGTTCCGCGCCTCCGCGAAGGCGCAGCCTGCACGAGCCGGATTCGATGTCCGGCACTTTGCGTGTGGCCGGTCGCGACTACAATCGGCGGCATGATTCAACACGAACCGACTACCCCGCCCCACCTCACCGCCGACGTTGCGGGCATTGGCGGCGTGATTAAGCAGCGTCCCGAGGATTTCATCGTCGAGGAGATTCCGCTCTACGAACCCTGCGGCGAAGGAACGCACGTCTACGTGCGCATCGAGAAGCACCGAATGACGACACCGCAGGCCACTCAACGGTTGGCCCGGGCGCTGGGCAAGAACCCGCGCGACGTCGGATTCGCCGGGCTGAAAGACGCTCAGGCGATCACACGCCAAACGCTTTCAATCGAACACGTGGACCCAGACGTGGTGGGCAAGCTCGACCTTGGGGGGATGCGGATATTGGATGTCACTCGCCACGGGAACAAGCTCAAGACAGGCCATCTGGCGGGCAATCGATTCGAAATCCGCATTCGCGACGTCGAACCGGAACAACTCGACACCGCCCGAAACGTCCTCGAAACACTGCAACGGCGCGGCGCGCCGAATTATTTCGGGCCTCAGCGGTTCGGCATTCGCGGTGACAACGCGGGTATCGGCAGATGCATTCTGCTTGGAGACTACGACGGCGCTGTCGCGATCATTCTCGGTCGGCCCAACCATCACGACGAAGGGGCGATTCGACGCGCCAGGGAATTGTTCGACGAGGGCAATCTGGAAGAATCCGTTGAAGCCTGGCCCGGTGCCTGCCGCGAACAAATCCGGCTCGGTGCGGCTTTGATCCGCAGCCACGGCAACGCCCGTCGCGCTTGGCGGGCGGTCGATCGTTCGTTGCGGAGGTTGTACCTCTCAGCCTTTCAGAGCGAGTTGTTCAACCGGGTTGTCGCCCAACGCATGGACACGATCGATCAGATTCAACTCGGCGACTTGGCCTACAAACACGCGAATGGTGCCTGCTTCCCCGTCGAAGATGTTTTGGCGGAACAGCCACGTTGCACGGCGTTCGAGATTTCAGCGACAGGACCGATTTTCGGCAAACGCATGACCGCGACCACCGGCCAACCGGGCGAAATCGAAGACGAGTTGTTACACGGAGCGGACCTGCCGATAGATGTTTTTCGCACCATTGACGGAATCAAACTCGACGGTGCGCGTCGCCCGATCCGTGTTCCGATTCGCGAAATCGACGTCGATGCAGGCCGGGATGACCACGGGCAGTTCCTGCGCTTAATGTTCGCGCTACCGCCCGGCTCTTACGCGACCACGGTCACGCGGGAGATTTGCAAGACCGACTGACGATATCAAGCGTCGCCGTTTCGCGCGTTCCGCCCGCGCGATTCACGAATCAAAGTCATCGTCACCAGGCTACTCAATCCACCGAATACGACGTGCCCGAGGCTAAAGACCGGAACCGCCGCCAGCAATTCCGGATTGTCCAGCAGCAACAGCACCAGCATCATCCCCGTGAAGCGCGTAAAGCCGGCCAACGCACCCAAAATCGCGCACCCTGTCATGGTCGGTTTTCCACGCCCCACGATTCGCCAGCCGATGTCGATGACGATGCCCGGCAGAATGTGCGCGGGCAGAATAAACACGCCGTTGCGACCCAACCCCAGCATGATGGACAACACGCCCGTGGCTGCTCCCACCACGCCCGCACTCCACCGCCGCGTGGTCCGATCCGCCGCCAGGCAGAGCAACGGAATCACAGCCACGTTCTGAAACCCCGGCGTCAGACCGGTCCCCGGCGTCAGCCGCAGCAGGCGCAGCGACATGAGCACCATCGTGACACGCGTCATCAGCCGTACATCGTGCGCGGCTGATGTGTCCGATTCATGCAGCAGCTCTTCACCGATCTCCCCCTCCAGACGATCGACAATCCAGCCGACATCGCCGGCGAGCAGCGAATGAATCGGATGCGCGCCGCCATCGTCCGAACCACTGGCACCCGATTCTCCCCTGCCCCGCCGCTTAGACTTACGATCAGCCTGAAGCTGCCCGAAGCAAGCGTCCACGACCTCGACAGCCGATGCGGGCACGAACAAACCACGCATGCCCTCGACGAAAGCCCGCCCGTTGCCCATCGTTCGGACAATCGTCGAGACGAGGACCATCGCGAAAATCTGACACACCTGAAACACGCCGGCGGCTGCACCGTATTCCCAGCTCGGCCTCTCCGACAACGCGACGCCACCGGTAAGCCATTCGACCACGAAGTGTGTCCGTGGCGGAAACATAGCCTGCATCACCACGAGAAAAACAAGCAGGATTCGCAATCGCCAAAGCGACCGTCCGATCTCCCGCCAGCGAACACCCATCCACAGCGCGGCGATCAAATGCACGACCAGCACCAGCGGCACGAACCGGGGGTCGCGTACCAGGAAGACAGCCAGCGAAACAGCCACCAGATACAATACCGTCAGCCTGGCTCGCATTTTCATAACGCTCTCACGCGCGTGCCTCAGCTGCGATTTCGTGACAGGCCCACGCCTTGATTAACAAACAGACCGCAACGCCCTCTTTCAAACCCAATGAATCGATCGATCGCCGCGTCACCCGCGCCCGAAGCGTAGGCCCGTCATCGACGGCAACCAGCAACGACGACAGCACATCGTGCTCCACGCTGACCACGCGACCGGCCAACTGATTGCGAGCGCTCGTTTCGGGCAATTCACGCAGCGCGACGAGTATGTCCTCCGGGCGAATCGCCACCACCGCGCGCTCACCGACCGCGCCGCGACAAAGCAGCACGTGCATTGTGATGTTTTCGATGCGCAGGTCCGTTGTGTTGTCGGTGGGATGATGGGCTTCGATCACGCCGTCAAGAATGTTCTCCGTCCCGGAGAGCGTCGCGATGGCAATGCTCGCGGGCGTGTGAAACACGTCAATCGGCGGACCGTCCTGCACAATGCGACCGCCCTCGATGGCCAACACGCGATCGCCGAGTCGAAAAGATTCACTGACATCGTGCGTCACATAGACGATCGGCACGCGCGTCTCGCGCTGCAAGTCACGCAGCTCCTGAAGCAAAAGATGACGTGTCCCGACATCGAGCGAAGACATCGGCTCATCCATAAGCAGCAGATCAGGCTTGGTCGCCAGCGAACGAGCGATGGCCACCCGCTGCCGTTCCCCGCCCGAAAGCGAGCCGGGAAAACGGTCGGCTACATGCCCGAGGTGAAACGACTCGATCCACCGATCGACCTCAGCCTCGCCAGCCGCAGCGTACGCGATGTTTTGCAGCACGCTCATGTGCGGAAAGAGATTGTGATGCTGAAAAATGAAGCCGATCGGCCGCCGCTGGATTGCAACATTGATCCGCTTTTCCGAGCAAAACAGAGTCCGGCCGTCGAACCGAATCGACCCACTGTCCGGCTTGACGATGCCCGCGATCATCCGCAGCACGGTCGTCTTGCCCGCGCCGCTGGGTCCGAACAGGATCGACACGCCCCCCTCGTGCGTGAAGCACACGTCGAGATTCAACCGGCCCAGCGACTTTTGAATATTTACCTCAAGCACGGTCAGGCCGCTCCCGCAAGCGCTTCGTCTGCCAATCATTCAGCCGGTTAGTCAGGTAGATGACGATCACGGAAAAAACCGTCAGAACCAGCGCCAGCGCGTGCGCGGTTTTGTCGTCGTGATTGGTAAACGCGTGAAAAATCGCCACCGGCATGGTCATCGTTTGGCCGGGAATGATTCCCGCGACCATGAACGTCGCCCCGAACTCGCCCACCGCACGGGCAAAGCTCAAAATCGCGCCCGCGAACAAACCATGTCGCGCCAATGGAAGTGTCACGCGCGCGAGCGTCTCAAGCCTGCCCTTGCCCAGCGTGTACGATGCCAACACATATTCCCGATCGACCGACTCGAACGCAGCCCGCGACGATTTGATCATCAGCGGCAACGCGATCACCGCCGACGCCAGCGACGCTCCCCAAAGCGTTAGCGAAATACGCACGCCAAGCGCAGAATCCAACGCCCGGCCCGCCACCGACTGCGTTCCGAGAACGATTATCAGGTAATAGCCGATCACGGTCGGAGGCAAAATCATCGGCAGGGTCAAAACGGCATCCAGAAATTCCCGCCCGGGAAATCGTCCTTTCGCGAGCATCAGCCCGATCCCCGCACCCAGCGGAATGACCACGAACATCGCCCGGAACGACGCGATCAGCGAAAGTTTCAACGCGGTCCACGCCATCGAATCGCCCGCCGGCGAATCCAATCGCCTGACCGCCCGAACGGAATCCACCAGTGGCGGCTTGAACCCGTGGCGCGCGAGAATCGCCCGGCCGTCCTCGCCGCAAACAAAATCCACAAAGCCCGTCGCAAGCTCCGCATGGGCCGACGCATTCAACACTGCCACAGGATACGCCACCGGCGCATGCCAACCCGACCGCGCCCGCGCCGCGATCACGATCGCATCGCCCCCCAAAGCTGCGTCCGTGGCATACACCAGCCCCGCATCCACTTCGCCGCGCGCCACATAATCCAGCACCTGCCGCACGTGAATCGTCTCGACAAACTTGGGCTTCAATTGGTCAGTGAGACCGAGATGATCCAAAACCTGCCGAGCGTAATCACCAGCCGGCACGCGCTCGGCTGCGATGGCCAATCGACTCACTCGGGCGTCCGTCAAATCGTGAAAGTCGCCCGGAAACACCCCACCGAACGCAGGCCTGATCAGGACGATTTCGTTCCCGGCAAACACGCGCACATCACCCGAATCCACAAGCCCCAACGCGACCAGCGCATCCATAGGCCCACGTCCCGACGACGCGAAAACGTCTACGCCACGCCCGCCGCCAGCTTCGATCTGACGTTGAAGATGATTCGAGCCGCCGAAATTCAAGTGGATCGAACAGTCCGAGCGGGCTGCGCAATAGGCAGAACGGATTTCCCCGAACGCGTCGGACAGACTGGAGGCAGCCGAAACAGTCACCGACTCGGAACGATCAGCCGCGACAGCCGTCCCCGCCCAGGATAACGGAAGTGTGAGCACAAGAACGGTTCGAATAACGCGGGTTCCCATCGCGAGCCAACCCTATCTCCCGCCCCGCGTTTCCGCAATTGCGACGAGGCCACAGGATCACCGCCCGACTTGACGGCAAGCCATATCGACACGATAAGATGCCCCGACGCACACGCACACACCGACACAGGAGCCTTGGATGTCCATCATCGTCGCGGTCACCAAGAACGGCGAAACCGCCATCGCAGCCGACACGCTCTACCTCACCGGCTCGCAGAAAGACTATGGCCGCGATCTCTCCGGGCGATCGAAAATTCTCCGCATCGGATCGTCCTACATCGGGTTGGCCGGCTGGTCGCTGTACCAGAACATTATCGACTTTCATTTCAACAAGAAGCGTCGCGTGCCGGCACTCAAGGACGAGCGGGTCATCTTCGATTTCTTCCTGAACTTTTGGAAAGTACTTCGCGAACGCTACTCGCTCGTAAAGGACCAGCGCGACGGCACGGAGTCACCCTTCACCGATCTCGACTCAAGTTTCCTTATCGCCAACAAATACGGAATCTTCGACATCCACGGAAATCTTACAGTCTGGCGTCACAGCGCGTTCACCGCCATCGGCAGCGGTGCCACCTACTCGCTCGGGGCAGCCCATACGCTGTACAATCGCAAAGGATCAGCCGCAGACATCGCCAAGGCGTCCGTGGAGGCAGCCATGCGTTTCGACGACGCTTGCGGAGGCGAAATCGAACTGCACAACGTCCGTTAATCAAATTCGTTTGAGACGCCTTCGCGACGCGCACTTGAAAACACACGCAAACCGCGAAACAATCTACCGAGGGGGTTTCCCTGCGGTCGCAGCCAACAGGCAACCAGCCGCTACGGGACACCGTGTGCATAACGAACGTCGACGGGGTATTCACAGCCACGGCAGGAGGAAAGAGAATGATCCGCGCCCGCACTTTTTTGACATTGGCCATCGGTACGCTTGCGTTCGCCCAGATCGCGCAGGCGCAATCGCGCGTCGCAACTTCGCTCAGAACCTCCGCTACGGCGCAAGCACCCCCGGAGGCCGGCGGAGCTTGCTGCGTACCTCAAGCCAACGCAGGCTGCACCGACACCGACGTCGAGACCTGCGTGTGCGCGATCGATTCCTTCTGCTGCACAACGCAGTGGGACGCAAGTTGCGTCACCATCGCCGATGAAAGCTGCGGTGCGTGCTCCTTCTCCTGCTGCGAACCGCACGGAACGCCGGGCTGCGACGTGGAAATCATACAGGACTGCGTCTGTGATCAAGACCCATTCTGTTGTACCAACCAATGGGACGACGTCTGCGTAGGCCGGGTCAAGGAGTTCGGCTGCGGAAGCTGCTCCGGAGCCATCCTCAACGACGCCTGCGAAGACGCGATCCAGGTCGCCTCTACCGGCGAATTCATCATCACCACCATCGGTGCCACCACCGACGGCCCACCGCTCTCAGCCGGTTGCGACGAGGGCATAGGCCTGACTTTCGAGAACGACATCTGGTTCTGCTACACGCCCCTGTGCGATGACGAAATCCTCGTCAGCATGTGCGACAACATCGAAGACGGACGATTGGCTGTCTACGAAGGCTGCCAGTGCCCTGCCGACGACACACGCCTCGTCACCTGTGCCGATGAGACCTGCGGATCGCAGGCGCAGGCATTGTTCATGGGCCAGGCGGGAACCGAATACCTGATTCGCACCGGTGTCGGCAGCGGCGCCGTGCCGTTCGGGGGGCTGATCGAGATCGCCGGTGGCAACACCACCAACACAGACGACTGCAACGGCAACTCCATTCTCGACGGCTGCGAAATTCAATCCGCCACCGCAGGCGATTGCGATGTGAACGGCGTGCCCGACGCATGCGACATCAACGTCGGCCAAGTTTTGCTCCAACAATTGCCCAACCAAGCCCAGGCGTTCGCCAGCGATTCCGATCCACAGTCCGGACTGCCGCAGAGCGTCGCGGACGACTTCGTTATCGACGGCGACCAGATGCTCGAAGCCATCGCATTCTGGGGCCTGTATTCGCCGAACAGCAACGCCGGAGCAGCCGACTCATTCACCATCATCGTCCACAATCGCAACGGCACAGCCCCAGGCGCGGTCGTTTCAACCCAGCCCAACCTGCCAGCCACGCGCGTACAGACCGGCGTTGAGGTGTTCGGGCTTCAGGAGTGGAAATTCGCCGTCACACTGCCCAACCCCGTCCTGCTCAGTGCGGGCGGATACTTCATCGAAATCTTCAACAACACCACCGGCAATCCGGACGGTTTTTTCTGGGAAACCGGCGACCTCGATCCGCTTAACGGCTTGCCCCAACACGCTTTCGACAATGCGGAAACCCCCGGAACCATTTGGCAATCGGAGGGGTTGGAAATGGCGATGCAGATATTCGGGTCGCCCCTCGAAGACTGTGACGCCAACGTCGTACCCGACGTGTGTCAGGTTGGCCCCATTGTCCTGCCCGGCGACCTCGACGGCAACTGCACAGTAGATGTCATCGACTACGCCGGCTTCGCCATCTGCTTCACCGGCACAGGCCAAGGCCCCGTCTTCAAGGGCTGCGTCAATGTAGATTTCGACAATGACGACGACATAGACTTGATCGACTGGGCCGCACTACAAAACGCAATCAACAGCCCGCAGTGACCTTTGGAACCCTGTTGAAGAATATGGGCGCCAAGTGCAGCACACGTTTTCTGACCTGTGTCGCACTGGTTTCCTGTTCCTGTGTGGCACCGGTTTTCAACCGGTGTGAGCCGTGACGTTGCACGAATCGCCGGTTCCATGCTCAGCGAGAACGCGGTCCTGCAAGAAGAAACAACTCTTCTTCAACGGATCACCGGATTACGCATCGTTCATGACGCGACGCCGCACGGGTTTCACTGACACCGCCTTGGGGCCACTGAAACTCTCATAACACATATACCAAGCTCCTGGGGAGCAGGCCAGCGCCAGCCCTCCTAAATACTCAGTTGTGCGCGCTGGCCCTGTACCGAAAACCTACCCGATCCATCGCCAATCCCCAATTAATAGATGACTGTCCCTCCCTCTTCTCCCACTTTCACCGACATCGCAAAGCGGTCGAGTTTCCACGTCATTCGCGACAAGCCTGCTCCCCCAAAATCCGTTGGAGTGTGGAATGAGAGTTGCGAATTCCGCCCAAGTTCTATTCCGTTCAAAGTTCCCTTCGCACATGCGGTCACTTAATTCGCATGATCCACACTACGGACATGTTTCTGGGACGAACAGCGGCGAACGGGATTTGCAGGCCTAAACCCGACTGTTGAATGACGCCGACATTGCCAAAGGGAGGGGGGACTGGCACGGTCGGAATGTTGTCAGGATTCCTCACTGTGCCCGGGAATGCGTGTATCCCAACTTTCGGATTGTCGGCTACCATTGTGGCATCTTGAGGGGTGCCTGAGGTCGTTCCGCCACGAAGAAAGCGTCCGCCTGAGTACCCATCATCCGATTGATTCAATCGAGGAACATTGGTCGCTCCAGTATCACGCAATGGACTATCCAGCGGCAGAACTTGCCCGTTGCATTCCAGCCATCCATCAGGTGGCGGCAAAACGGCATCAGGATCGTTCGGATTCGGATTCTTATGCCAAGCAATAATCGACCCGATGGGCACGACCCCAAATCCCTTGATTTCACCATCAACATCAAGCTTTGCCTCAGGCGCATTCGTCCCGATCCCGACATTGCCCCCAACTGACGACATCGTCCCGCCGGAAACCCTGTTGAGCGACGCAGCGTCGCTCGCGATTTTCGTTGACGTGACGGCGTTATTCACAATCTCGGCGCCGTCTACCGAATTGGGCGCCAAGTCCGCCACGGTAACAGATCCGTCCTGAATCTTGGCACTGGTGACTGAGTCGTTAGCCAAGTCGGCGGTACCAACCTCGCCGTTGGCAATCTTCGCGGATGTCACCGCGTCGTTCACGATTTCATCGCCACCCACCGAATTCACCGCCAAGTCCGCCGCCGTAACGGTTTCGTCCTCAATCTTCACACCGTTGACAGCCCCATCAGCCAAGTCCGCGTTAGCCACCGCCCCATCCGCGATCTTGCCAGATGTCACTGCCCCATCAGCCAAGTCCACATTGCCGACTTCCCCGTCTGCAATCTTGACGGAGGTAATGGCGTTGTCATCCACAGTCGCACTGTGCACGGCAAACGCAGCGCTCGCGATGCGCTGATCGGGAGAAAGTTGGTGCGTGCCGTTTCCACGACCGTCGTCGAACCAGATGCGCAGCGACACATCGGGCGTGTCGAAAATGGCTGCATCAATAGCAGCCATTCCGCCATCGCCAAGGCGGACATTGTAGATGCCATTGATCACTGTCAGTGTGACGGCTGTGTCCGGCTGCTGATCCTGCTCTCCGATGCGTGTGCCGTCGTTCGTCCAGAAGTTGCTGCCGTTGGCCGGATTGACCAGCGCGAATCGGAAACTGCCCTGACCGGTGAACCGAACGCCGTTCACAGCCACCACACCCTGATGATTGAGGTGCAAAGGCACGCCCGCTCCGCCCGCAAAAGCAGTAGACACACAACCCAGACAGAGAATCGACAGCGTCATTCGTCCCATAATTGTCCTCCTGTTGGCCAGCATTCGAAAGTGTTGCGGGTTATCGGGCCACGATCATACACAAACGTCCCGCTCGACTCAAGTGAAATGATTGAGAATGGGTAGGTGCGCGTGCATCCCAATACGGGTGGCCACTCGTAGTGCAAGGTGGCACGGTCTACCGGCGCAGTCGGTAGGCCGTGGGCGTTGCGGAACTCCACGGCCTGGCTGCGCCAGACCGTGCCACCCCAGAATGGGATACACTCGGGAGGTGCATGCTACACGCTTTCGGGTTTGCTGCTCCCGTCACAGACCCACAACATCCGCAAACTCAGCCAATGTCCTGACGGTCAGATCGGGAAACACGTCGGCATCGGGCGTTCGGGTCGCGCCGCCCGTGGCACTTGCATTGCGGTCAACCCACACAGTCTTCATTCCAAGCGCCTTCGCGGGCACGTGGTCGTGATAGAGACTCTGTGCAATGTGAACTATTTCGCCTCGCTCGACGCCGAGTTCACCCAGTTTCGCGAACGCGCGATGAAACATACGGTGGTCCGGCTTGTACACCCCGACCTCCTCAGCCGTCACAATCGCGTCGAATTCAGTTTGAAGTAATGAGACTGATCGGCTTATCGACTTCGCATCCACATTGGAAACGATGGCCAGCTTGAATCGACGCTTGAGTCGCGCGAGCGCGGCAACAGTGTCCGGAAAGGGACACCACGCACCCACCGACATCGCAAAATGATCCGCGTCACTCTGCACGAATGCGATATCGTGTCGCGTCGCAATACGCCGGAACACCGCACGCAATATATCGGGATACAATGCGTCAGGTGTCTGGTGCTCGCAAGCCGGCTCGAATTCCGCAAAATCCGCCAGCAATTCTTCATCAGACACGGATACACTGTTCCGTTTCGCCCACGGATTCAGCACGCCGAGAATCCCCGACTCCCAGTCGATCAGCGTACCGTAGCAATCGAACGTCAACGCGCGAATCCCGTCGAAATTCACGCGGACGCCCCCTGACAATCCCGCAGCCGAGCCATGATCCGGGCCGCCCGAGCCTCAATCGCATCGAAATCACCAGCCAACATATCGCGCGGATCGAACAACGATCGCACAAACCCCACCCCAAACGCCCCAGCCTCCAGCACCTTGACGAAATTGTCCTCATCGACCCCAGCCGTCGGAAAAAGACGCAAATGCGGCAAAGGCCCCAAGACAGCCGTGATGAATTCCGGCACATTCGGCGGCGAGGGGAAAACCTTCAAAATATCCGCACCCGCTCGGTCGGCTGCCACCATCTCGTTCGGCGTGTACGTCCCGGGAATGCTCACGACCTTGAGTCGCTTAGCCTCCTCCACAATGCGGGCGTCGAAAACCGGCGAAACCAGAAAACGCGCCCCCGCCTCCACTGCCGCCCTCGCCTGCTCCGGTTCGAGCACGGTCCCGGCCCCAACCAGCAGATCAGGCTCGCTCGAAAACTCACGAATCAGCGACAGCGCGTCCGGCGTGGTCAGGGTGAATTCCACAAGACGAAACCCGCCCGACACCGCCGCCCGCATCGCTTTCCGCGCAAGGTCCGCGTCGCCGGTCCGAATGATCGCACTGACCCTAGAATCGCCGATTTTCTCAAGAATACCCACGTTTTCACCTCTTCCCGCCCGCACCCGATAAAGCAGGCGTCCGCCGAGTTTGACGACGCCTTCGAAAAAAGCCATCCCCCGAACGTGTACTCAGGACGCAGGGAATGTATGATCCTGGGCGTTGATCGTCTCGATCGTGCATCGGGCAGACCCCGCGAGGAAGCAACAATGACCCGTTTGATTCTGTTCACAATACCGGTTCTCGTGCCCATGATGCTGTCATCCTGTTCCCCCAGTTCAGACTCCGGCAACGCAGGCCCCGGCGATCTCGACAAACTCGGGACCGCCGAACTCCGCGTCAAGGAACTCTCCGTCCGCGCCTGGATCGCCGACGAAATCGATGAACAAACCAAAGGCCTGATGTTCGTTACTGCGGAGGAAATGCCGCCTTATGAGGACGGCGCGCTGCGCGGCATGATCTTCGTCTACGATTTCGACCATCAGGGCGGATTCTGGATGCGCAACACGATCATCGATCTCGACATCGCCTACATTGACAAAGACGGCAAGATTGTACAGATTTTTACAATGGCGGCGCTCGATGAGCGAAGTTACATCCCGCGAAGCCAATACCGCTACGCCCTCGAAGTGACTGCCGGCGTTTTCGCTCAACAAGGCATCACCGAGGGCGATACCGTCAGCATTCCCGAGTCGATCCTAAAGCCTGCCCAATAACACGCCGAAAAATTCAGCACGGCGACTGGTTTACTCGTGGAGTCCGATAACGACGGCGATCTTCATGACTACGGACAATGCATGCGCACTGAATCTCCTGCTCGTTGGCGAAAAGGGCAATCTGCCCGACGGTTTTGACCGTTGGCTTGGCGATCGGCAGTGGAAAATATGCCACGCGCCCGATGTGGGGGCTGCGTCGGCTGAAGTGAGCAGCCGGCACATCGACGCGGTCTTGGTTTGCAAACCCGACAAACCGTCCGAGGAACTCAAGCGTTTCCTGCGGCATGTGGACGCATTGCGTATCGCAGCCGTCGTGGTCGGCGGAGACGCGGCGGGGCTGGGTGTGTCTGACTCCTCGCTGATCGACACGCCGTCCCCGAACATCAGCAAGGAGGAGCTAAGCTGGCGACTCTCCACGCTGGCCCGGTTCCAAGCGCAGGCGCGCCGAATGGAACGCGAGCTTGAGCACATGCAGAAGCTCGGCAAGCGGCTGAATCAGTATTTTCGCGAAATCGACGACGAAATGCGCTTGGCATCGCGATTGCAGCGGGATTTTCTCCCGCGTGAAATCGAGCGTATCGGCCCGCTTCGCTTCCGGACCGCTTTTCGACCGGCCTCCTGGGTTTCGGGCGACATTTACGATATCCAGAAGCTGGACGATCAACACGTCGGAATCTACATCGCGGACGCGATCGGGCACGGCGTGGCTGCCGGCCTGCTGACCATGTTCATCAAGCATTCCATGATCACACGGCGGGAGACGGACGGGAAGTTCGAAATCGTACCGCCCGGTGAGGCGCTGATCTCACTCAACGATCGACTGGCCCGCCACCGTCTGCCGAACTGCCAGTTCGTTACCGGACACTATTGCGTCATCAATACCCGGACCCTGCGTATGCAATACGCTCGCGGCGGACATCCATATCCACTGCTTATCAGCGGCGAGCGGGGTGTCTCCGAGTTGAAATCCACCGGCGGCTTGATGGGGCTTTTTCCGGAATTTGAGTGCCCGACCTTCGAGATGCAGCTCCACCCCGGTGACAAGCTTATCCTGTTCACGGACGGAATCGAATCCGCCTTTGAGGATTTGGATGCCAAACGCGGCGGCGCTGAGAATTTCCATCAATTCGTGGAGTCGAACGCAGCCTTACCCCTCACGGATATCGTTGGCAAAATCGACAGCTACATCGATCAGACAACCGGATCGCTCCAGCCGGAGGACGATGTAACCATCGTCGGTATCGAGGTAGTTGAACGCGACCGGTGACACGCGACCGCACGCCCCCCCGAACGCGATAATTGCCTCTTCCTCCCCTCCGCATGAAGGCGGGAAGGAAGAGGCAACCGTTGCAATCCTGCGATGCGGCCGCTCCCTTAAGCAGTGTTTTCCGGCATCCGGCATCGCACGTAGCGGAGGTCATGCCCCTGTTTTTCGCGTGCAGACTACGGACAGGCTCCGAACGCGACCGTGTTGGTGCAGCCGGTCTGCGTGATGCTTGTTGTGCCGTTGGTCGCGCCCGCGATTTCCAAGCCAAGATCGGCCGTCGTCGCGTGGCAGCCCACCACTGTAACGTCACCGTTCAAATCGCCGGTAGTGACCTCGACACAGCCGTCGTATGTGATGCTCGGCAGCGGCGGGATTCCCACCGAGGGCGGTCCGACCAGAATGTCACCGTTAACGTCGAGGACGAAAGTCACCACCCCATTGGCTCCAAGCCCACCTTGCAGATGGATGAGTGACAGTACGCCGGTCCCGAATGGCAAGGACATGAACCCGTCGAACAGTCCTTCAACCTCAATATCGCCGTTCATTATCTGATTCTGGATGACAATACGACCGTTGAACTGTGTGACATTCCCGCCCACGCGAATCTGCCCGTCGAAGTTGTTATTCAGAAAGATTTGCCCGTCGAGGTTTCCGTCGACGTTAATCGTGCCATCCACATCAAAATCGACGAATATCTCGCCGAATGTCCCGATATCGCCGTCAATGTCGATCGAGCCGACAGACAAAATGAAGGAGTCGGACAATATCTGGCCGTCATGGTCCCCGAGGACATGAATCGTCCCGGAGAAGCCCGCAGCCGCGCCTTCGTAGATGATTCCGCCTTGCGTGGCGCCGACTGGACCGCCAATCGAGTCAACCGTGAGCGAACCGGTGAACCCGAAGGGAGAATTGAAATCGGCCAGCCATACCACGCCATCTAACGCACCCACATCAACGATCGCTGCCGCGCCGCCTCGACGCAATCCTATCCAGCCTCCGAAGCTCACGTCCGAACCACGAAAGTCGATCGACGCGGTCGCGGTCGCTCGCCGGTTGAATCGCACTGTCGTTCCCGCTGAAACCCCGCCCGGCAGGACAAGATCGCCCGCAAACAGTGCGCCGGGCGTTGACCCAAAATCAACGAGGACGAGATCACTTAGACTGGAATCGAACGACGCGATTTCCACGCTGCCGCGCACGCCGACATCACCCCACACGTGGAATTGCGACCGGCCGCGGAGGGCGACTTTAACTTCGATCGGCCCCGTGAGGTTGCCCCGCACGGTCAGGGGGCTGTTATAGGCAACCTCCTCGACGGCGATGCTGCCGGACACATTGCCCTGAATGTCCAGGTATTCGACAATGGGCACGGAGATGTCGTTCGGGACATCGCCACCGATGGTCAGATTGCACGTTCCACCGTTGCCCGCACTGTCCCTGACGACTATGAGATCCCCAGCCAACGCGCCGGCGGTACTTCCCGAAACGCTGGAGAACCCGGTCCAGTTCACGTTCGGATCTTTCAATTCCAACGAGGCTATGCTGACTGCCCCGGCCCCGGTCGGGCCGTTGGCAATCCTTATCTCGAAATCGTCGGTCAGAACGTCGGCGTCGATTGTCAGGTCGCCGAGGTTGTCCGGCGTGGTGTCGGTGTCTGTTTTCTGCGACCAGACTTTCCAGCCGCTGTCGCCAGTTCTGAACTTTACGTCCGGCTTCGCAGCGTCACTGAAATCGAACTCGAAATTGGTGTTGGGCACGGGATTGGTCCCTTGGTTCCATTCCACGCAAACGTAGGGGCTGTTGCCCCCGTTATCGCTGCAAGTCCGGCCTCCACCGTAGGTTATCTGACTCGTGGCGATCAAAAAACAACCGAACATCATGGCTAAAAAACGTGTTTTCATCTGATGAATCCTTTCTTGAATTCCTCGTGATTCTCGGAACTTTTTTCGGTACAATTGTGGCCGCACAAAACCGTCGGAGACGTACCATGCGACATGCAGCAATTTTTGTTCTCACCACCCTGTCGGCGGTGCACGCGCGCGCTCAGGTTGTGACATCAGAATTCCTTTCCGATCCGGCCAGCGAAGGTTGGCCGCTTTTTCAGCAATACTGCGCCCCCGGCTTGTGGATCGAAGATGGCGTGTACCGCCAGAGCCTCAATTTCGACGCCTGCGGTGCCCCCCCGCCTCCTGGCGGTGGGGAGGACACGTACCTGCGCGACGTTTCCGAGTACAACGGGTCCGCCGCGTGGTTTTATGAATTTCGGGTTGAAACGAACGGAGACCGTTCTGAAATTCCTGGTGGCGGTGCGACGACACTTGCCGCTGGAAATTTCTTCGGTGAAAACTTCAAGGCCAACGTCGCACGCGATCAAGTCAAGTTGCTTGTCAGCAACCCGTTTTCCGTTTCGTTTTTCGACATTGCACCGGGCATTCCACACACCATCCGCTTAGAATTGAACAACGTGGAGTCGCTGTCGTTCGCGTGGTTCATCGACGGTGTTCTGGTGCGCGATGGCGCGGCGAACGACGTATTCCCCTCCGACGACGCCCGCGTCGTTTGGCAGGGCAAAGCGTGGATGCTGCCCTGCGAGAACGCCTGGTACTACATCCGCTACGGCGTGATTCCGGTTGCGTTGTCCGGCGACTTCGATTCCGACGGCGATCGCGACGAGCGCGACGCTTTCT
>JAJDDQ010000048.1 GCA_029260215.1 Phycisphaerae bacterium
GCAGCGGATGGCTGGACGGGATCATGTCGTCGAGATGGAACGTATGAAAAACTTCGCCCTGCTGATCGATTTTACCGCGCATCGTGAATCCTCCTTGAGTCAACACGATGCATTGTACGGATTGTTAAGTTTGGCGATATCTCAAAAGGGAGTTATTTAGCGACCTGCTAGCGTTCCGAAACAACTCTCAATTCAGTTCTCAAGACGCGTTTCTTCGTGAAACGCTGCTTATCCGGGAATGTCCGTCTCCCGAATCGCGTGCCTGAACCCGATCTTCGCGCGCATCATCATCCATGCGCCGTCGCTCGGTGATCGAGACATACCCAAATTGCAAATGCGTTTGGCGAAATTGGTCTTGGAAGCACCCGTGCCAAACCGCTCCGGCCCGTGGAACGTTATTGGACCCCACTATAGCCGAAATCGGTTACACAAAGTCAAGTGAAAATCGAAAAAAAGTGGGGGTCAGACGCCGACCGACGCGGATTCGGGGCGGATTGAACGAACGCCCCACTCGTGAATGATCTTGACGATCCGGTCTGCAGCCGATCCGTCCCAGAGTTCGGGACGCTGGGTAAGTGGCTTTTGGCCTACAACCTGGCGGAATGCGGTGAGTATTTTTTCGGGGTCACTGCCGACTAATTGATTTGTGCCGTCGGTGAGTGTGACGGGTCTCTCTGTATTCTCACGCAATGTCAGACACGGCACGCCGAGAATGGTGGTCTCTTCCTGAATGCCGCCGGAGTCTGTCAGCACACAGGCAGCCTGACTGGTCAGATGGAGAAAATCGAGATAGCCGAGCGGCTCAATGATGCGCAGATTCCGCATGGCTTCTATACGCCCGCCGAGCGGCCCTCGGGAAAGGTTGGAGCGCGTGCGCGGGTGCATGGGAAAGATCATGGGCATGTCGCTTTGAATTTCCTCGAACGCATCGAGTATGCGCCCGAAGACAACGTCATCGTCAACGTTGGAAGGCCTGTGCAGCGTCACCGTCGTGTAGCCCTTCCGCGTCAACTTGAGCGTTTCAAGCACCAATGACTCAGCCGCTTTGGCTTTGAAGCGCAGCAAGGTGTCGATCATAACGTTGCCGACGAAATGGACGCGCTCGTCGGGCACGCCCTCGCGACGCAGGTTTTCCAGCCCGCTCTGTTCCGTCACGAACAGCAGATCGCTGAGCGTATCGGTCACCACGCGGTTGATCTCTTCGGGCATCGCCCTGTCGAACGATCGCAGACCGGCCTCCACGTGAATGACCGGCGTGCCCAGCTTCGTCGCGACGAGCGCACAGGCTACCGTGGAATTCACATCGCCGACGACGAGGACAGCCTCCGGTTTCTGAACGAGCATCAGCTCTTCGAATCGCGTCATGATCTGCGCGGTCTGCACCGCATGGGAGCCGCTGCCAACACCCAAGTTGACGTCCGGAGTTGGGATTTCCAGCTCGTCAAAGAACCACTTGTTCATGCGTTCGTCGTAGTGCTGCCCGGTGTGGACCAGGAAAGGCTGGATCTCGTCGTGGTTGGCGTAGGCACGCATCAACGGCGCAATCTTCATGAAATTAGGACGCGCACCGCAAACATTGAAAATTTTCAAGAAATCGACTCCCCGGAATTCCACTGCTTCACCGACACGGGCCAACCCCCAACGCCACAGTCGGCCACTGCGCCCGATGACTGTGATTGCCTTTGGTCCGCCGAGTCATGTTATCGGAGCCAAAGTGCAAAATCCACCGGGAACCAAAGGAACGGGACCGAAAAACCTCAGCGGGTGAACGCCGCAACGTGCTTTGACGATGACACAATCGGGTCTTGGCAACCCTGCGATGAGTACCCGACAACCGGGAAGGAATCTGAATCGTACATTCCGTCGGGTATCCGCCAGCTTTGGAGAATGTCCGCCATGCATGTGCCGAAAGCAAACTGCCACCGATTCGCCCGTGGATCGATTCTGTTCACGACAGCGGTTATGGGCGGTTCGTGGCTGGCCGGCTGTGTACCTCCGCTGACGGATATGGGGGACGACGCTGACGATGCCGTCGTCGATGACAGCCTGGTCGATGATGGCTTCGTCGAGGACGACACCTTGCTCAGTCCTGCTTCATTCTTCGCGTTCGAGGAAGATGATGATCCCGAAATCGCGGTGCTGCCTTTCGTGGAGGACGAACTGCTGGCGCGCATCCTGCCCGGTGCCAAAGCCGAGGAACTTGACGCGTCCTACGTCGAGATCGGCGTGACCGTGGTGGAAGAACTTCCGGAATTGGACACGGTGGCCTTGCGCGTTTCACGCGATCGATTCGAGGATGCAGCCGCAGCCCTCAGCGCCAACGCGCTCTTTGAGTCTGTACACAAGAGCTATTTGTACGACGCGGAAGCGTTGCCCGACGACGTTGATTTCGACCGGCAGGACCACTTCGTACCCATCGGGGTGGACTTGGCCTGGGAGGTCACGACCGGTTCGGAGGACATGATTATCGCGATTCTGGACACCGGCGTGGAGCCGGACCATCCCGACCTCGAAGGGAAGCTGCTCGACGGCTGGAATTCTTACGACAAAAACGATGATTTCGACGATGTCCTGGGCCACGGAACCTCCGTCGCGGGGTCGGCTGCGGCGATGACCAACAACGACGACGGGGTGGCTGGGGTCTGCTGGGACAATCCGATCCTGCCGGTTCGTGTTTCGGACGACAAGGGACGGGCGGCGAGCAAGGACATCGCCTCCGGAATCGTCTGGGCCATTCGTCGCGGAGCCAAGGTGATCAACGTGAGCTTCGCGCCCCTCGGCTCTGATCGGACCGTCCTGGCAGCCACACAATACGCCCGCAACAACGGCGCACTCGTGTTTATCAGCACTGGTAACAACGGAAAATCCTATCGGGCACGCAAAACCGATCAGGCCATCTTCGTGGGTGCGGTTGACGATCCCGACAAGTTGGCTGCTTTTTCAAACACAGGCAATTTCGTCGATCTGGTAGCGCCCGGAGTCGGAATCTACACCACACGGCGAGGTAAAATTTACGGCCCGGTAAGCGGAACATCTTTCGCCAGCCCGATCACAGCCGGGGTGGCTGCCCTCGTTTGGTCGGTCAATCCCGATTTTCGCCCCGCCACCGTGCAAAACCTGCTGCTGGACACAGCCGACGACCTCGGCGCTCGTGGCCGGGACAAGAAATACGGGGTTGGCAGGGTGAATGCGGAGGCTGCGGTCTTGGCTGCTTTGGACATTGTCGAGGAACCGGACACGAAGTCGCCGAGCGTGGACATTCTGGACCCGGATGATCGCGACAAAGTCAGCCGGACGATCAACATTTCCGTGGCAGCCTTCGACGCCGATGAGCTGGCGGACGTGGTGTTGATGGTGGACGGGGCTGCGTTCGCGACGGACACATCGAAGCCGTTCAAGTTCGCCCTAAACACTAGAGACCTTACAAACGGTACACATACTCTGATTGCCCAGGCGACTGATTTATCGGGTAATTCCCAAAGATCTTCCCGAGTTCGCATCGTCGTGTCGGGCAGCCGATCCTCGGGCGGCAACTCCGGTTCGGGCGGATCGAATTCGAGCGGCCCTTCATCGACGACAGAGCCAGCCTCTGCGGACACGGTTCCACCGAGTGCTTCATTCGTTTTTCCTGCTGACGGAACGCGGGTTTTTACGAGTGTGGGCGTGCAGGGGACGGTGTCGGACGATGTGGAGCTGGAGTCGGTTGAGTGGCTGGTGGACGGTGTTCGTCAGTCTGTCATGGACGTTTCCGGTAAGGCGGCGACGGTCAATCTCCTGTGGGATGCGAGCGCGACACCGTCGGGCAATCACGTTGTGACGCTGCGCGTTTTCGATCTGGCGGGCAATGAGGTTTCCTCCAGCCTGAGTTTGCTGAAAGAATAGGCTTGGAGGTTGAGATTTACCGGTGTAATTCCCGACTGTTTGTTGACTTTTCGGTTAATTCACTTATGCTTAGGTGGTTATACGAGGCGGCAGGCGTAGGAGTGTTTTGAATCCAGGGTGGACCGCAGTCGTTTCCGACATGGGGCGGCGGAGGTTGCTTGGTTAGCGGTCGCTTCGATCGGCAACTCTTTGCATTCGGTTTACCATGAGTCGGGCGGTTTGGGTTTCGCATTGGGGCATCGTGGCTTGGTCTTCGTCCGGCGGACGTCGCGGGTCGTGATCGTGGGTCGGTCCGGGGGCGGATCGAAGTGGTGCGTGGCTGTGGGGAACCTGCCTGACGTTCGTGGGTTCGGACACGTGTTCTTCCGTCTGGCAGCGTGACGACTTCGGGGAGTTCTGTCTTGCAATCGCCGGGTTGGTATTTTCATCGACTGCGCTCCATGTCGTCGGCAGAGATTGCGTGGCGATTGCGCAACAAGCTCACAAGCTACAGCGACCGCCTGCTGTTTCGCTCGCGGTTAAGCGATCCGCCGATCGCGTCTTTTTGCGACTCAGCCCGCCCGCTGTTGAACCCGGCTGCACTGGGCGGACATATCCTGACCATCACCGACAAGACCGACGTGCCGCAGTCGTGGAAGGAACGCGCCGTCGCGGAGGCGGACGCCGTCGCAGCCCATCGGCTCAGCTATTTTGACCTTGAAAACCAGCCTCTGGGCGACCCGATCCGCTGGAACCACGAGTGGAAAACCGATCGCCCTACGCCCACGGGCTTTACGGATTCGATCGACTACCGCGACCACCGGCTTACCGGCGACTGCAAAATCGTATGGGAGCCGAATCGTCATCACCAACTGGTCACGCTCGGCTGCGCGTATCGACTCACGGGCGACGAACGATACGCCCGCGAGGTTGTGAAGCAACTCGAAAGCTGGATGGATCAATGCCCGTTCGGGACGGGTATGAACTGGCGAAGTCCGCTGGAGCTGGGCATCCGCATCATCAACTGGGTCTGGGCAATCGAGCTGATTCGCCCTTCGGACGCATGCTCGTCCGCGTTCCTGGATCGACTCGCGCCGGTGGCTTGGCGCCATGTCTGGGACGTGGACCGCAAGTACTCGCGTTTTTCGTCGGCCAACAACCACCTCATTGGTGAGGCAGCGGGTGTGTACATCGGCTGCTGTTACTTCGCGGGGTTCAAGAACGCAGCCTCAATGCGTGCGCGGGCGCTGGATATCGTCGCACACGAAATTCTGGCGCAGACTCACACAGACGGCGGCACGCGCGAACAGGCGTTCGGCTACCATCTGTTCGTCCTTCAGTTCTTCACGCTGGTCGGGCTGACGGCACGTCATGTGGGAGACGAATTACCCGAGTCCTACTGGAAACGCCTTGAGTCAATGTATGAATTCGTGGCAGGGTTCTACGAGCCGGGTGCCAATCCGCCGAACTACGGCGACGCGGACGACGGGTACGTGCTGAACCTCGGCCAACGGTTGAACGATCAGACCGCGCTGCTCAAGGTCGGAAGCGTTCTGTTTCATCGGGACGATTTCCGCGCGTTGGCTGGCGGCGGCGGGGAACCGGGCTTGTGGCTCTTCGGGGCGGCTGAGGAATCAACACCGCCCGCGTGCGGAGATGCGTTGAAACCTCAAGCGTTCCCCGAGACCGGATATTTCAACCTTCAGACGGGTTCGATCGGGCAGGACGACACGATTTGCGTGTCGTTCGATTGCGGCGAACTCGGGTTTGGGGCGATCGCCGCGCATGGCCACGCCGACGCGCTGAGCGTAACGCTGCGTGTGGGCGGCAGCGACGTTTTGGTCGACCCCGGAACGTACGATTATTTCACGTATCCCGAATGGCGGGATTACTTCAAGGGCACCCGTGCGCACAACGCCATCATCGTGGACGACGTCGATCAGTCCGAGCGACAAGGCTCGTTCATCTGGGGACGTCGGGCCAAGGCGCGTTGCACGGATTGGCAGCCGAGTTCATCTGGCGGGACGGTCACCGGTACGCACGACGGCTACCACCGGTTGAGCGATCCTGTTTCGCATCAGCGGACGGTCCGTCTTGACGGCGATTCGGGTTCACTTGAGATCGTGGATACCATCGAATCCCGCGCGGAACACAAGATCGAACTCTGTTTCCATTTCGCCGAAGACTGCGACGTCACGCAGTGTGGAGCACATCGGGTCGAAGCGCGGCTGCCCACTGGGATTGTCGTTTTCGAATTCGACGCCGCCTGCACGTTACGGCTGGCACGCGGCGAGGAGAATCCCGTCGGCGGATGGGTCAGCCGGGGCTACCACCGCAAAGTGCCCACATGGATGGTGGTGGCTGAGCTGCGTTGTCGCGGTTCGCAAACGTTGCGAACGTCGGCCACGATCACGCATCGAACGAGCGAGCGTATGCTGCGCGAAACGAAAAATGAGGCAGTGTGTCACTAGTGTATTGTCACGACTCAATTGACGGATGGGTGCCCCGCGGCTTTAGCCGTGGGGGAAGTCGAATCCAAGAACCATTCGACTTCCCCACCTCTGAAGAGGTGGGGCACCCACCCGTTGTTTCAGTTTTGACGAAGCACCAGGAGGACCATCGAATCGAGTGGCTGGGCGGAGAGCATGACACCGCAAACTAAAATGCGAGACGCATACACGACAATCGGAACCAAGTGCGAGCAGTCTTCGTCGGTCGGCCACAACGGTCACCGGTTGGACGCGACTGTGGCGGGCATTGTGCTTGCGGGCACGCAATCGTGGGGGCAGTGCCCGCTCGAGCGCATCCTGCCGCGCCCGCTCGCGCCCATTCTGAACAAGCCGATCGTTCGCTACGCACTGGATTGGCTTTGGGACGCGGGGGTCGGGCATGCAGCCATTTGCGGCTGCACGCACGCGTTGCGTCGCGGGATCATCCACAAGGACGAATCGCCCTGCGTTCCGGACTGCATGGACGTCGAGTATTTCCACGACATCGCCCCGCGCGGGCCGGCTGGGTGCGTGCGCGATGCTGCTTTTTGCGGTACGCACGAATCTTACGTAGCCATCGAGGGGACGATTCTTCCACTGATCAACCTTCAAGACCTGATCGAGCGTCATCAGAGCACGGGGGCGGCCATCACAGTGGTGGTGTCAACTGGCCGGCGTGCGGGCGCGCATGGCGTCGAGACACTGACACCGGTGGGGATCTATGTATTCAGTCGGCGAGCTTTGCAGCACATTCCGCCGGCAGGCTATCAGGATATCAAAGAGGCGTTGATTCCGCGACTGTACCAATGCGGGGACTCCGTCCTGACGTACCGCACTGATGTGCCAGTCCCGCGTGTCGGCGGCATTGATTCCTATCTAGCCGTCAACGAATGGGCATTGAACAACCTCGCGTCCGACGCGCGAATCGCCGGTTTCAAGCGTATGGGCGAAGCATGGGTTCATCCATCAGCCACAGTCCACGCATCGGCTGCTCTGCACGGGCCTGTACTGGTCGGGCCGGGAAGCACGGTCGGCAGGCAGGCGACGATATTGGGACCGACCACGATCGGGCGAGGTTGCCGGATCGGCGAGCGCTCGGTGGTGTGCCGGTCCGCGTTATGGGACAATGCCGTGGTAAACATGGAATGCGTCCTGGATCGCTGCATCGTCACAACGGGGGCTGTCGTGCGTGGCGAAGCGCCCCACCGTTACGTGGTGGCGTATGCGAGCTAGTGCTTTGACAAGCCTGAAACAACGGGTAGGCGCCCCACCTCTTCAGAGGCGGGGCACCCAATCAGCGGATTGCTGCTTCAGAGCAGGGTCTCATGTGTTGCTCCTGGCGGAATCCGCGGCAAAATGACCGATCCGCGACAAGGTTTCACACCGGCCTGTCGATATGGACGACTGGTTAGGTTGCGAGCGAGATTATCATGACGTCCGAATATACGAACGATTTTCCCACACAGATGCCGGCAGACGCCATCGTCCCGATGTCGGGGGCGGGCTACGCGCCGGCACCGGTTCTATCGGATGCGGGGATGTTTCCGAGCGGTCCGTTGCCCGAGGCGCAAGCCGGCGGCGTTTCGTTCAAGAGCTACGTCGCGATGTTGCGTCGGTACCTGTGGATGTCGATCGCGATCTTTGTGCTGGTCGTGGGGACAGCCATTCCGCTGATCTGGTTTACGGTCGTGCCCCTTTATCGGGCGACGGCGGTGATTCATATCGCCCCGTTTGTGCAAACCGTATTGACGGGCTACGAGGAAAATGGAATCGTTCCTCTTTATGCGTCGTTCCTGAACACGCAGGTGTCGGTCATCCGCAGCCCGACGGTGCTCAACCGCGTGCTCGATTTGCCCCAGGTCAGTGCCACTGATTGGTACAACGAAAAAACCGAAAGCCTGTTCCGCAAGGATATCCCAGCGTTGACGCGCATGACCCGAGGTCTCTCTGTCCAGCCACGTCGTAACACGGAATTGATCGATGTATCGATCACAACCAAGTATCCGGCCGACGCAAAGACTATTGTCGACTCTGTGGTCGAGCAGTACATGTACGTAGCCAAGTCCGCCGAAACAGTAGACGAGAAGAGTCGCATGCAGGTGTTGATCAGCAAAGCGGACTCTCTGAAAGCTGAAGTCGGTGACCTCCTTCTTCAGAAGAAGATCATCTCGCGTGCCATCGGGACCGATTCGCCGGAAGAGTATCGATCCCACATCACCACGCAAAGCAGCCGTCTCGAAGACGAACTGGAGCAGTTGCGCAGGCGACGCAAGATCAACGAAGCACGGCTGGCACGCCGGGAAACCACTGTCGTCAAGAACGACGACGGTGACGACGGCGAGCCTGCCGAATCCGGAGAAGAAGAGTCGGACGTGGAGACGGTTCGTTTCGCAGACGACATTGAATGGCGACGTCTGCAACGCGAACTGGACACCGCGAAGCACCACCTGACGTCTCTGGGCGAGCAGTACGGCCAACAGCATCCCAGCGTCAAACAGGCTGTCGCAGACATCGCGTTCGCGGACGATCAACTTGCCAAACGCGAAGCGGAGCTGAGCGAACCCGGTGCTCGGGCCATGCAGTCGATGATGCTGGCCAACGCCGAAATCGTACTCGAGAACGACCCGGAGTGGCTGCGCGAACAGATCGCGTTAAGCCACGTCGAGGAGGAAATCCTCGTGGACCGCATCAAAGCCAAGGACGAAGAGAAAGACCTTGTAAGCGAGCGGGCGCATGAACTCCTGACCAATACCAAGAAAATCGTGGAGCTTGAAACCGAAGCCCAGGACGTGCGAAATCGCCTGAATGTTCTGAAGATGGAGGCCAAAGCTCCGGGCCGGATTTCGATTATGCAGAAGGCGATGTACCCGGCTGAGCCGTTTCGCGACCGGCGCGTGATGCTGTCGGCGATGGCGATTGCAGCTGCAATGGGCTTGGGCGTTGGGGCTGCCTTCCTGCGAGGCCTGCTCGACCCGTCGATTCGTCACATAGGCGATGTGGCGGGCATGATCGAGACGCCGTTCCTGGGTTACCTGCCGGCGTTGCGCTTCGAGTCGGACATTTGGGAAGACACACCGGACGATCTTCAGGAAAGCATGCGCATGATCCGCACGGCGCTGATCGACCGCTTGAACGGAACCGGCTCGACCGTGCTGATCACCAGTTGCGGCGCACAGGCCGGCAAGACCAGCGTGGCTATTCTGCTCGCACGCAGCTTTTCGCGCGTCGGCAAGAAAGTTCTACTCGTGGACGCGGACCTGCGTCGGCCTGCGCTGGCAAAGAGGCTGAGCATCGAGGGGAAAGCCGGGCTGCCGGAGTTGCTAAACGGCTCTGCAAGTTCCAGCGATGCCATCTCTCGGGACCGGTTCCCCGGCGTGGACATCCTTCCCACATTGGGTTCAGCCAACGAAGGCGACGCAGAACTGTTGGCCAACGGTGCGTTCGCGAAATGTTTGCGTGCGTGGAAGAAAGATTACGACATCGTGCTGTTCGACAGCCCGCCGATCCTGCCGGTGGCCGACGCGCGCATTCTTGCGGGCCAACTCGACGGCGCTATACTGGCCATTCGTGTGTCGCACTGCCGCAAATCGGATGCTGCCGATGCAGTGGCGCTGCTTGACGGCGCAGGCTGCAGACCACTGGGCACGGTATTCGTCGGTGCGGATCCGAAGCTGACCTACGCTTCGCGCTACGCATACGCCCTCGAAGCATGACGCTCTGAATTGAGGGGAATTGAAACATGGCGCTCGTTTGCATCGTTCTCGACTCCCGGCCGAAATATCTCGCCGGAAGCCGGTCGCTCGAATCACTGCTCGGCATGCCCATCGGCTGCGGAACCATCTTGAGCGAATTGTCCGACGCGGTGCGCGAAACCGGATGCACCGATTTTCGCATCCACGCCGATTTCGAACCGGACGAGGAATACAAACGGCACATCCTTCGGCACGCACCGTCCGGCGCGAAGCTTGTCGACAGTGACGTGATGGCTTCGCTGGTCCATGAATACGAGCCGTCCGACCATGTGCTGATCATCGACCCGAGATACTGGCCGATCGGCGGCTTGGATCTCAAGACAGTCTTGCGCGAAACGATCGACACACGTTGGGCACTACACGGCGTTTCGATTGCGACCTCGCCGGAGGGCACTGAGGAATGTGTCCATTGCGACGACAACGGGCAGGTGACGCGCATCTTTCGCTACTACGAGCAGGTAACGTGTTCGCGCATCGACGCAATCTCTTACTCGCTGGTTCCGCTGGCCACTTCGTTGGACGGGATCCGATTCGACTCGCTGTCTGAGCTGCGAACAGCCCTGTCGGCCCACCACATCATAGGTCGGGATGTTCCGGTCCCGTACAACACCGTCGATCTGTCGGACGAAGCTGGCCTGTCAGCATTCAACGAGCAAGTTGTCGTTCAAGCGACCTCATCCGCCCCACAACCGCCCTTCACACAGGTTCGCCCCGGCGTTCTGATGGGCCGGAATTGCCGGATACACCCGGGGGCCAAGCTCGTGGCACCCATTGTCATTCAGGATGAGGTCACCATCGAGGAGCAGGCTGTGGTGATCGGTCCGAGCGTTCTGGGCGCGGGCAGCACGGTGCGTCGGGGGGCAACGGTCGCACAATCGGTACTGGCAGCCGGCGCGTCGGTCAGCGCGGACACCGTCGTGCGACAGCGCATCGGCGTTGGAAAGTGCGTCGAGGAGAATTCATCAGCCAGCACCGGACCGGGAGTCGAACCTGTTCGTAAATATAAACCCGTACGTCAACAAACCGTGAAGCTCGGGGCGGATGCGGTCGTTCTTCGCGACGTCCGGCGCAAAAGATCAATTTATTCCGCGGTGAAGCTGGCCGCCGACGTTTCTGTGGCGGGCCTGTCGTTGATTCTGCTGGCACCGCTCTTCCTGATCACCGCGATCGCGATCAAACTTGATTCCCGAGGCCCTATATTTTTCGGCCACGGGAGGGAGGGCAAGGGCGGTAAACTATTTCGCTGCCTGAAGTTCCGAACGATGGTCCAGGACGCTCACCAGAAGCAACGGGCGCTCTATTCCGCGAATAACGTCGACGGACCTCAATTTAAGCTTGATAATGACCCCCGTGTGACGCGCGTCGGCGGGTGGTTGCGAGCCACGAACATTGATGAGCTGCCACAGCTTATCAACGTGTTCCTGGGACAAATGAGTATTGTAGGCCCTCGTCCTTCGCCGTTCCGCGAGAACCAGATTTGTGTTCCCTGGCGGCGCGCCCGGTTGTCCGTAAGGCCGGGTATTACAGGTCTATGGCAAATATGCCGAGATCAACGGACAGAGGGAGATTTCCATCAATGGATTACTTACGACATCATGTACGTTCGAAACCTGACGGTTTGGCTGGACGCGAAGATTCTGCTGGCGACCGTTCTGACGCTCGGCGGGATGTGGAACGTTCCGGCGTCCTGGCTGGTGCGCGATGCACATCGCGAAAACCTGAGCAAAGGACGCGTCAGGAGCGCAGCCGGCCACAAAAACGCCGCCGCCAAACCGGCGGCTGCGTGACCGCTCGCTGGGCGGCAGCCATGCTCACTGCCGTCGCGATGCTCCCGCTGACCGCCTGCAACGACCCACGCATTTCGTTCGACGAATTCCTCGCAATGCAAAACCCCGAAGTCGTGGAGTCGGCTGAGGCCTCTCACATGCCGGCTGGGGCGATGCATCCGATGGACCAGATGCTAACGCCCTATAAGATCGGTGCCGGCGACGTGCTGGAGGTGAGCCTGACCGGAATTGACGGCCCGACACTGACGAATGTGTTTCGCGTTCGCGTCGCACCGTCGGGCAACATCGACTTACCGCTCGCAGGCGAAATACCTGTCATGGACATGGAGGATTTTCAGGCGGAGGACGCAATCAAGAACGCGTTTGTCCCCGGCATCGTCAAGCAAGCCACTGTGAATCTCACCGTCGCCGAATTCGAGCCGGTGTCGGTGCTGGTTTCCGGGGCCGTCGCCGCTCCGGGGATGGTGTCGCTGCGTCGCACGGAGCGTAACCTTCTGTACGCCGTGCTGGCGGCCAACGGTGTGTCGTCGTCGGCTTCGGGGAAGGTGACGCTCCACCGCGTGCGCAAGCCCGATGAGCCTGTGACGTACGACCTGACCGATCCTCGTCAGTTGCAGGACGCGTTGACTATCTCGCCGCTGCAAAACGGCGACATCGTCATGGTGGCAGCCGCCCCACCGAACACGATCTATATTGGCGGACTGGTCAATCGCCCTTCGCCGCAGCAGTATCCGCCGGGCGTGAACATGAACGTGCTTCAGGTGCTGGCCTCGGCGGGCGGGTTGCGTGAAGATGTCTACCCGAGCGAAGGAACGCTGATTCGCCGCATGCCCGACGGCGAGGACGTTCACGTGAAACTCAACCTCAAACGCATCAAGAATGGCCAGGACGAAAACTTTATTTTGGCGGCCGGCGACATTCTTTGGGTTCCGGAAACACCGGGCACCAAGGTGATCGATTTCTTCAACCGCAATCTGTTCCTCCGCGGCGGGGCTACGATTACCTATAACGCGAGCGGTACGGAGTTCCTGAATACCAACTCTCGCGCGGCGTTGCTGCGAAACAACAACCTCGAGGATCAGTTCAACCCCTTCGGTTTCCTGGATCGAGGGGCGACGCTCAACCAACTCGGCGCTGCCGGGCGGCGACGCTAAACGGGGAAAAAGCGTGAATCAGACGGTCTCGGAGAGAAAAGTCTTGCAAGCAGACCTTCTGGAAACGGTCAAGAATCTGCGCGCCATGTCCGTTCGCGGCCTCGCACGCATGTACCTGCCCAACGAGCGCATGTTCTGCCACTGCATTCGCCGAGGACCAATGGGCGACATTCCCGAAGGTATCAGCCGACGGTACACCGCCATCACGCTAATCGGCCTGGCGACGGAATGTACGGACGCTGCCCGGTCGGCTTGCGGTGACACCGCTCCCGGCGACGTTTGCGGGCGACTCCTCGAAGACATCGACCATGTCGAAAACATGGGTGACGTAGCCCTGACACTGTGGGCCGCCGTGCTTTGGGATCATGCGGACAAGCGCAAAGCCTTCGACAGGCTCCTGCAACTGGACCCGTCGCGCGGAGCGCATCCGACTGTGGAAATCGCATGGGCGTTGACCGCTCTTTCAGTCAAGAACGCCGCAGCCGGTGATCTCAATCTGGCGGGCAAAGTCTGCAAGCGCCTGCTGAGCGCGTTTCATCGGGAGACGGGCGTGTTTCCGCATTGGCCTAAAGACGCCCCGACTTCCGCACTACGCGGACACGTGTCCTGCTTCGCCGACATGGTCTACCCCGTGCAGGCACTGTCATGCTACGCACAGACTACCAGTGACTCCGCCGCAATCACCGCAGCCAAACAAGCCGGCGAGCACATGGTGCGTAACCAGGGGCCTGCTGGACAATGGTGGTGGCACTTCGACGCCCGCAGCGGGCGCGTGGTCGAAGGCTTTCCGGTCTACACCGTGCATCAGGATTCGATGGCGCCGATGGCGCTCTTCGCGCTTCAGGATGCGGGCGGGCCGGACTCCTCCGCAGCTATAAATGAAGGCTTGCGCTGGCTGATCGCGTCGCCCGAGATCGACGGCCGCACGCTGATCGACAACGAAGCCGACCTGATCTGGCGCAAAGTCGCCCGTCACGAGCCGGGCAAGCTGACCCGGGGCGTTCAAGCCGTCGCCAGTCGCATCCACCCGTCGATGCGTGCGCCGGGCGTCAACATGCTGTTCAGGCCCGGGTTTGTTGATTACGAATGTCGCCCCTACCACCTCGGGTGGATTTTGCACGCCTTCACCCCCGAGCGGCTCGCAACCTGGGACGCCAAACGGACGACCGGCTGATGCGGACATCCGATCGCCCTATTTACGAACTGTTCGGCATCCCCATCAACGCGCTCTCGATGGCAGACACGCTAAAAATGGTGGACGAAGCCGTCCGCGAGCGATCACGCCTGTTGATCGGCGTCGTGAACGCTGCCAAAGCAGTCAACGTGGGACGCAACGCCGAGCTTCGCGAGGCGATGTCACGGTGTGACATTACCCTGGCAGACGGCATCGCCGTGGTCTGGGGTTTGCGCGTGCTGGGTCAAAAACTCCCCGAACGCATTCCGGGCATCGACCTCATGCAGGCTATGCTCGAAGAGGGCAACGAACGAAAATACCGGGTGTATCTGTTCGGGGCGAAGGAAGAAGTTTCGGACATCGTCGCCCAACGACTCGGCGAGCAATATCCAAACGTCGTCATCGCCGGGCGACGCAACGGCTACTACAAGCCCGAGGAAGAGCCAGCCATCGTCGATCAAATCCGCGAAGCCAACGCGGACATTCTCTTTGTGGCTATGAGCCCGCCGAAAAAGGAAATCTTCCTCGCCCAATACTACGACCGACTCGGCGTACCGGTATGTCACGGCGTGGGCGGTGCGTTCGACGTCATAGCCGGCAAGACGAAACGGGCACCGGACATCTGGCAGAAGCTCGGCATGGAATGGCTGTACCGCGTCGTGCAGGAACCCCGGCGGATGTGGCGACGCTACCTCGTGACCAACACGCTGTTCTTGCTCCTGCTCCTCCGCGCGATGATCGCCCGACCCTTCAATCGCCGTACGCCGCAAGCACAGGGTTAATCCGACCGCAGCGGTCCGCAAACTTCAGTTCGCGCGGACTTCCCAAGTACCACAATCGCAAACCGCTACGCATGGGTCGAGAAGGCGCTAACGGTATCGACATCAGAGAATACCGAGCACACGAAACGACCCACTACGTATTTTGCCCGATCTCAATCAGGTTGCCCTCGAAGTCGCGGATCACAAAATCACGCATCGCGTAGTCACGGTCTGCCATTTCGTTGACGACTTGGACGCCTTGCGCTCGGACAAATTCCCAGTAAGCGTTCACGTCCGCGACCAGCAGATGAAAACTCCCTTGCCCCGCCCGCTCCGGCTTTGATGGCGAAAAATGGACCTCGACCTCGTCGATCATCACGATCGCGTAAGCCGGTGAATTCGGATCACCCTGCTTCCACACGTCCGTAAAATCCAGCTTCGCCTTATAGAATTCGATCATCCCTAAAATATCTCGAACCCAGACGACCGGGGCAGCTCTCGTCACCTTGAATTGACCGTTCATGGTTCGCGCATTCCGGATCACCAACGGTTCGCACTCACGCAAAATCTCCGGTAAGCGTACCGCGACGCCAGCGACGTCGCAACGATAAACACAATTGGCCGGCATGCGAGAAACTCATCAAAAATCATCGATTCCGAGCGGCCCTAGGGCGCGCGCGTTTTTCACGATTTTTGCGTGCGCCTCCAGCGTTACATTCAAGTAAGGAGGCCACTCAACCAGGCAGCACGATCGCCGGACAGCAATCGAACCCCGGAGGCGACACGATGACTCAATGCACACTGAACGAACCATTGAAAAAGCGTGTAACTCACGATAAGATCAAGAGTTACAGAACAGCCCCGACGGCCCGGAGGCGACAGACCATGCACGAGGATACCCAACTTGGCGGAGGGGATTCGCGGTTCCCGCAAACTGCGCACACGGCTGTGCTGAACACGCGCAGCCAGGACGCCGGCGTGCGCGAGCGGGCTTTCGGGCGACTGGTGCAGGGCTACTGGAAACCGATCTACAAACACCTGCGCATCAAATGGCGACTGTCGAACGAACAGGCTAAGGATTCTACACAGGCGTTCTTCGCGCACGTTTTGGAGAAAGGCGTCTTCGCGAAATACGAACCGGGCAAGGCTGCGTTCCGAACCTACGTCCGCATGTGCCTCGACGCGTTCGTGTCCAATGAGTTGAAGGCCGGGCGACGGCAGAAGCGCGGCGGTGGGCGGGCTGTGCTGTCGCTGGAATTCGACGCGGCAGAGGACGAGCTGATTCGCTACGGACCACAGCCCGCGACCGATCCGGCGGCGCTTTACGAAAAAGAATGGATTCGCACGATTTTCTCAGCCGCGGTGGAGCGCACGCAGGCGCGGATGACGACGGAGGACAAGACGGTCCACTTCGCACTGTTCGAGCGCTACGATTTGGCTGACGAGCAGACGCGCAAGAGCTTAACCTACGACCAATTGGCGAAAGATTTTGATCTGAGCACTTCGCAGGTGACGAACCATTTAGCGGCTGTCCGCCGCGTATTTCGCGCGTTTGTGCTCGAGGAGATTCGCGACATGACCGGCGGTGAGGCTGAGTTCGAGTCCGACGCGCGCCGGCTGCTGGGAGTGCGCGTGTCGTGAAGTGGCTGGACGACACGACGCTCGAACACCTGCGCGAGGTCGCGGATTGGCCTGACTTTTCGGGGACGCGATACAAAGTTCTCGAAGCCATTGGTCAGGGCGGTATGGGCACGGTCTACCGCGCGGAGGATCGCGAGCTGAATCGGGAGGTGGCTATCAAAGTCGTGCGCGATCCCGAATTCGACGCCGACGTCGCCCAACGCATGCTCAACGAAGCCCGCATCGTCGCGCAACTTGAGCACCCTGGCATCGTGCCGGTTCATGACGTTGGCACACTTGACGATCGACGCATCTATTATGTGATGAAGCTGGTGCGCGGGCGACGACTCGATGCGTTCGTCACGGACAACACAACGATCGGCGCACGTTTGCGCCTGTTCGAGCGCATCTGCGAAACGGTGGCATTCGCCCACGCACAGGGTGTGATCCATCGCGATTTGAAACCGCAAAACGTCATGGTGGGATCGTTCGGAGAAGTCCTTGTTCTGGATTGGGGCGTCGCACGATCCAGCGCACGCCAACCGATCGCATCGACACCGCACGAGACAAATAAGACGCGAACAGGCACGCCGATGAACGAGAATGAAACGCTTACACGGATGACCGCGATGGGCACGACCATCGGCACGCCGGCCTACATGCCACCGGAACAGGCGCTTGGCCACATTGATCGGATTGACGAACGCAGCGATGTGTACGCACTGGGCGCGATGCTCTACTTCCTGCTGACCGGACGCGCCCCGCACAGCCGCAAACACTTAGCCGACGCGGGCGACGACATCCCCCCGCCGAGGAAAGTCAATCGGCGGGTGAGCAAACAGATCAATGCGGTGTGTATGAAGGCGATGCACGCCGACCCCGAGCACCGTTACGATTCCGCCGAGTCACTGCGAACAGACGTTGCCCGTTTTCTGGGCGGAGACGCCGTCAACGCCTACCGTGAAAGACCGATCGAGCGATTGGCACGCATCGTGTCAAAGAACAAGGCGATCGTCGCGATGGTGGCTGCCTATTTGCTCATGCGCATTTTGCTGATAATTTTCTCGTGACGGTAAAGGCCTCGTCGCGCATGTTGAATAAGAGGTTGCCCGCCGGGGAGTCCGGCGACATAGAGCAAGGTGATTGAAAATGAGCAAAGTGATACTCGGATTGATTCTCGGCGGCGCGCTCGGCGTGCTGGATGGATTGTCGTCGTTGCTGTCGGCGGGCGACGACCCCGCCGTGACAGAAGGCATCGTTGGAATTGTTATTGGTTCAACCTTCAAAGGGCTCGTCGGCGGCGTGATGACCGGATTCTTCGCCAAGAAGTACCAGTCACTGCCCGTCGGGATTCTATTCGGATTATGCGTCGCACTGTTCTTCGCATACCTGATCGCCGCGATGCAGGGAAAGTATTACTTCGAGATCATGCTGCCCGGCGGAATCATGGGCGCGATCGTTGGGTTCGCGACGCAACAGTATGGCCTCAGTTCCAAACCCGCGTCGCAGGCGTAGCAAGTTCAAGTTGCGAAATGCGCGAAACGTCTCGCGACGCCGCGACTGCGTCATCCGGACCGGCGCAATCGTCGGGGGTTGCCCACGCGGGCGGCCCTTTCGTGCGTGGTGGGAACCCGTCATTTCATCGGCCTTGATCTTTAACAACGCATTTCGCGCGTGGCTGCTTTCGCGTGGCCGGTGCGGTTGGTACGATGCGACGCGATGGGACTCATCGTGCAGAAATTCGGCGGAACGAGCGTGGCCGACGCGACCAAGATTCACCGCGCCGCCCGGCGGGCGATCAAAGCCAAGCTGGACGGTCATCGCGTTGTCATGGTGGTTTCCGCGATGGGGAAAACGACGGACAAACTCGTCGCGCTGGCCAACGAGGTGGCGGACAACCCGCCGAAACGCGAGTGGGACATGCTGCTCACCACCGGCGAACAGGTGTCGATCGCGCTGATGGCCATGGCGATCCACTCCGCCGGCCACGAAGCGATCAGTCTGACGGCTGCACAGCTTGGGCTGATGACGGACAGCGTACACGCCAAAGCCCGCATCCAGAGAATCGAACGCGAGCGGCTGGAGCGCGAGCTTGAACTCGGCAAAATCGTCATTGTGGCTGGGTTTCAGGGGATCGACAAAACGGGCGAAATCACGACGCTGGGACGCGGTGCGTCGGACACGACGGCGGCGGCGCTGGCGTCTGTGTTGAACGCGGACACGTGCGAGATCTATACGGACGTCGATGGCGTGTACACAGCCGATCCGCGACTGGTGCCGGATGCGCGGAAAATCAACCGCATCAGTTACGACGAGATGCTCGAGATGGCCTCCTCGGGGGCCGGGGTCATGCACTCGCGGGCCATCGAGTTCGGCATGCGTTTCGGCGTTCCAATTCATGTGCGCAGCTCACTCACAGACGTGGAGGGTACGATGATAATGGCTGAAACGGAGGGTATGGAAGCCATCGCGATCCGCGCGGTGACGCTGCGGCAGGACTTGGCTGTCATCTTCGTCACGGGCATCCCCAACAAGCGCGGCATGACGTCGAAGCTGTTCGCGGAGATCGGTGCGCGCAACATCGTCGTGGACGACATCGTGCAGAATCTCTACGAATCGGGGCAGCGGGCCAACGTGGGTTTCGTGATCGAGTCCGCCGACGCACCCATCGCGCGCGAAGTGGCGGAACGGTTGGCGCGGGAGAATGATTTCGGCGGCGTTGAGATTTACGACGGCGTGTCCAAGGTCAGCGCGATCGGCGTGGGGATGCGTTCGCACTCCGGGGTGGCTGCCAAAATGTTTGAAACACTCACCGAAGCCGGCATCGACATTCACACGATTTCGACGAGCGAAATTGTGATCGGTTGCGTACTGCCGCGCAACGATGGCCCCCGCGCTCTAGCCGCCCTGCACGCCGCGTTCGACCTCGCCACCCCGCCCGAGGCGGGTCGCACGCAGTAGGCATACACGGCATCGCCTCTTCCTTTCCGCATTGCAAAGGAGGTGTTTGGACCGGGGACATAGGTAACACCTGTTCGGAGACATGGGTAACGCACTCTGTCGCTTGTATTGGGCTGACGGAAGTTGTTACAGTATCAATAGGATTCGATAAACTGTGAAGCTGGTGGTGACCGCTTGAGGCCCAGTAACTGGGAAATGTCGAAACATATGGACAAAGCTCATATCCTCTCCGAGATCAAAAGAACGGCGGATGAGAACGACGGCAAACCACTCGGGGCAGGCAGGTTCCAGAATGCGACTGGCATAAGAAAAAGCGATTGGGAGTCCAAGTATTGGGCTCGATGGGGTGACGCACTGTCGGAGGCGGGATACGAGCCGAATCCGATACAATCCGCCTACGACGATGCGTATCTCTTGGAGATGCTGGTCTCCCTTATCCAAGAACTCGGTAGCTTCCCGACCGTACGGGAATTCAGAATCAAGGCTCATTCGGATGAAACCTTTCCGAGCTACAGCGTCTTTGCCCGCTTCGTCCCAGGCAAAGGCCGGAAGGCAGAGCTCGCCAGAAAGGTATTCAATTATGCTCAAAGGAAGGGCGGCTTGGCCGATGTTGTCGCCATCTGCCAACCCCTCTGCAAGGCTACCGATCCTATTGACGACCATTCCGAGCAATGGGGCTATGTCTACCTAATCAAGTCGGGTCGCAACTACAAGATCGGCAAAAGCAGCGACCCCGAAAGACGGGCAGGTGAAGTGGAGCTTCTGCTTCCCGACAAGACCACCTTAGTACATAAGATCAAGACTGACGACCCTTCGGGCATCGAAGCCTACTGGCATAGGAGGTTCGCCCCAAAGCGGAAGCGGGGTGAATGGTTTAGCCTGGCCTCGGGTGATGTGGCAGCCTTCAAGCGGCGAAAGCAATTCATGTAAACGCAAACTGCCACGCCGCTTCTATGCCGCATACCGATACCCACTTTGCGGGGGGGGCGGCGGCGCAGGAAGAGCGGAAGAGAAAGAACCTCTCCCGGCCCCTCCTTTGCGAGGAGGGGAGGAAGATGGTTGCGGCTACCACTTGGACCAGAGCATTGCGGGGAGGGCTACGCGCATGGTCTTCATGCGACTCAGGAAGTTTTCGTAGGGGTGGCGGACGCACTTCATCGCCCATTGCGGCGACAGGTAGAACGTGCGGTAGGCACGCTTGGCCGCTGCGCGGATATCGCTGTTGCTGAAGTTGGGGTAGTCGGGCTCGCCGTTTTCGTTGAGCCAGCCATTGTCCACGCACTCTTTGTGAAACGGTGTGCCTTCGAGCACGTTGGCTAACTGGAACTGTGCGGTGTGGGGGTTCAAGCGCTTGGCCCAGCGGATGGTGCGCTCGGCGGACTCGAGTGATTCGCCCGGGAAACCAATGGCGAAGTCGCCGTGGATGCGCAGGCCGGCACGCTTCGCATTGCGCGTGAACTCCTCCATCACTTTGATGGAGACGCCCTTCCGGATTCTCTTGAGAATTTCCGGGTCGCCTGATTCGTAGCCGACGTGCAGGTTACGACAGTTAGCCTGCTTCATGAGTTTCATCGTGTCGTAGCTCAGGTTGCTGCGGGCGTAGCAGGACCATGAATTTTTCAGGTTTCGATGGATCATCTCGTTGCTCAGCTCAACGGCGCGATCGTCGGTGAGCATATCGTCCTGAATCATGACCGCGCGGACGTCGGGCAGGTCGCGCTCGATGAATTCGAATTCGTCGACAAGGTTCTCCACGCTGCGCATGTTGTAGGTTCGCCCCGTGACGAATGTATGCACCCACAGGCAAAACGTACACTGTCCCCAATGGCAGCCTCGGCCGCTCATGATATCGATGAACGGGTGGTATTCGGAGATGGTCTTATAGTCGTAGATGTCGAGTTGCTTGCTGAAAAAGCGGCTGACGAACGGGATGTCGTCGAGCTGCTCGCTGGTGAGGTAGGGACGATTTTCGTTCTGAACGATGCGGTCGCCGTCGCGCCACAGCAGGTTTTTGATGGTGCGCGGATCGTGTCCGTCGGCCAACTCCATCAGGGGGAATTCCATCTCACTGGTGATGCCGTATTGCACCGCGTGAGCACAAGCGAACGTCTCCTCCGGACGGGCTGAGAAATAGGGACCGGCCAACACGGTGAGGCAGCCGAGTTTCTCGGTCAGTCGATCGGCGATTTCGACGTCGTTGAGGCGACTCTTTTGCCCGGAGTAGACGACGAGCATGTCCGGTCGAAACTCGCTGACAACGCGTTCGGTCGCGGCGTGGTCGAGGTAGGCAGACGGCGCGTCGACCAGCTTGACGGTGTGGCCACACTTTTCGAGCCAGGCACCGGCGTATCCCAGCCAGACGGGATACCACTGCGTGGAAGAGAGCGATACGAAGTCGCAGCGGGCGTTGCGCATGTAGTCGGTGACATAGGGTGGTGATAGAAGAAGTATTCTCATGGTGTCACCTTACGGCACTCCATTGCGTTGATGGTTTTCAGTGCGTCATTCCCGCGACGACGGTCGTCGGAGTCGGGACGCGGACGGCAGCCGGCTCCGTGCGGCGGGCCGGCGATTCTCCGTTGATGCGTTTGTAATGGCTGTCCTGCCGAAAAAACGTGTAGGTCAAAGCGGCTGCGAATACGATGGCCAATGGAAATACGAATGCGGTCGCGAAAGTCACGAGGCTGAAGCGCTCGTTGCCGGCGGGCAGATCGACGGACAGTGCCGCCCTTCTGGCCATCAGCAGCCCGACGAAAAGCGTCAGGATCGAAAGCCCGACGACATCGAATTGGCCGAAGTTGACGAGCGTCGCGCCGAAAACGATCCACGCACCAGCCAGCCACGGCAGGAGCAGTTGTTGAGCGAGGACTGTGGAGAAGATCGGCTTCCAGCGAGCGCTCATATCGGGCAGACGGTGACAGACGCGCAGCATTTCGCGAAGCACCGCATTGGCTTTTCGGTATTTGTGAATGAAGAATTCGCGCAGTCCGGTCGGCGTGCGCAGCTCTTCCACGGTGGCGCGCGACGAGTAAGTCGTCCTGTGGCCAGCCATGTTGGCGAGGACCGCGGCGTAGACATCGTCGGCGATGACGTCGCCCGGGAAACGCTCGATCAGACCTCTGCGAAAGGCGTAGCAACAGGCTGCGACGATAGGCACGTGGGCGACTTTGCTTTCAAGCAGTCGTACGCGGTTTTGGGCGGCCCAGTAGCATTGATCGATGGGCAGGCCGCCGCTTGGGGTTGTGCAGGCCCCCACGAGCGCGACACGCGGATCGGCTTGGAATTCAGCTGCCACCCAAGTCAGCGTGTCCGTGGCGAGACGGGCGTCTGCATCGGTGATGACAATGTACTCGCCGGCGAGCGTCGGCAGAATGTGGTTGAGCTGATTGATTTTTCCACCCTGCGGGCAGACCTCGACGCGGACGTGCGGGTGATCGGCGGACAGTGTGCGGAGAATCTCGACGGTGCGGTCGGTAGACCCGCCGTCGGCAAGAACGATTTCCATACGATCGGCAGGATAGTCACACGAGAGGAGGTTGCGGAGCTTGTGGGCGATGATGTCGGATTCGTTGTAGCAGGGCACGATGATCGACAGCGTGGGGAATTCTGTGATGGCGCTGATGTCGGGCGTACGCCGATCGTCGCCGACGAACTTCAGCCACACAAAGTAGCCGCTCACCAGCCACAAGAGCATCATCGTAACGGTCATGAAGCCGATCAGGCTTATCCACATGCGAACCGATCCCCGTTTGACTGCAAGACGGAAATGCCCATACCGGTGACGTTCATTCGGAACGGGCTTCCGGGGGTTTTATCGGCCAATGGGGGAGGCGTCTGAATTAAGCAAGCGTGGTCATCTCGGCGACGCGGCGTCGGCAAGGTGATTCGCATGACGCACGACGCGATAAACGCGCGAGGCGGGCGTGGTAGCGAGGGCTCGCGTTTCGGAATCGTCGAAGATCAATTCAAGCGGCAAACCGTCAGGCCAATCAGTCGGGAACGGCTCGCGGAGACAGACGTAATCGACATTGTTGGTTTCGAGAGTGTCGGCTGTGACGGTTTCGGTCCCAGTCAACGCTCGCCAGTGAAGCCTGCTGATGGGCTCGTTGGTCAGTTCCTCGCCGAGCAGCGCGTAAGTGAGAGGCTCTTCTCCGAGGTAGACGATTCGGGCACCGGGTTCGAGTTCATCAATCACGGGCGGAATCTGATAGAACCAGCTTCGCGAGTGGTTTTTGTCGCGTAATCGACTGAGCAGAGTGTGGGCCGGCTTGAGTGTGGCGGCGGCGGCGGTGGCGAACAGCGCGATACACAGCACTGCCACAGCCGTACGCCCGCGCGCCGCGAGCACGGGCTGCCACGCGGCGGACGATACCACGATCGCGATCATCACAAAGGGCAGGACGAATCGAATCATGTCCTCGAAGACGGTCAGCAGCAGGACGACGCCAACCACACAGAACACCACAAGAATGCGTCGCCATTGATCCTGCGACAGGCTTGTCTTCCTGCGACATCGCCAGGCAGCCACGATCAAACCGATGGGCACGAACGCGGCGAATGCAGCACCAAGCCCGTTGTCCAGCCCGTACGGATAGCCTTGGCCTGATTTCGATTCGCGCCAGGGATAACCGCCCCACCGGACGATTTTTCGGACGAAACTTTTCTCGGCGAACCAGGCGTCTTCACCGGCGATACTCACCGTGGGAAGAATTCCGCCGCCGTCGAAATCGAGGACCATCGGGTAAACCGGGTTCCCCGTTTCCACCGTAGCCCGCAGAAACCAGAAGCCGGAGCAGACCATCGCGCCAGCCATGAAAACACCCAGCCCGGCTGCGACCCGCGCTGGCGTGCGGTGTTTTGACCATTCATTGAGTATGAGCACAATCGCGATCAGGACCGTCAGCGGCAGGAAAGTCGTCTTGCTCCCCAGCGCAATTCCGGCGAACAGCCCGGACACGGCCAGCAGACTGAACGCGGCCCGCTGAGTGCCGCACCGTGACACCCAAATCAGCGCGAGCACGGCAGCCAGCCAATGCGCCGCGGCGAAGATATCCACATAGCCTGAGAAACTTTGAAACACCACGATCGGCAGGCAAAGCGTCGTGCAAAGGGCGAGCGTCGCCGCCTCACGACCGCCTCCCAAGCGTCGCGTCAGGCTCCACGCGACGGCAGCCAGAAGCAGGACGCTGGAAACGTGCGCGAAGGAGATCATCCGCTCGTCACCGGCGGACGCGAACAGAAACGCGACAATGCTTCCATTCGACGGCCAACAGTAGCCGCTGTGATTCTCGACGAGATTCAGCCCACCCTCGCGCGCCCACTTGAACACCTGCGGAAGATGGTAATTCATCGCGTCGTACCCGCTGGGGTAGCGGAGGGCTGCGTCGATCGCGAAAACGACGTACACACCGGCCACAATCACGACGGGCCAAAGCCAAATACGCGACCCGGTCGAATTCTCGGCCTGTTGGATCGGGATTGGAGCCGATCGAATCCCTTGTTTGGCGATGAGCCATCGGGCTGCGACCGTGATCGCGACAAACGTGAGCGTCACCGCGCCAAGCGTCACAAAGGCAAAGCCGGAAAGCAAAGACACTGTCGCAAGCAGGTGGATGGACGCGATCAATCCCGACATGGGCACAACGAACGCGAGTGCCCATCGGTCGGGTCGCTCACACACGCCGAGGGTGCGCATCCAATCGCTGCCCGCCCGCCACGCGACGGTCCAAGTGACAGCCACGACGATCAGGAGTGCGACATCGACGGTACTCATCCGAATCACCCGCTCAATTTTCCGGCCAACCGGGACGCTTCAGCCAGAAACGCGCGCAGCGCATCCGAAAAAACCAGGTGGACAGCCAGGCTGACGACGGCCAGGAGAAGCATCCACCGACCTCGCTCATCGCTGATGCCACGATCTCGCGTTGAATGATTCGACGGCGTGCGACCAGCCTCGGAATCTTTTCGACGCTCGGTGGATGTCACGACGGACGATTGCACGATTCGGCTCCCGGGTGGGTGCGCGTACCGACATTGGGGCGCACGCTCCGCTTACTTATCGGCCTATCGGGCGCGGCGTTTCAGTTTTGCATTCGTGAAAACGCGCCGATCCATGCGAAAAATGTGTCTGAGAAGGCGATTCGCCCAACCCATGCCGTGAATTTCAGCGTTTGCGGGCATCGCCCGAAGAAACGACTCCCGACTCCCTTTCCAGGATGCGGGCGGCAATCCCGGTCTTGGCCAGCATGTAATGGTCCCAATCGTGTTTGCGGACGACGGCCAACCGCTTCTCGCGCGCAGCGGCGGTGTTGTGGTGGATGGCCTGCTCAATGCACGCTTCGAATTCGTCGGTTGTGTCCGCCACCAGCAGCGCACCGTCATACAGCTCGACCGCGGGCAGATTCGTCGTCACGATCGGCTTGCCGGCGGCTAGGTACTCGCCGAACTTCAGCGGCGTGATCGAACGCGTGAATCCGTTCACAACGTAAGGTATAATGCCGACATCGAAAGCGTTCACGTACGACGGCAGTTGCGACACAGGCTTCATGCCGAGCCGATGCACATTCGGTAAATCGTTCAGCGGCTTCGGATCGTACCCGCCCAACACGCCGCCGATGAGCACGAAACTCCACGCAGGCCTGCGTCGGGCGATCTCAAGCAGCATGTCCACATCGAATCGACACGGATCGATCATCCCGTGAAAACCCACAATCGGGTGCGGGATCGATGCAATGTCCGCCGGCGGAACCACGTCCGGATTCATCGCCTGACCGTAATGCTCAATGTCCGCCGGCCAAGGGTACATCATAATGTCGCGACTCACGCGCTCGCGCGAGCGCAGCATGTGCGGATTCGCAACGATGACCGCGTCCGCACGACGACACATCCGCAAATCCATGTCCGAAACGTAGCGTCGCAACCGATCCCCGCGCGCGAACTCCGCCGCCTCCTCCGGACACTCGTACACGACACCCTTCGCCCCGACGCGATCGACGACATCGGCTGCGTTGAATTGAAAAACCCAGAGAAGCGGGCGCGTCATGCCCATCCGGTGCATGGCTTTCAAAATCACCCGACGGTACATCACGTTCAGCCAGCCGCGAACCAGGCGACTGTGCGCCTGACACGGCAGGAACAGCGGCGGCGTGTGGTAGATCGTGAAGTTTTCGTTGAAACGCTCGAACGGCTGCCACGCGCCCAGCATCGCCGCCCGCGCGTTCGCGTCGTGTCGCAACCAGGTGAAGCTGTCCGGCGGCTCGATGAACAAGACACGATTACGCTGGGCCAACCGAAGCGTCGTCCCGTGAACCGGCGTAAAGTGAGCGTCCCAACGCTGATGCGACAGAAAGACGATATCCTCGCCCACAAGTTCGGTCGGAGACGGCGGAAGGCGATCAATCCAACGCAATGTCTCCTCACGGTTCACGCTTCGCTCGCCTCCCCTCGACGCAGCTCGGCATACACGCCGATCGACAGAAGCGATCCCGCCAACAAACGCGACGCCAAAACCACCACCGCCGCCCCGGCTGGACCATAATGCGTGATGGCGAAGTAGTGACCGACGAGATTGAAGACAAGAAGAAACGCGTCCAGCCCGGTCAGCACGTGGGGTTTATTGCGGGCGAAAAAAAGAATGTGCAGCGGGTGCGTGACCATCGTGAACAGCACGCCGAAATACATGATCTTCAAAAAGCCGGCGGCCGTCACAAATTCAGAACCGAACGCAAGGCGAATGCTCGGCTCGATCAACCAATAGCACGGCACGAGCGGGATGACCACCAGCAGCGAGCACTTCAGCGACGCGCGCACCTGTTCACCCAGCGGCGCACTCCGTTCATGCTCGGAAAAACGCGGCAGAAACACCGTCATGATCGACGCGCCCAGCAAATCGCCCGTCTGCACCGCCAACGCGGCAGCTTGGTACAGTCCGACCGTCGCCTCATCGACCAGCCGCGAGAGCATCAGAATGTCGAGGCGCGTGTAGAGAAGATACAGCACGCTCGACACCACCAGCCACCGGCCATAGCCGAGCGTCCGCGTCATCGCCGCGCACGACCACACGGGCTTGCGTGCATAACTCGGTGCCAGCATCATACCGACCCCAGCCGCACCGAAAAATCCAATCGCCGTCGCGATCATCACACTCGTCGGCGAAAAGCGAAATGCCAAAAATATGACGATCAACGCCAACAAACGAACCGCGTTGTTGGCCACCTGCACCGGTGCATAGCGTGAGAAACGCGACTCGGCCTGTATCGCAGCCGAAGCGTAACCCCAGAACGAAGCGCCGGCCGCTGCGACAAAGGCGAGAAATACCGGAGCGATCGGCGTGTCCGGAGAAAGGAAAAACCGGGTCAGCGGACTGGCAGTGAACGCGCCCAAAAGGACAAACGCCAAAGCCCCCAGCAGCTTCAGCGCCAGCGACGTGCCAAAAATTTCAGCCCGACCTCCGCAATCATCCGCCGCCGCCAAGCGCACAGCCGTTTGGTCCAGACCCTTGCCGGTGAACTGCCAGACCGTGAACAGCACGACCAGAGACACCGCCACAACACCGTACGACTCCGGCCCAAGCACGCGCATCGCCCAGATGTTTGCACCCAGCCCGAGCATCATCGAGCCGGCGTTCCCGCCGAACACCACAATGATCTTGCTCATCGTCGAAACGAGGGTTGGACGCACGTTGGGAGGATCGGGCTGATTGGCAGGCTGGGTCCGAATCATAGCCGCCGATAGATGTAAGACGGGATGACGAACGAGCGCTGCGTCAGCACCACGCCGACGGAACGCGCGTCGGCTGCGTCCAACTTATCGACAGCGGCGGTCACCAGTTGGGAACGCGTCCCAGCCCAGCGCACCGCGAGAAGCACACCGTCTGCCCGCGAAGCAAAACCAGCCATCCCCGGCTCGGTTAGCAGAGGCGCGGTGTCGATGAACACCCACGCGAATTGCTTGCGAATTTCGTCGAGCAACGTGCCGACGCGCTCCGACTCAGACAGAGTCACCGCGCTCACCGGTGACGAACCACAGGACAACAAACGAAGCCCATTCTCGCCGACGGACTGAATCGCCGATTTAGGTTCGACATCGCCCGATATCACGTCACTCAAACCCGGAGATGCCTGCGCGCCAAACGGCTGATGCAGCGTCGCGTTTTCGGTGTCGCCGTCGATGAGCAACACGGCTCCGTCTGTCTCCCTTGCGGCGATTTCAGCCAGGTTGATCGCCAGAGACGATCGCCCCTCTTCGTGGCCGGCGCTGGCGATCGCGCACGCACGCCGACCCGGCTCATGCAATTCACCACACAATTGCTGAAAAACCTGCCGATAGGCTTGCGCCAAACCGTTGCGACCGGCGAAGTCGCGAATCAGACCTTTGTTGGGGATGCGGCGCTTGAGCATAATCCGTTAAACCTATCGCGAAACGTACGGAATGGAACCGAGCGTCGGCAGCCCGACCGCTCTAGCCACACCCTCGGGATTGCGAATCGTCCGATCCACGTATTCCAGAAACGCACTCAAACCAATCGCTACGGCGAGCGACGCGAGCAACGCCAATCCCCGATTCAGCCACTTGCGCGGCTTGACCGGATCGAAATTCGCTTCCGCCGGCTCGACAATGCGCACGCGCGTCTGCGTCGTGTATTCCGCGATCGACGCGTCCTCGCGCTTGCGAATCAGGAACTTGTACACCTCGCCCCGGTGCTCCTGATCCCACACAAGCGTTTGATATCGCGTGTCGAGATCGCTCAGGCGATTCAGCTCCGCCCGCGTCTCGTCGATCTCAGCCCGAAGCGAGTTCTTGAGCGTTTCCGTATCGGTATTCGGCGCATTCGGGGCGTTCGGAGCGGCTTGGGGATAATCCTTGCGCAGCTCGCGAATCACTTCGTCGATCGAAGCCCGTGCAGCCAGCACCTTGGGATGATCGGGCTGATAGGTCGTTTCCAGTTCCGCCAGTTCCGATATCTTGTCAATCAACGCATTGCGTTCGCGCGCGGACAATTCACGCACAGCCATCGCCTCACGCTGATACGCCTCCCACGTGGACAACTCCCGCACCGATTCCTTCTGAGAAAGATCCCAAAAAGTCAGTTCCAGCAGCGCTAACTTTTCCAGAGCAGCATCAACCTGCCCGTCGATATCCGCGATACCGTGCTTGTTCTTGAAAACCGCGACCGCGTCGCGCGCCGCCTCAAAAATAGGCCCCACCGCGTCGATTCGCTTTTCGATCGAGTCGTGAATGTTACGCGCCTGACCGATTCGCGCTGCCAGTTCGTTCCTCGTGAAAACCTGCGTGATTTGGTTCGCGACGGCGGCGGCTAGCTCCGCGTCCCGATCGTGAACCGTGAGCAGCAGCACGTCCGTATTCGGCATGGGTTCCACCATGAGATTCGAACGCTGCCTGAGATGGTTGACCGCCAATTCGAATTTGCTCGGTTTTCGGGGCGGCTTGTACGTCCCACCCAATGTTTCGACCATGAGCCGCTTAACGCCCTGCTTCAGACCGCGAAGCGCGTCCATGACCCCGCGGGCCAGTCCATGAATCCGATCGCGTAGTCCCTCAGACGGAACAGGTCTTTCGTCCAGCGCCAGTGCGCGAACCACTTCCTTCAAATTGGGATCGGAGGTGAGAATTTCGCTTTGAGTCTGTGTGATTTCCGACTTTTTGAAGACAATGTTTTCCCGCGAAAAGGGCACATCGAAGCCCGCCGGCCCTTCGATTAGCAGTTTCACCTGCGACTCGTAAATCGGGTACACAACGTAGTTGGCGAACTCGGTGACCAACAGCGAAAGCACGATGAGCGAGACGATCATCAACCGCCGGCGGTACCAGATATCGACGATCTCGCGCAGGTCGATCTGCCGCCCGCCCTCGGGATTCAATCGTTCGCGTGAAGGTGCTTCGCTCATGCCCGAATCGTTTCCCGAAAATGACCGCGACCACACCCAACGTGGTGAACAGGCTGAAAAAACTTCTGAAACACGCTCTATGTATCGCCGCGCCGACGACCCTCGCGTGACATTAGATGAGCTGCCGATTGGCTGTCAATGCGCCGGAGACGATCGCGCACTACTCAAAACGCAGAAGATACAGGTCCTGCGTCGGATTGCCCCTTGCACCCTCCGGCACGAAGTCCACCACCCTGCAACCGCGCGAAAGATTTTCCCGGACGTAGGCTTCTGAGAAAAAGGTTGTGCAGATATTCTTGCCCGCCAGATGCGCACGCCGCACGACCAGCTCGCCGCCGTTGAATCTTCGCCGCTCGTCGTCCGATAACCCCGGCAGGTACGATTGGCCGTGGGTGGTCATCAGCAGATGCCCGCCCGGTTTGATGACGCGGCGTATTTCGTCCATCCAGGCAAATTCCAAATCCTGCCCCCAGTGCGTGAACACGGACAAGGCATACGCGAAATCGAACTTGCTGTCGGGGTAGTCGAGCGGCGGCGACAGCTCGTTCATGCCGAATTTCGCAAAAGTCAGATTTTCGCGACACCACCCGATCAGCTTGCCGTTGTAGTCCGTGCCGCAGATTTCGACGTTCTTCAAGTCCGAAAAATGGCGAATCACGCGCCCGCACCCGCACCCGAAATCAAGCATCGCTTCAAATTTTCTGGGGTCGATTTTGTTCCGCCGGAGCGTATCGGTGATGGCGTCGTGGCCTCTCCTGCCCAGCGCCAGGAACCATTCTACATTATAGGTGCCCGCGACCAAGTAAATGAGTCTTGCCGGGGGGATTGGCCAACCGTCGCCACTGCCTCCGTTGCGGCAGCGTCTGTTGCCCAAAATCGTCTTTGGCGAGAGCAGCGTGCCCAGACCCCGGGCCTCGTTAACCATCTCCAGCATGCCGAGATCGGTCAAGGCTCCGATAATCCGTCTTTTCAGCGCGATGACCACGAATGTGTTCCCCGGTGCAATCTATCCACCCCAAACGTCGTCACAATCCACCTCAGCCGCCAATTCCGGCCTCAATGAACCGGTTTCGCCGGATTGCCCCAGCGACTGTAGGGGGCGGCCTGTGGGTAGTCAACGTCCGATAAATGACTTGCTTGCCTATAATCCCGCGTGTTACGTGGTTTTCCGGAACCCATTGGCGACCGTAACTTATCGTTGAGTTTATCCGATCAAGATGTTTGCATTCATCCCCAAATTGGTACATAATGAATACTGTGCGTATTGTAAGGTAAAAGGAAGCTTTTCCTGCGATGCCACCGGACGGGGGGAACGCCGGGGCCGGTCGTTACTACCCTTCCAGGGTACATCCCGTCGTCTTGGCATCGGAAGAATCGATCACAATGGGGACGCGTTTCCGCACTTGACGTGAAATGTAGGCCTCCGAATTGAGGCTGGATCGCGCTTGATCGCGCGGCCTATAGTAGTGTGGGGCGCGCGGATGAAATTGATTGGGACGCGTAGAATAGCCTGAGGGGTTGCATGAATAAGCTAAATCTGAGTCTCGAAACGTTGATTCTGCCACCGACGGGGAACGGGGCTGCGAGCACGCGACCGGACAAAGTCCGCGATCGCAGCGGCGGACACGCCAAACGCGTTCTGCTGGTTTTCCCGCCGATGGTGTTTTCCAAATTTCAGTCGCGTCAGACCGCGCTTTTCCCGCTTGGCATTGGCTATGTTGCAGCCACGCTGCTGCAGGCCGGTTACGAGGTGGAAATGCTGGACTGTCCGTCCGAGGGCTACGACACACTGGTGGACATCGGTAAGGATCGGTATGTCTACGGCCTGACCGAGGACATTATCCGCAAGCGTATTGAATCGTTCCAACCGGACGTGGTGTGCATTAGCTGTTTGTTCTCGACGCTTGAGAATCGCATGATCCGTGTCGCGGACATCGTCAAGTCGATTGACCCCGATATCGTGACCGTTTGCGGTGGTCCTCACGTGTCTGCATTTTACGAGCGTATCACCAGGAATCCAGCCGTCGACTTCTGCATCAACGGCGAAGGCGAATTCGTCACGCTGGAGCTTCTTGACGCCATCAACGGCAAGCGCAGTTTCTCCTCGGTACACGCGATCAGCTACAAGAGCGCAGGCAAGCTCATCGTTCAGCCGCGGACATCGTGGATCCAAGACCTCGATACCGTGCCCCACCCCGCTCGACAACTGGTCGATATGGACAAATACTTCACGATCGGCAAGACGCAGGGGCTTCGCCTGGACGGCGCGCAGCATCCGCGCCTGGCCCAGTTGACGACCTCGCGCGGTTGCCCGTTCCAATGCACCTATTGCGCCAAGAACGTCACGTGGGGCAAGTCCTACCGTACGCGCAGTGCGGAAAACGTTATCGACGAAATTGAGCAGCTTGTCGGCACATTTGGTGCGAACCGGCTGGCGTTTCAGGACGACAATTTTACGGCGGACATGGGCAGAGCGGAGACGATCTTCGACACGATGATCGAGCGCAAGATTCCGGTTACGTGGGAGGCGCACAACGGGTTGGGTGTGAACTTCCTCAGCCCGCCCCTGCTGGAAAAAATGCGGGCCAGCGGTTGCGAAAGTTTTACGATCGCCGTCGAAAGCGCCAACAGCCCGCGTTTGCGGAAGGTGCGCAAGCCTAACTACATCAAACTCGCACCGCCGATCGTGGACAAGGCTCGCGAACTCGGCATTGAAGTGCGTGGGTTCTTCATGATCGGTTTCCCCGGCGAAACGCTGGATGAGGTTTGGCGCACGGTGGAGTACGCTCGCAGCCTGGACTTGGCGGTCACCGCGTTTGCCGTGGTCACGCCGCTGCCCGGAACGGTGCTGTACAACGAATGCGTCGATGCCGGCTTGATCGACGAGACCACCATCGACTACGAAGATTTCAGCTTTGGTGGGTTCGACCTCCAGCTTTCAGAAGTTCCGGTGGATCAGCTCAAGTGCGTGCGTAAGATCGAGTGGCTGAAGACCGTTTTTCTGGACCGCGAAGGCAATTTCAAGACGGACCTGCAGATGGACCCGCAGGACATGATCGAGGAGTTGGCCAACGGTATGAGTCTGTTCCCCGACAATGCGGAGTTGCAATCGCTGCATGCCAAGGCGCTTGCACACTTTGAAACCAAGGGATTGGCGGACGAGCTTCGGGCGGCGGTTTAGTGTTGTGGTGCGCGGTTCAGGAATGTGGCGTACGCTACATGACTCATCTGAGTTGTACGCAATACAACTTATTCGTGTCGCAACGCGACGTGACTTGATTCGTGTCGCACGCGACACGCCGAAGCGGGTGAGGGTGACTTGGTGCGCGATTAGCGTGGTTCACTCTTTGCCCGGTCGAACGCAATGAATTGATCCTCGCCGGTGCGAATTTGGGGGTATCCGGTGCGGTCTTAGCAGACCCGAGGGACAAGGATGCGAAAGAGGGGAATCGATCGCGATGTGGATGGGCCGCTGCCTGCGGCGGTGTTGACGGCGGAAACTGCGGTCGACGCAGGTTCTCCGGATGCGCGCGCGCTTCGGCTGAATGATGAGATTCTTACGACTCATCTGAATGAGGTGTTTGCCAATCACTTCAGGAACCATCGTCGATGCCCATTCGGCGTGCGTGTCAGCCATCTGTTCAAACGTATATTCGACATTTGTTTTCTCCTGGCGGGCGCGGTCGTTGCGCTGCCTTTGATGGCGTGCGGTGCGGTGGCGACATTGATCGATACCGGGCGTCCGATTTTTTACGTACAATCCCGCCGGGTGCGTTTCGGGCGTATCGCGCGGATTTACAAGATGCGCACGTTGCTGGTCGGCAGCGATCGCAACCTCGATGCACTGATCAGCGTCAAGCATCACGGGAAGTTTCTGAACGTAGCCAAGGACAATACGCGCTACACGCGCATCGGGCGGTGGTTGGAGAGGCTGTGGATTGTCGAACTGCCGCAATTGCTCAACATCGCCCGCGGTGAGATGAGCGTGGTGGGCAATCGGCCTATCCCGGATTACGTCATCAACGCCCTCGGCCCGTCGGCGGAAGTCATCGAACGCTTCGCCAGCCCGCAGGGTTTGACTGGATACGTGCAGGCAATCGGCAGAGACGACGTGACGGATGAAGAGCGCATCCTGCTCGAATACCATTATTCCGACGTGTTTGAACGCGGCAATGTGTTTCTGGAAGACATGAAGATCGTGTTCTTGACCACGCTTGCCTACTTCGGCAAGACCATCACGGTCGCACATTTTCTGGGTAACGACTACCGTACACGCTACCGCAACTTCTTCACCGAAGGTGAAGAACGGGAATCATCGCATGGGTGCTAAGGTCAACGGCATATTGAAAAAAAATGGCGTGGTGCGCAAGCTGAACCAGCTTCAGCACCAGGCCAAAGTCGCCCTCGGCGCGCGCACGCAAAGCACCGCGTTCACGGGACCGCTCTATGTTCAGGTCGGCGTCGTGAATGCCTGCAACTATCGCTGCACATTCTGCTGGGATCAGCCATCGTTTGTTCCCAAGGACGCACCGTACACCGACGAAATCTCCGAGGCGTATTACAAAGCCAATCCGCAGATCGACCGCAACAAGGCCCACATGGAATGGGACAAATTCACCGAGCTGGTGGACGATCTGCACGGGATGGGCACGCGGAAGATCAAGTTCATCGGTCGCGGCGAATCGTTTCTGCACAAGCGTTTCATGGATATGGTCACGTATGCGAAAGAGCGGGACTTTACCGTGTCCATCACCACGAACGGTTCGCTGGTCACCGATGCGGACGCACGGCGACTTGTGGAACTCGGCGTGGATGAACTTTACGTCAGCGTCAATGCCGGTTCCACGAAGTCGTACTCGGAAATCCACGTCAACACCGCACCGGACATGTTTGAGCGTATCAAGCGCACACTGAAAATCGTCACGCAGGCCAAACGCGACGCGGGCACGCAGATGCCGCAGATGAATCTCAGCTTCGTTATTCAAAACAACAATTATTTCGAACTCGAAGAGATGGTCGAGACGGCGCACGAGGTCGGCGCGCAGAAGGCGCACTTCATCGGTATCAGCACGTACGACGGAACAAAGTTTCTCGAGCTCGACGACGAACAGAAGGCTGACATGCCCAATCATCTCGAACGGGCGGTCGCGTTGGCTGAGAAACACGGTATTGAGACCAACGCTGATTTTTTTCTGTCGCGGGCCAGAATCTACAAGGGTACGCAGGATGTTTACGACCAGGTGCCCTGCTACATTGGGTGGTTTTTCAGCATTATTCTGGCAGACGGCACGGTGAATCCTTGTTGCGAGTGCCTGCGTTGCATCGGCACGCTGAAGACGCATCGTTTTCGGGACATCTGGTTCGGCGAACAATACAAGAAGTTTCGCAAGGAAAATACGAATCTGCCGTTTGCCAAAGAGGAGATTCCCGGCTGTCGTTGCCACGATTGCGGCTTCAGTCTGCATAACCTGGCGATGCACCGTGTGCTGCACCCGATCGCGAGTCGCAAGATCAAAGACATCGCATACAGTTTTGAAGATCTTAAACAGTTCATTTAGAGCAGGGTTGTTCGGAATAGCTGTATGACGTCGGAACGCAGGAGTGAGACCTCGATCGTGCTCAACCGAACCCTCGGCTTTGTTCCGTTCTTGCTGTTGGCTGTCTTGGCCTTGGGCGCACACACTGTGCGCGGCGGCGAACGTATAACGCTGGTGGGGCCTTGGACGCGCATCGTGCCGGGCGAGGAGCCCAAGGAGTTCGGCGCCCCGGCGTCTTTCGAGCCGGTCGGCGGGACCGTCACCTACGAACGACGATTCACGATTGATTTTGAGATTCCCGAGGCCGTCGTGCTGCTGCACTTCGACGGGATCGGCGGTTTGGGTGAATTCACGCTCAACGATGTCTATCTGGGGCAAAAAGAGGGTCTGACCCCTTTTTGGTTTGACGTGTCAGAATTCCTCAAACCGACCGGCCAGGATAATCTTCTGGTCGTGGAGATTGACGACAAACGCGGGCCGACGACCATCCCGTTCGAAGACGCTCCGTGGGTGGGTTATTCGGGCATTGTGCGTGACGTGCATTTGCAATTCGCCCACAAGTGTGCCGTTCTGCGCTCCCGTGTGCAGTACACGTTCGGAAACGATAATTACGGCGTCGTTCTGGGCGAGGTGAACGTTGATCTGGTCGGCAAGCCCGGAACGCGGGTCGATCTGTTCGGCGGCGTGCTCGATGGCGAGGTGGATAACTGGGTTTTTATCGATGATCTGGAGTCTGAATCGACGGTCACGATCGATGATACCGGGCGTGCTCGCGTTCAGTTGGACTTTGTGGTGGTCAACCCGGAGCTTTGGTCTCCCGACAATCCGAAGCTGTATTACCTTTGGGTCGGCGTGACGGTAAACGACCTCGTCGTTGACGAGTCGCTCGATCGCATCGGCTTCCGTGATATCCAGGTTCGGGACAACAATATTCTTCTGAACGGCGAACCGATCTTCCTTAAGGGTATTACGCGTCACGACATCTTCGGGGCTGCGGGCTTTACCGGCTCGCCCGAGGAGATGGAAGACGACATGCTCACGATGAAGCTCAAGGGCATCAATTACGTCCGCCTGATCCACTATCCGCATCACAAGAGGATTCTCGGGCTGGCTGACGAACTGGGGCTTATGGTTTCGTGCGAGATTCCGGCGTGGGCGAATTTTTTCGACCCGGATGTTCGCGAGCGTTTGTATTCGATGTATGAGACGTTGATCGTGCGCGACATGAATCACCCAGCCGTCATTATGTGGCTTAGTGGTAACGCCCGCGCCCGCCCGATGCCCTATGCCAAAGAAGCGCAGGCGTTGGCCAAGCGTTTGGATCGCAACCGTCTCGCGTCCTACGTCATCGACAACGATGAGTACGATCCGGTGGCAGTCAATGACGACGTGGCCTTCATTGAAGAGGCGGGACTGGACGTTTATTTGAAGGTGACTTTTTGGCTTTACTACCTCGAATTCCTTCAGGATGCGTGGACGAATTTTCCGAAGGACATTCCGATTATCATCGCGGAGTTCGGTTTTGAAGGGAACGACGACGCGCCGATGATCATCACGGATGAGGGAGACGAGCTATTCGTCACAGAGCGTCAGCAGGTGTCAGCCATCGGCGAGATGCTTGAGGGCTGGCGACCGCACTTGCCGATGTATGCAAGGGACGAGCACATTTCCGGGATGACGCTTTACAACTGGCAGGACCTTCAGTGGCCTGATGTGCAGCGTTTCCTGCCCAACCATGTTCCGAGCATCCATTTCGGGATGCGCTATGAGGATCGCACGCCAAAGGAGGCGCTTAGCACGCTCGCCGATTTTTACCTCGGCCTGCCCGATGAATTTGTAGGATTGGAGGCTGAGGACGAGGCGGATGTTGAGGATTTGTTCGATGCGGCGCGGAACCTGTCCGACATCGTCAATCAGTTGAACCGCGACTCCGGCCCATCTGTCAGCGCGTCGGGAAACCGCATCTATTACGCCTCCGACGGTCCCGATTTTGTCAGCCTGCCCAAGCTTATGGTGACTGATCTCGTCGATGGGGAATGGGCTAAGGGACATTTGCTGGAAATTCCGCAGGAGGATGGTTTCTTCGCATTCCGCCGCGCACCCTGCATCTCTTACGACGAACGTACGCTCTACTTCACGCGGGCTATTCTCAGCGGGATTTTCGTCGCCCAAACACGCATCTGGGAAAGCCGGTTTGTGAACGGAAAATGGCAGGCGCCGGTGGATATGGGTGACGGCATTAATTTCGAAGACCCTATCGGCGTTTCGTCCGACCCGAGCATTTCCGCGGACGGCAAGATGCTCTACTTCAGTTCGGATCGGCCTGGCGGGCTTGGCGGAACGGACATCTGGGTTTCCGAGAACGTGGGCGGCGAATGGAAATTGCCCGACAATTTGGGGCCTAGCGTCAATACGCAACACAATGACGGTGAGCCTTCGATTTCCGCCGATGGGAACACGTTATACTTCACGTCCGGCCGGCCTGGTGGTACGGGAAGCTCGGACATTTGGGTTACGCATCGCGTTGACGGTGAATGGGCCGTCGCGAAAAACCTCGGGGCTAAGGTGAATTCGACGGGGTCCGATCGCGAGCCGGAGATTTCCAAGGACGGGAATTTTCTGTATTTCACCGGCATTCGCGACGGCGGTCAGGGGCTTAGCGATATCTGGTTTGCGTCCGTGCCCGGTGCCCCCCTGCCGTCGGACATTTCAAACGCTGTCGCAATCACCGTTACCAGCAACAATCCGGGCACGGTCGTTGTGGTCACGCCGGGCGATGTCGATCGTCTTTCCGACGGTGTGACGGACCCGATCATCGAAAGACGCTTTCGACCGGGCACACCGGTGACACTTAGCGTCCCGTCTACATTCAACGGCTTGGGGTTTGAACACTGGGTCGTCAACGGCGTGCAGATGGACGACCGTGTGACGGATTTGGCGATCGTGATTGATGAGCCGGTGTCGGCCAGAGCGGTCTTCGCAGTGCCGGAGAGTATCCGCATTCTCGGCGAGGATTCGTTGAGCTTCAGCGGTGCGACGGAATCGCAGGCCAACGCTCCCTACTTCGCCAGTGTGATTTTCAGCAATGGGGATTCGCGCACGGTGCGCAGCGGTGTCGCGTGGTCGGTCGACAATGACGAGGTGGCGTCCATCGATACGATTACCGGCGTGCTTCGGCCTCGGGCGATGAACGGGCAGGTGGAAATCATCGTCCGTGCTGCGGTTTCGATCGCCGGTTTCGAATTGCCGGAGGCGGCCAAGACCGTGCGCATCGCGGGTGAGGTTGTTGCGGACGGTCCGGCTGGTGGCGGACCGGCGCTGTGCGGCACGATTGGGATGGTGACGCTCTTCGCGGGATTTTTGGGCAGGATCGGCCTACTGGGGTTGGGCCGACGAGCATCGCGTCGGCGTTTGGGCGAGCGGCGGGTCAGTTGACGCCGTCCGCCGGTGGTGGCAGCAGTGAAAGAAAACTGCTCGGCTGATTGAAGATGCCCTGGGCTACGAGGTAGTCACGCAGGTCGTCGAACATCAGCGCGGATTGGCTGTTCGATTCTTCGATTTCCAGCAGCACATTGTACTCATTTGCGATGGACGCCGACGGCGACACACGCGCGAAAATGGCAGAGCCGCACGCGACGGCCAACGGTTCAAACGGCGGCGCGGGTGCGAGCGTGTCGCTGGGGCTGAGCAATTCGACGGCGGGCGTCTCGTCGTCATCCAATTGGCCTAAGACAAATCGACTCATCGGACACAGCAGCAGGCCGCCGAATTCGTTCTCGTTTCCGCTGAGGGTCAGCGAGGATTGAAAAACGCGGGCGTCGGCGTCCTGCCAGCCAAAGTTGAAGGTGGCTGGCACGCCGGTCGGTGTGGAGAATTCAAAGAGCACGAATCCGCTTTGCTCGGAGGGCGGCCGTTGCGATGTTTCGCTCGAGCGGGTTCCTCTGTTGGCGATGCGGGCCCGGGTTGTGATCGGGCTGGCGGGATTTTCGACGGCGCGATTGTCGATCTCGATCGCGATGATGGAACCACAATCGAATTCCACGCCGCGCACGAAGGGGGCTTCGTTGAAAGAGACCTCGACCGATTCACCCGCTCCGACGGCGTCCGCGACAAGGGCGCCTACGGGGGTGAACTGTTCCAGATCGCAATCGATGACCAGAGCGTCCCAGCTGCGCGGAGCCACCGGCAGGATCCATGACAAGGGCGTGCCGTCTGTAGTGTCCGCAGCCAGCAGCGCGTTTACGAGGAAATCGCTGCGATTGACCACGACGGCGGTGAATCGGCCTCCCTCGGCGTCGGGGGTTGGTGTCGGCAGATCGCAACCGGCTGCGGTGACGAGGCAGGATACGCTAGCGATCAGGTGTGCGGCGAGCGTCCGATAGGATGTTCGGAGTTTGGTCATACACTTCATGCTAGGCGCGTGCCGATGTCTCAACAAGGTAACGAAACAGCATGCGTATACGCCTACAATGCTGTATCATCGCGACCGAGATCGGAAATCGGGGGCGGGGCGAGCGAAAATCAACACGTGGCGAGCAACGGAACGCTGACAATCGGGCTGGACGGCGACACCCTTGGGCGGAAGCGCACGGGGGATGAGAGCTATCTGGCGAGCCTTATGCGCGGGCTGGGACGGGTGGATTCCGCCAACGACTACACGGTTTACGTGCGGGATCGTGAGGCTGTGCTGCCCGCGTTTGCCGAGCTTGAGCGGTTTCGCTTTCGCAACGTGAGGCCTGCATCGATCTGGGTCCGATATCCGTTTTCATTTCCGATCGCGTTGCGACGCGACCCCGTCGACGTTTTACACGTTCAGTATTTCATTCCGCCGACGACACGCGGGCCTGTGGTGCTGACGGTGCATGACATTTCGTTCGCGGTGCATCCGGAGTTTTTTACGCGGAAGGATCGCGTTTTTCTAGGCACGCTCGTGCCGTACGCCCTGCGGCGGGCGGACAGCGTCATCACGGACGCCGAATTCACCAAGGCTGAGATGGTGCGCGTGTACGATCTGGATCCGAACAAGATCGAGGTCATTCCGCTGGCGGCGGACCCGCAGTACAGGCCTATGGAACGCGAGGCGTGTCGAGCGCGAGTGGCGAAGCACTACAATGTAATGCAGCCGTTTTTTCTGTACGTCGGCACGCTTCAACCGCGCAAGAATGTGACGACGCTGATCAAGGCATACGCGCAGTTTCGGAGAGAATCCGGGCATGCGCACAAGCTCGTGATCGTGGGCAAGGCCAAGTACCTGTTCACGGAGATTTTTGAGGCTATTGATTCGAGCGGGTATGTGGACGACATTGTCTTCACGGGATTCGTTCCGGACGACGACCTGCCGGTGCTTTACAACGCGGCGGATGCGTTCGTTTTTCCGAGTCTGTACGAAGGCTTCGGGCTGCCGCCGCTGGAAGCGATGGCCTGCGGGACGCCGGTGATCGCATCCAATGCGTCGTGCATTCCGGAAGTAACGGGTGAGGCTGCCCTGTTGGCGGACCCGCGGGATGTGGATTCTTTCAGCGACGCGATGTCGCGTATCACGAATGAGCCTGAGCTGGCAGAGTCGTTGAGTGCGCGGGGGTTGGCGCGAGCGGCGATGTATACCTGGGACGAGACGGCCCGACGGACGCTGGCGGTCTATCGTCGCGTGCATGGTGAGCGAAATGGACATGCATGATACAACCTCAACAGGCGAACAAGACACAGGCGCTACGGCGGTGCATGCGGCCGTGGACGACGTGCGCATCGCGATCGTGAGCCACGGTCACTATCGCTTTCTCGACGCGTGCCTTTCTTCGATTTATGACAACGCCGATGGTTTGTCCGTCGGCGTCACGCTCATCGACAACGTCAACGATCCGCAGGTGGCGGAGTTGGTCAAGCGAGAATATCCCCAGGCTGACTTTTGGACGAACGACGAGCCGTTGGGCTTTGCGGAAAACAACAACGCGGTTTTCGCCAAGTGGCCTGCACGCTACTGCTTCCTGCTCAACCCGGACACGGAAATCATCGGCGACGCGCTGGTGGACCTGGTCCGCCATATGGACGATCATCCGGAGTTAGGGGCGGCTGCTCCGAAGCTGATCTACCCCGACGGGCGCTTGCAGTTGTCGTGTCGCAAGTTTCCGTCGATCAGCAGTGTGCTCTTTCGGCGAACACCGTTGCGCGTGCTGTTCGGTCGCACGCGAACGGCGAGAGCGTACAGCATGTCGGATTGGGATCACGCATCCTGCCGATCGATCGACTGGATGTTCGGGGCGGGAATTTTCGCGCGGCGGGAGACGTGGCAGCAGGTGGGCGGGCTGGATACGGGCATGTTCCTGTTCTGCGAGGACATTGATTGGTGTCTGCGTTGTCATCAGGGCGGATGGGATATTCATTATGTGGCGCACGCGGTGATCAAACACGATTTCGATGAGGAGAAATACAACAAGTATTTCACCAAGGGGCGGTTCAAGCACTACAAGACAATGGTGCAGTTTTTCCTGAAATATCCACGTTTCTGTTTGCGTTGGTCGTAGCAGTTTCCGGGAGAAGGCAAGCATGACTGGTTCGAATGAAAAGTATGAAGGTGTTATTCTGGCGGCGGGACGGGGCACACGCATGGCTCCTTTTTCGGATCACTTTCCGAAGCCGCTGCTGCCGATTCTCAACAAGCCGTTGATACACCATCAGATCGAGTATCTTCGCGACCTGGGCGTTGAGAAGGTGTTTGTGGTCATTGGGCACCTCGGGCATGAGATCGCGCGGCAGCTTGGTGATGGTGGTGATTTCGGCGTGGAGATCGTGTACGTCGAGCAGCGCGATGCAGCTGGCATTGCCCATGCGGTGATGCAGTTGGAGCCGTTGATTCATCGCACCTTCGCGATGCTGCTGGGTGACATTTACTTTGACGTTGATCGCACCGTGAATCCGTTTGAATGTATTCGCGAATCCAAGGCGAATGGTATGCTGGCGGTCATGCGCGAACTTAATCCGGCGCGCATGCGCCGCAACTTCGCCGTGCATATGGATGAGGACAATTTCGTGCAGCGCGTTGTGGAAAAACCGCGTCATCCGCGCACGGAGTGGAAGGGCTGCGGCTTGTATGTGTTCGACGTTTCGTTTTTTGACGCGGTTCGCCGAACACCGCGCACGGCTGGTCGAAATGAATACGAAATTACCGATGCCGTGCAAATCTTCCTGGACGACGGTGCCCGGGTCGTTGCCCGGGAAATGGTGACGGACGACATCAATCTTACCTTCCCCTACGACGTGTTGTTGGCCAATCTGCATGCGCTGCGGCAGGGTGGTGAGCACAATGCGATTTCACCGAGCGCTACGGTGGCTGCTGATGCGAAGCTCGATCACTGCATCGTGGGCGAGGGCGCACGTATCGGGCCTGGCGTTTCCATGTCTCAAACCGTAGTGATGCCGGGAGCGATCGTAACGACGCGCGAGCCCGTGGATCGCAGTGTTTTTCTCGCAGATCGAATGCTCGACTGCCGTCACTGGGTGGATGGTTCGGGGGCGGCGATCGATCACGACGAAGGTTGAAGGCGATCGCTTCGCACGACCGAGTTGGTCTCGTTCAATGTCGTGTGCGCCAAGAAAATTCCACAGGCACATAGCGAGCCGCGGACTTCAGTTCGCGCGGTTCCCCGAATATTACCAGCGCAAGGCGGTGCAAAATCGTTGAATGCGTATTAATACTGTGTCACACCTGAATCGAAGGGTGAATTCGAACCGCGACAGTGAGTACGAGAATCGGCGTAATAGACGATTTTCACGGTCCACCGCCTCCTCACGGACGCGGCTCTGTTTGTCTTATGACATCGAACGATGGTTGCCAGAGTATTGGGTCACGCTCGGGGTTGCGGTTCTGATTGGGTGATTTGATGAGTAGACATCGTCGTCGAAAACTGCCGGTTGGTATTCGGGTGCCGGGGGTTTGGCGTCGGCGGCCTGGGATTGTCTTGGCTGTTGTTCTGGTAGTTTTGGCGATCGTTGCTGGGCGGTTTGTTGAACGGCCTCGGGCGGTGGAGGGTGGTGATTTTGAGCGTTTTCATGATGGCGTGTTCCGGGTGGTGAAGGTTGTGGACGGGGACACGATCGATATCGATGCGCCGAGCGCGGGCCTGCGGACTACGCGGATTCGTCTGTGGGGTGTGGATACGCCGGAGGTGGCTGGGTCTCCGCGCGGAGCGATGCACTTTGGGGCGGAGGCGTCTGCGTTTGCGAAGTCGGCGGTGATGGGCAAGCGCGTGCAGTTGGAATTGCTGGAACACGAGACGCGCGACAAGTTCGGCCGGCTGCTGGCGTATGTGTTTGTGGAGGGCGAATCGATCTCGCTGAATGAGGGGCTCATTCGGACCGGTCATGGGTATGCCGATTCGCGGTTCGATCACCCGTGGCTGACGCGGTTTATGGCGGCGGAGTCGGCAGCGATGGCGGAGGATGTTGGTCTTTGGCGGGATGTCGAAGTTGACGGTATGCCGGGATGGCGGCAGCGGGACTATCGCGGCGGTCGCGGGCGTTGATCTTTCGGGGGCGGTGAGGTTGGAGTACCGTGGTGGTTTGGAAGTGTCACGTGGAATCAGAAGGAGAAAGCCGGTGGATCAGGGATCACTCTATCAGCGTCTGGGCGGGTATGACGGTATTACAGCGTTTGCCAATGATCTGCTCCCGCGACTTCAGGCGGACTCTCAACTGGGCCGATTCTGGCAGAACCGTGGGGACGACGGTCTGGCTCGGGAGAAGCAACTGCTTATCGACTTTCTGTGCACCAGTGCGGGCGGCTCGATGTATTACACGGGTCGGGATATGGAAACGACGCATAAGGGCATGAAGATCAGCGAGAGCGACTGGGGCATCTTTCTGGAACACGCGGGTGCCACATTTGTGACACTCGGAATCCCTGAGCAGGAATGTAACGATGTTGTTGACTTCGTCTTGCGCCTGAAGGCCGAAATTGTGGACGGGTAGCCTGGGGCGGGTTCGGGCGTTCCGAAGTGTTTTTTGTTTTTTCTTGAATGTTTGTTCCAGAACTGCTATACTTTGCTTATGGGTCGTGGAAGGCCACGGGAATTTGATGAGAAGCTGGCGTTGGAGGCGGCGATGAGCGTCTTTTGGCGGAAGGGCTTCGACGGTGCTTCCTGCGAGGAGTTGCAGGATGCGATGGGCATTAACTCCGGCAGCATGTACGCGGCGTTCGGGGATAAGGGGAGTTTGTACGATCGGGCTTTCGACCTTTATTGCGACACGGTGTTCACGCGCGGGATGAAGATTTTGGATGGGCCTGGGACGCCACTGGAGAATGTTCGGGCGTTGATTCTCTGTATGGGCGAGCATATGTCGTCCTCCGATTGCAAGGGTTGCTTCGTGAGCAACACGCTGATCGAGTTCGGCGGAGAGAACAAGGGTGTCGCGGTGCTGGCTCGCCGGGTTTTGAAGCGGCTTCAGGATGCGCTTGAGCGGAAACTGGTGGCGGCTCGGGATTCGGGTGAATTGTCTGCGTCCGTGGAGCCGGCGGAGATGGCGGCGTTTTTGGTGAATATGGCGCAGGGATTGAACGTGATGGCGCGGGCGGGTGTTGGAGAAGAAACGATCCAAGGGGTTGTGCGGACCACGCTGACCATGCTTCGGTAGTTTTTTTGTGCTATTTTTGAATGATAATTCCAGATTGCACGTCTGAGGATTACGGGGCGTATCGCACGCGACACGCCTAAGCGGGCGCGTGAGCACCGCTGTTTTTTGGGTAATGATACACAGGACAGTTTTCAGGAACAGGAGAATGAAATGACGACGATCGAGTTTATTAAGATGGGTCTCGAAACGAGCAAGATGATGGCACTCAACCTGATTAACGACATGAAAGACGCGCCGCTGACGCAGCCGACTTCCAGAGGTGGGAACCATCCGCTTTGGATTCTGGGGCATCTTGCGTACAGTGAGGCCAACATTGTGCATCATATTGTGGAGGGAAATGAAAACCCGCTGATTGCGTGGAAAGACCTTTTCGGGGGCGGAAGCCAGCCGGTGACTGATGGAGGCAAGTACCCGTCGATGGCGGAGTTGGGGGAGAAGTTCGAGGAAGTGCGTGCGCATACGCTCGAGATCTTGAGCGGTCTGTCAGAGGGCGATCTGGATCAGCCGAGCAAAAATTGCCCGCCGGAGCGTGAGGGGTTTTTCGGCACGGTGGGTCGGTGTTTTCTTGTGGCGGGGCTGCATCCTGCGCTGCATTATGGTCAGGTGGCGGATGCGCGGCGCATGGCGGGTCGGGAGCCTTTGATTGCTTAGGGGGATGGTGATTGGGAACGGTTGAAGGATCGTGTCGCACGCCACACGGCTAAACGGGCGGGTTGGCTGTGAGGTGCACATCTAGCGATTTGGAGATGTGTCGCCGTGAGAAACCTCACTTGATTGAGAGTGACGGACTCCTAAGAAAAGCGCCTTCGTTTCCATCTTGGGAACGAAGGCGCTTTTGGGTTTTTGGGTGGCGAGCGAACTGACGCTCTTATCCGCCTAGCAGGCTTAGGACGTTTTGCTGCTGGGCGTTTGCGATGGCGAGGATGCTTGTGCCGGCTTGCACGAGGATCTGCGATCGCGTGAGGTCTGTGGTTTCCTCGGCGAAGTCGGTATCGCGAATAACGGATTCCGACGACGTGAGGTTTTCGACAAGTACCTGCAACTGATTGATGTTCGGCTGCAACTTATTGCGCTCGAAGGCACCGAGTCGCCCGCGAAGGACGGACACCTGGGTGACAACCTCGTCCACAACGTCGGAAGCCTGGCTGAAGTTTCCGGAGGCGAGGGCTTTGCTCGCACCGGACTGGAGGTCAGCGAGGAATCCCACCAATCTGCTTCCGAGCTTGTTGGCCTGCATGCTCTGGATGCCGATGGTTTCCTGTTGATTGATGTTGACTCGCGGTCCCAACTGATAGAGAGACCCGCCGCCTGTGATGGCGAATTCGGAGTTTCCCGTACCGAATGTCGAGTCCAATGTGACTTCGACATCGAGCAGGAACGACTTGAGCGCGAGTTTCAGGCCTCTACCGACTGTGGCGGCCCCGTTGATGGTCGCGACGGCATTGCGGCCTTCCACGCGTGTTCCACCGGGCGACACAGCTGATCCGGCTCGATCGACCAAGTCGAACGCGCCGCTGTTGTTGAGCAGGGAAACGCTGACAAAGGCTTCGGAGCCATACTGCGCGCTCCGCAACACGACACCCGAAGCGGTGGTGGGGTCGCCGGCTGTGGTGTACCCGTTGGCTGAGGCTGTCACGCCGGTGGACTCGGCCACGGTGTTTATCTGCTGCACGATGTCGTTCGTCTCGGTATTGGCAGGAAAGGACAGGGTGATGATTCCGTCCGGCCCCTGCAAGTCGACGGACACGGTAGCGTTGCCTGTGGCGGAGGCTTGGAAGGCCAGCTCGGCCTGCAAGCCGGACTGCGACACATCGATGACGACGGGGATTGAGCTTCGTGTTCCGAAGTTTCCCTCCTGCACAAGCACATTTGCCAGTGACGCAGTGTCGACACCGCTGGTGAAGTATCCGAGGCTGCCATCAAGCAGTTTTCGCCCTGCGAATGTGGCGGTATTTGCTATGCGTGTGATCGAGTCGATGGCGGAGTCGATTTGAAGCTGGTTGGCATCTGTCTCGGCTGGTGAGAAGGCACCTGCGTTGGCAGCTTCGACGACAAGCCCCTGAATATCGGTCAGGAGCGCCGAGATTTCGTTCAGAGAAGCTTCGGTCGTCGAGATGACGTTGATGGCCCGCTCTGAGTTGTCGATGGCCTGTGAAACCGCTGAGATTTCGGAGCGCAAGCGCTCTGACACGATCAGTCCGGCGGGGTTGTCCGCACCGCGATTGATCTTCAGACCTGAGCTTAGCCGTTGAAGGGAAACCCCAAGACCTTTTTGGCTTCGTCCCAGCTGGAACCCTGCGGCTACGGCTGGTATATTTGAATTAATTCGTCCCATTGCAATCCTCCCTGATTGTCTCGCCGCAATCGCGAACGTGTTGCGTTTGCGTGCGAACCAAGTTCGGCGCCTTTTTCGGGGCGCTCACGGTCGGTCGCGATCCTTGCGACGACCGTTCGCCATCGTGCTCCGCTATTTCTTTTTGTGCGGGGCGACTTCGGGCTTAACGTTGTCTTTCGGTTTGGTGAGGTCGTCGGGGTTCATTCCGGCGGCCGCCTGATTTTCGCGCTTGATTGCGTCGTACACTTCCTTTCTGTGTACGGGCACTCTGGTGGGCGCGGAAATTCCAATCCGAACCTTGTCTCCACGTATATCCACGACGGTGATTTGAATTTCATCACCGATCATGATTGTTTCATCTTTTTGTCGCGATAGCACCAACATCCGCGATTCCTTCCTTGGTTACGCCGATGCCGCTTGACCATCCTGCGTCGGACAAACTCGCGTCGCGTGACCTCCAACGGTCTCGCACGCGCGGCATGCGTTGCAGCATTACACACGCCTGATTCCGACGCCCCAACTGTCAGGGTCCGTGCGGTTTGGGGGCGGCATTTCGAGCCACCCATTATAGGACACAAACCGACGGTTGATCCAGCGGCCGCTACCCGGTGCGGCTCATTTGGTGCTCTTTCGGCAGCCTCATCAGGGGATGCCGCGTTGAAAACCTCTTGTCGCTCAATACGAGCTGTTTCGCCTTGCGGTTTTCGACGTTGACGACGAGTGGGCCTTGCAGATTTCCGGTCAGCAGGTCGTCGACCTTGTTGACGATGATGAAGATCTGCGCGGCGTTCGCGTCGGCGAGGTCGATGGGCATCAGCTCCTCGGTCTTGACGGGTGCGCGGTAGTCGGGCACGAAAAGCCGAGGGTCACAGACGACGAAAGCCAAGTCGGGCTTGTCGATGGCTTGCAGCCAGTAGAAACCGCTTTCCTCGCCTGTTTGCACGAGGGCGTAGGTGGAGGTATCGGGAAACCCGAGTATTCCACGCTCGAATGTGATGAGGCGCGTTTCGTCCACTTCCAGTTGACCGAAACGCGACGTCTGAATGTTCATCGCGACACTCCTGTGGTCACTTCCTCATTGGCCGTCGAAAACGCGCGTCGCCGAACACTCGGCGACCTGACCGCGACACGCAATGTGTACGCGTTTCGAACCGCGGGGACGGCGTCCATGCCGCCTTTGCTCCCGCATCCCGAGTCTCCACCCGGGCGGCTTGCTGCTCTCGGTCGGACGGACCATGCATCCGGCCGGAGCGCTTCGGCTTCCCCTTGCTGTTGATTCTGTCAGAGCCATTCCGGCAAGTTCGCGGTCACACAGCGATGCGTATTGACCGGTCCGTTGCGATGAATGCCATGATCGAATAAAGCGTTCGTTCAAATCCTTTTTCGATTGAATGCATCACGCCAGGAAATCCAGCAGTGATATATTCAACAACTGTGAACCCGAGAGCAGATTGGCTTGCAGCGCGGTTTGTGCCTGCTGAAACCTTGTCACGGCCTCGGTGTAATCCAAATCTTCGATTTCCGAGAGAAACGTCTGCGTGGTGACGACGGCGTTCTCGGTTTGTTCGATGCGGTCCTGAAAAGCCCTGGCTCGGGCACCGACCACACCGTGTATGCGGCTGGTCTCTCCGTTGAATTCGACCAGCCTCTGGGTAATTTCTGTGAGTGCGCGTTCGTCATCTGCGCTGAGCGCGTTTTCGAGATCGATGAGCGCGGTAAGCAGGCCTTCCGCGCGGACCGCGCCGACGTCGTCTCCGACCAGAGCTACCTCGGGTTCGGTGACGGTTTTATCCAATCCAAGGTCTTCGACCGCGAACGCGTCGATGCTCGCTCGCGTGACCGAGAACCCTCCGTCGCCGCCGCTGCCGTCGGTTAGTGCTATTCCACTGGTGGCTTCGTCCAAGCCAGCTACCACGCTGATGCCGGCTTCGCTTGCGGTGTCGTTGATGAGTTTTATGACATCGCCGAGCGTTTCGGCGCCGTCGAGGTTTACGTCGAAGCTCGATCCGTCACGTGCGTTGATGGTCAGGTCGGGCTGTCCGGCGAGTACCTCGACGCCTCGACCGAAGTTGAGTGTTTCGAGGCGCGAGGATTCGTCGAGGGTGCGCAGGCCTAGCTGGCTGGCTGCTTTACCGCCGTCTTCACCGATGGTGAGCTTTGCGCCTGAGACCTGGCTGATGATTTCGATGCCGTCACCGTCGGGGGTGATGCTTGCGGTGACGAAGATGCCGGCGGAATTGATGCGGTTGGTGATGTCCTGCACGGTGACTGCGCCGGTGAGATCGACTGAGGTAACGTTCAATCCGTTTGCGATGCGCAGTGCGCCGTCGAGTTCGAGACCTTGGCCGCCGTTGAGACTGGACAAGAGCGTCCCGGGTGCGAGGCGGGGTTTGAGGCTCGTGCTCGGGGCGGCGGCGAGGGCGTTGGCGTTGCCATCGTCGATGAGTCCCAAATCGGAAGCGGTTTTGCCACCGGCGACGTCGGTGACCTGCACGCTGCCGGCGTTCACGACAAGCGAACCCCCGTTGATTTCGACGGTTGCGTTGATTCCGGCGGCGGTGGCGGCAGCGTTGAAGATATCGACGACGTCGCCGACAGTATCCGCGATGGAGAGGTCGACGCGGGCACTTGTGTTGTCGTTGTTGACGAGCAGGATGGTGCCTTTGCGCACGCCTTGGCTGTTGGTGCCGTTCAAGTCTTCCAGTCTTGTTTCGCGCGTCAGCGCGGGTTCGAGCGAGGCCTTGCTGCGAATGGCGGTGGACAGTGCTCCGAACAGCAGGTTTCCGGGTAGATTTGTAGGTTCTTCCTCGAAGCGGCTTACGCGGGACAGAGCGTCGCCGGTGTCTCCGAGGTATGCGACTCCGCCGAGCGCCGACACGAAGGGCGCGTTTTGCGTGTCTCGGCCTGCGAAGATGTATCGGCCGTTGACCTGGCGATTTCCGACGGTGGTGAGCCTTTCGCGAATGGACTTGATGAGTGCTGCGTTGGCTTCGCGTTCGGAGCCGTCTGCCTGGGAGCCGATGCTCTGGCTTGCGATGGCTTCTGCCTGGTTTATGAGGTCGTTGATTTCGGACATGGCGTCGTCGGTCGCGCTCATCATCAGGTCGGCATGACGGAGGTTGCCGAGGATTTGGTCCTGTCGGGTCAGGTTCTGCTTGAGCTTTAGCGATTGCGCTGCGGCGACGGGGTCGTCGCTGGGCGTGTTCAGCCTGCGGCCTGTGGCGAGCCTGTTCTGCTGCTGGTAGAGATCGACGGTGTTGCGTCGAAGCGTGTCGAGCATGTTCATGGTTCGCAGGTTTTGCGAAACGCGCGTGATGTTGATGGATGTCACTGCCATGATTAGTTCACCAGGGAAATCATCTCCGAGGTCAGGCGATCCACGACGCTGACGAAACGGGCTGCGCCTTGGAATGCGCGCTCATACTTGAGTAACTCGATGGCTTCTTCATCGAGACTGACGCCGCTGATGTTCTCCTTTTCCGCTTGCAACGAGCCGAGCACGGTCGCGGCTGCCTGAACACCCGCTCGGGAGCGGGCTGCGCTGACGGCTACGCCGCCTGCGGTTTGGATGTAGGAATCGAGGATGGACGCTCCGCCCAGAAGATCGCTCCCTTTTTCACCGATGAGGGCGAGTCGCCCTGCGTTGGTGCCGTCGCCGGTGAGGTTCACGGAGGCGGCGGCTAACATGCGCGAGTCGTTGAAGACGGTGTCGTCAACAGTGATGCTGGCTGCGTCTGAGCCGGCGAAGAACGTGTTGATGCCCAAAGCCGCCAACAGGTTGGAGGAGTCGGGGCGAGCGCTTTGGCCGTCGTTTCCGAAGGTGAAGTCGAGATTCTGCTCGGCGGTGAGCGCGAGCTGGTTGCCGTCGGTGATGGTTGCGGAGACGCCGACGACGTTGGCGTTGATATCCGCAACGAGCGATTCGAGGGATGTGTCCACACCTTCGCCGTCGAGATCGACTTCGATCTGGAAGCTGTTGACCACACCGGTGTTCGCGTCTCGAACTGAGATGTAGAAGCTGCCGTTGGCGGGCGGGAAGGGGATGCCCGCGTCGGTGGAATTCAAGGCTGCGGACGTGTCATTGACACCGATTCGGGACACGAGACTGGAGAAGCCTTTGGTGCCTTGGCCGTCGGCGTGGATGCGGTTCACTTCAAAGATGACGGCGGCTGCGAGGCCGTCGATTTCGGTGATTCGGCCAAACGCCTGCTCATCTCTGGCTTCGATGAGGCCTGCGAGGCGACCACCGCCAAGCGGTACCTGTGCGTTGGTGTCGGCGAAGGCGACATTGTCGCGGCGGAACTCACCGTCGAGTTTTCGCACGACGGTCAAGCCTCTTGAGAATCGCCCCTGGACCAAACTTTCGTTTCCGATGTAGACATTGTACGTCCCGTTTTCCTGCACGCGGACGGTGACTTCGACCCATTCGGACAGATCGCGCACGAGCGCGTCGCGCTGATCGCGGAGCGCGCTGGCGGGTGCGCCAGAGGCTTCGGCCGTAACGATTTCGGTGTTGAGCTGTGCGATGCCTTCGGCTACACGGTTGGCGGAGACGACGATGGCGTTGATGTCGTCGTTGAGGTTTCCGCCCAACTCCGTCAGTCGCGCTCGCGTTTCGCGCAGTGTGCCAGCCAGTGTGGCTGCACTGTTGACTGCGAGGTCTCGGACTGCATTGTCTGCGGGCGAATTCTGCAATTCATTCATATTGTTGAAGAAGGCGTTCAGGTTTTCCTGTATGGGCAGGCCGATGACGGGATCGAAAATCGTTTCGACCTGAGCGAGTGCGCCGCGCTGGGCGGTGAGCGACTCATTTTGCCCGATTGCGACGCGAATGCGGTTTTCGAGGGCTTCGTCCATATTGCGTTTCAGGGACGAGAGCGCCACGCCGGCACCGGGTTGCATGCCTTCGGGCAGTGCTGCGCCGTTGATGGCACTGAGGCCTGGCGTTTGGCGCACGTAGTCTGCGTTGCCGGCGTTAGAGATGTTGGTGCCGACGACTTGCAGCGCGTTCTGGTAGGTCATCAGAGCGCTGCGACCTATCTGTAATGCTGAATTAACCAATCCCATGATTGCTTACCCGATGGCTTCAAAGAGTTCGAGACGCCCGGCAGATTCGGTTGCCCCGGTATTGGTGTAGACGCCGGCAGGTTCGTTTCCTGCGATGGCTGCGTTGAACACTTCGGTCAGGTGGTGCAGCGTTTGCTTGGAGATGCCGCCGACAAGATCATTGATCCTGCGTACGCCTTCGATCGAGGTACACAGTTTGCTTGAGACTTCCTGCAACCGTGCGCGGTTGGGTTCCGCCAATCGATCGGCCAGCGCACGTGCGGAGAGCGTTCGGGCGACGGGGGCGCTCATGCCGAACCCGCGTCCGACCTCTTCCATGAGTCGGCGTCTGAGACCTTCCTGCTCGGCGATTCGGCCTATGATGCTTGTTTCCTTCTTGTTGCATTCGCGCATGTGGTCGATCTTGGCGGCGCGCATTGCATCGAGCTTGGCTGACATGGCTTCGCCCAACTCGTCGTGCAGCGTGCCAAGCCGCGTCATGAGTCTGAGCAGCGCGGTGATGCGATTTTGTGTATCTTTGACTGGATCACGGCGGCTCATACTGATTGCCTCCGTCTGGCTGCTTCGATGAGGCGGTCGTAAAGCGCTTCACTGACCGGGAACTGGGGCGACGCGCTGGATCGTTCGATGAGGGCGTTGTCGAGCTGAGCCTGGAACACCTGCTCACCGCGACCGCCGTGCCCAACTTCACCCTGGAGGACGCTGCTTCGCTGCGTACGCATCATCGGCTCGAGAAAAACGGAGCCGACCACGCCGTTGACGACTTCGCGCAGATCGCGCGCGACTTTGTCGATCGGCGGTCGTGTGCTGGTTGTGGCTGTCGGTGCGTCGATCATGAGTTAGTCCCTGAAGATCAGTTTCGCGTGGAGTTTTCCGGCGCGTTGCAGTTGTGTCAGGATGGCGATGCGATCGTCGACCGGCACTTTGAGCTGGTTGAGTGACTGCAAAAGATCGGACATGCTGGAACGGTCGCCTGCGCCGGAGGCTACACCGACGAACTGGTTTGATTCGACGCTGGGTTCGTCGGGGTCCGGGGCGGGCGAGCGCACGGTGACGGTCATGCCCTTGTGCGACACGATGGCTGGCGACACGCGGGCGTCGCCGCTGATGACGATCGTTCCGGTCTTGCGGTTGATGGATACGCGCGCTTCGGCTGCGGGCATGAGCGTGCTTAGCTCTTCGATGTCGCGAATCCACGCGGCGGGGTCTGCGCGCTGAAACTTCGGCACCCAGACGACGACGTTTCTCGGGTCGGCAGCGACGGCGACGCGTTCAACGTCGGCGGTCAGACTCAGTTCCGCGTTGATTGCTTCGGCGATGGCGACGGACATCCCCCACCCGGCGTGGGCTTCATCCACGACGAGCGTGATGTAGATTTCGTCTTCCTGAATCCAGTCGTTGGCGAACGGCACTTCACTGCCGGTGGCGGTATAGCCGAGCAAGACGTCTTCATTGACCAGAGCGCCAAAGCGAATGACGCCGGTGGTCGGCGATGTCGCGGAGACTTCCAGGGCACCCTGGGCGAATGCAAACACACCGTCGATTGTCGGATCCCGAAATACCAACGGCGCGATCAACAAGCGTCCGCCGGCGAGGCTCTTGGCGCTGCCGATCGCGCTGACGTGGATGTCAATGCGATCGCCTTCGCGGGCACCGGTCTCGGGAATGACCGCATCGAGCAGTACGAGGGCGACGTTGGACGTATCCCTCAATTCCTCAATGCCGTTGATGGGCACGCCGAGACCGCCCAAGCCTTGAATGAGCGCCCGCATGGTAGGTTCGTATTGGTCGCCGTCGCCTGTGCCGTTGAGTCCGACAACCAAGCCTGTACCTACCAAATGGTTGATTGTGTAACCCTTGAGGGTCGTCACGTCGGTAACGCGCACCGCAACCTCCGCATCGGCGGGTCCGGCGACGAACAGGGTCACAAGGGCGACTGAGATTTTGTACATGCGATTTTTCAACGAATCTCGCTCCGCCTAGAAAGGTTTCAGGTAGTCCAGGATGCGCGGGATCCACCCGCGACGGGTGCCATCACGGACAGCACCTTCGTTTTGCACGTCGAGAACTTTGTCAGACAACTGGGTGCTTAGAACTGTGTTGTCCGGTGTAACGTCTTCATTGCGCACAACGCCGGTAAGCGTGACAATGGTCACCTCGTCGTCGAATGTCAGTTTGCCCTTAGCTTGTACGACGAGGTTCCCATTGGGCTTTATATCGATGATTTCCCCGGTGACGCGGGCTGTGAATCGATCAATGCGATCCTTCGTGGCTTCGTTGCTCATCTCGGAATCGACGCTGAAATCGAGGTCGGGCATTCCCGCAGAGAACGTCGCAGGCACGAGCTTCTGCTGATCGAACTTGAACGCCTTCATGATCTGCGAACGAATGGCGAATTCCTTTTGGGATTCCAGACCGGAGTCCGCTTTGAATCTGCGTTGCTCGCGAATGATGATCGTCACGAGATCGTGAACGCGGTATTTGCGCGGCGGCTTCACACGGACAGCCGTCAGCGAATGCTTTTCCAGCGTCGGATTGCCCTTGATCGTTTTTTCGGTTCTAGGGTCGTCTTCAGCCTTGATTCCGGCAGGCTTCGTAATCGCGCGACGTTTGCCGATCGATGACGTCTGTGCTGCCGCCGACGATGCGAGGATGAACCCGGCCAGAATGACTGTGCAGCGTCTAGTGTTCATTCATATTCCCCATTGCCAGTTGCCTGGAATTTTCGTGTTCGATACCGATCGTTACGGCGTGGTCGCCGGTGACGACGGCGTTGACACGATTCTGCCTCCGTTCACCGAGGCCTACTTCGATCGTGTCGCCCATGCCGCCTGTACCGGCCGCTTTTCCCGTGGAACGAACGCGGATGCCGCCGCTGACGGAGTACACATCTATGAGTTGTCCGCGATTGACGAGCGGCACTTTTTCGAGATCGTTGAGACGCACGGGGTCGCCGGCTGCGATGAAACGCTTGGCCCGCTGTCCGACGGCGTCTTTGGGTGTATCGACACCGAAAGACCTTGCGTTTTCGTATGAGCGTTGTGCCAACTCGACGTCATCGGGTCGGATCGTAGCATGGAGATTGATCGCGCGACGGGCTACGACTACGTTTCTGGTCATCGTGGCGTGTATGATGAGTTCCATGATGCGACGCTCGCCCTTTTTTGAAGTGATCGCGACATCAACCGGAATGCTCCGCCCAAGCCACCGATCACCGCGAAAACGCACGTCGAATGTAAACTCCGGCCCACTGAGACTCAGACTGCCTTTCGGCGTGCGTCCGAACTCCAACTGAACGTTCCCGCCGCGCGCTTTCGCCCGACGTTCGAAGGCACGGCGGACAGCCGCTTGCAATGTGTTGGTCCGCTGTGTGTGCTTGTGAGGCTGTCCTGTGAAGGACATCGGGACTGCGGCTGTTCGCGGGCGGGTGATTTCGATCTGATTCGCGCCGAGTATGATCGTGGTCGCGAGATTGACGCCGGCTTTGCGAAGGGCTGCCTGCACATCACGCGAGGTGAGCACGCTTGCGCCGCCGGGTTGCGGCGACGGCGCGACCACCGCCTCACGCATGTGTTCGACATTGGCTGCGTCGGAGAAACGGCACACGTCGGTCAGCATGACATTGTTTCCGTAGACGACCGCCGTCGGCCAGATGCGAATAGTCTCGGAGCGCGCGGGCAAGGTTATGGCCGCCAAGAGCAGCGTCACGAATACTTGCACGCGTCGCGTGTGTTTGAATGTTGAGCAATCCTTGCCAGTCATGTCAGCCTCCTGCCTGCTTCTGCGTCCTATGCGGCTTCAGTGCCGGTTAGAATCTCCTCAAGTTGGCCACTGTTTGCAGTGCTTCGTCGGCGGCCTGGATGGTTTGACTGTTCAGCTCGAATGATCTTTGCGTCAGAATTAACTGCACCAGTTCCCGTACGGGATCGACGTTGCTCATTTCAAGCTGATTCTGACGGGTCGTGCCAAGTCCGTCCGTCTGCGGTACGCCGGTCAACGGTGGGCCTGAAGCGTCCGTTTCGAGCAACAGGTTCTGCCCGATCTGCTTCAAGCCCTCAGGGTTGACGAACCTGGCCAGTTGGAGCTGGCCGATGATGTTCAGCGTCGGCTGTCCCTGTTGCAGGACACTCACTTCGCCGTTGTTGCCAATACTGATGGCGGTCGCGTCGGGCGGGATGGTGATTTGCGGCGTTACGATTGCACCATCGGTATTGCCCAATACGAGATTGCCTTGTGCGTTTTGCGAGAAATTTCCCGCACGGGTGTAGGCGAACACCTGAGCACCATCGCGAATGGTTTGGATTTGGAAAAACCCTTCGCCTTCGATGCTCACGTCGAGTTCGTTGTTCGTGCGGTCGATCGAACCTTGCCCGAAATCCTGCTGCGTCCCACTGACTCGTACCCCAAGGCCCACCTGGATGCCGTGCGGGATCGGTTCGTTCTCTGCGTTGCGAATGCCGGGTTCCCGTTTGACCTGATACAGCAGATCCTCGAAATTCACGCGCGAACGCTTGAACCCGACGGTGTTCACGTTGGCGAGGTTGTTGGCCAAGACATCGAGCTTCATGTCCTGTGCCCGCATCCCCGTTGCGGCTGCGTGTAACGCGGTAACTGCCATATAGTCCTATCGCCTCCTAACCGATTCGACCGACCGTGGTCACAGCCTGGCCGATCGTTTGATCCTGCAATGAAATCAGGTTTGCGTTCAACTCGTACGCCCGTGAAATTTCAATCATCGCAGCCAACCCCATGATCGGGTCAGCCGTGGAGCGTTCGGTGTATCCGCTGAGCACCTGACTTTTTGAGTTGGTCGGTGGTTGGCCATGGTTGCGGTACAAGCCCGTGCCTTCCTTGGTGAGTTGCCCGGTACCGGCGAAATTTACCAGGCTCAATCGTCCGACGAGGTTCTCTCCCTGACGAATAATGCCATCCGGAGAGATATCGAGTTCTCCCTGCGCCCGTGGATCAACCACGATGGGCTGGTTGTCGGGGCCTAGAACCTTGAGTCGTCCCTCGCCTGCGACCATGACGATTTCACCGTCACGATTCAGTGTCATGCGTCCGTCACGGGTGTAGCGGGCTTCGCCTCCGTCCTGGACCACGAGAAAACCCGGGCCTTTGATGGCCACGTCGAGGTTTGAATCCGTGCGTTCCAACCCGCCCTGATCGAACGTGTGAATGGTCGGCTTGACCCATGATCCGCCGGTCATGTTATCGAGGATGCCGTTGGCGAAGCGATTTTGCCCCGCGGCTGCCCGAGTCTCGACCATGCGTTCCTGAATGACGGCGAGGTCGCGTTTGAAGCCGACCGTATCCGTGTTGGCCAAGTTGTTGGCTGCGATGGATTGCCGGTATTCGTTCACCTGCAAACCGGCAGCTGATAGCCAAAGTCCATAACTCATGTGCGCTTGGCCTCCTCCGCAATGTCGCGTGCCGGTTCGTCAGATTCGACGCGATGGGCGACCGGGACGATGGCCCAAGCGAAGGACTCGTCGGCTGCGACGCGAACGCGGCGACCGAGTTCGGCCCAATCGCATCCTTCGGGGATGCTCGGCGTGCTCAACACGTTGCGTTCCAATCGCGACATTTCGATCTCTCCAAACCGCCCGACGGCGGGACAATGTCTTCCAACGCTCAGTCCTTAACAGGAGGCGTGCCACGGATGAACCGACCACAACAAAACCGCGCGTAAGTCGCTTTTTTTCAAATGCTTACGAAATAAACGAGCATCAGCACAGTGTGCCGGAATGACGCGCGAAACGCGCAAGGAATGCATGCATGAGGCAGAATCTGCGGTGGGTCACACGCCGTCGCGGCGAATGAGCGAGAGAAAAAATTGGCCTCGCTGCTCGTAGTTTTCGAACGCGTCGTAGCTTTGGAATCCGGGCGAGAACAGGACGACATCGCCGGGCTGCGCTTGCTTTCGGGCGAGGTGCGTGGCCGACGCTACGTTCTCCGAGTGGTGGACCACGACAGAGGCCGGCGCTTGTTCGCGTAGAGACGCAAAAAGACGCGGGCCGACGGCTCCGAAGCATATGATCGATCGTGTGTATTCCGAGATGATTTCACAAATGGACTTGAACTCTCCGCCGCTGTCCTTGCCGCCGAAGAGCAGGATCGTCGGTCGGGTCATGGATCGGATGGCGGTGACGGTTCCAGCGAGCGTTGTAGCCTTGGAATCGTTGTAGTAAATGACGCCGTCGTGAACGCCGACGTGTTGCAGACGATGGGGCAGGCCGTCGAACGATTTGAGTGCGGCGATGGCTTTGTTATTGTCCACACCGAGCGAACGCGTCGCAGCCAGCGCGAATCGGGCGTTTTGTTGATTGTGCTCGCCCGGCAGGCGCAGGTCGATGTCCCGCGCAACTTCCGGTGTTATGAGATAAACGCCAGCGGACTCAGCCGCTCGACGCACAGCCTCGGCGACTACGCGGTCGGGGCTGTCGAATACGCAAGTTGATCCGGGTATGACACGGCGAATCAGATTCAATTTGCAATCCAGGTATTGCTCGAAAGTCGGATGCCTGTCCAGATGGTTCGGCTTGCAGTTCAGAAAAACGCCGATGTGTACGAACGGTTCGACGTTGCAAGCGTCTTCCAGTTGAAAACTCGAAAGCTCGAGCACGATGTTGTCGCGCTCGGACATGTCGTTCAACTCCGGCAACAGGCTTTTTCCGATGTTCCCGCCGAGAAAGCATCGACTTTCATTAGCCGCCGATCGCAGGATCGCGTGGATCATGGCAGCCGTCGTGCTCTTGCCAGCCGTCCCGGTAACGCCGACGATACGCGCGGGGCAGCGTGAAACGAAAAGGTTGATCTCCGTCGTCCAGGGAATGCCGCGTCGCACGGCTGCCTGGAAAAACGCGGACCGACGCTTGTCAACGGCTGGACTGACCACGAGAAGGTCGGTGTCGTTCAGGTTCACTTCATCGTGTCGGCCCAATTGATATCGAACCTGCAGATCGGCGAGCGACACGACCGATTCGGTCAGCCGATCGGCTGCGGCGGTATCGGTCACAAGCACGTCCGCGCCGCGCGTGGCCAACCAGCGCGTCACACCGACGCCACCACCGAAGCGGCCCAGGCCCATGACGATCACACGCCGGTCGGCGAAATCGTCACCGCGCAACCACGCCGGCCACTTCTTTGACGAAATCCCGACATGCATGTTCAACACACGCCTCCCAGTCGTCGCCGTGTTCCGTTGCGTAACGCTCGTTCTCGTACGCGAGGATAACGCTTCGCGAAGCCGCCACAATCGCCCCGCCGCCTTCGGAGGTGAAACACGATCGCACGTCCTCTCCGCCGCGTCCCTGCGCTCCGAAACCTGGCACGAGAAAAATCGTACGCGGCATTAATGTGCGCAAACGCTCCACGGGTGAATGATCGTGCGGCGCGACGACGGCGCCGACCAAACTGTACCCGCGCGATCCGACTCTGCCCTCCGCCGTCGCCCAGCCATCAACCAGCTTGGCTATGTGCTCGACAACTTTGGTGCCTTCTGGCAGCTTCAAACCTTGCACCTGACAGCTCGATTCGTTACTCGTCTGCACCAGCACGAACAGGCCGCGACCGTGCTGAGCGGCGACTTCGACAAAGGGGATAACGCCATCGGCACCTAGGTAGGGATTGATCGTAATTGCGTCAGGGATCATGGCTGAGTCAATGCCCATCGCGGTAGGGTCGCCAAGATGGGCGGCCGCGTAACGACCGGCCGTGTGACCGATATCTCCCCGCTTTACATCGCCGATGACGATCAAACCCAGTCGATGCGCTTCGGCCACCAGATCGTAATAGGCCCGCACGCCCGCCCAGTAGTAGGTTTCGAAAAATGCGATGTTGATTTTCACAGCCGGCACGAGGGGCGCGACAACGCGAAGCAGCCGAACCCCATAGCGTCGGACCGCGTCTGCGATTTTTTCGCAATCACCAATGTCGCGACCACCGGCCTCTCGAATGATGCTCTGGGGTAAACGCTCGAACAGTGGATCGACGCCGACGCACACGGCGGCCCCTTTCGATTCGATGGCTTCGATCAGGCGATCCGCAAAATGCGATGGCAAGGCGGTGTCCTCCTCAGCGAGTCAAACTTGCTTGCGACCACTGTACGGTTCCCGGCGTCGGGTGGCAACGAGCAAGCAATTGCTTGACACGCGCTGCCCGCGTTCGCGACAATGGTATCCAATATATGGCGAAGAAGAAAAAAAAGAGCGGCCGCGGGCAAAAGGTGCGCGTGGAGTTTCGACGCAATCGGGCGCCGCAAGCTCGAAAGAAGGATTGGACCGAACTCGCGGGCAACTCGACGCGCGCGGAAGAATTCGACCCGGACAGTTCCGAGCGTGTCGTGGCGAAGGGTGGGTTGTCGCGGAAGCGGACGATCGTGATCGACGATGACGGCGAGCGTGCCCAGGCGAAAGAGACCCGGCCCGGTGTGGTCGTGCGTATGTTCGGCCTCATCGCCCATGTCGACGACGGTCAGAATGTTTGGCCTTGCACTGTGCGAAGAGTCTTGCGAACACTACGCATCAACGAGCGATCTGCGGTGACGGTGGGCGATCGCGTGCGTTTCTCGATTACCGAAGAGCGCAAAGGCATCGAGCAGGCGGGCGTTGTTGAGCATGTCGAGCCGCGTACCAGCGAACTCAAACGCAGCGCCGGTCGGCGTGAACATGCGGTGGCTGCCAACATCGACAATGTCGTGATCGTCAGCTCGGCTGACATGCCCAAACCGAGGCCTAATCTCGTCGACCGGTACATCGTCTCCGCCCTGCACGGGCGTATGAAACCTATTATTTGTATGAACAAAATCGACCTGGCTGACGCGGATGAGGTTGACGCCTTTCTGAAAATCTACCGCGACATAGGTCACGAGACGTTGGCGGTTTCTGCCGAGTCAGGCCGGGGGATCGAGCAGCTTCGCGCGTTGCTGGCGAACCATTCGACGGTATTCGCCGGGCAAAGTGGTGTCGGCAAAAGCTCGCTGCTCAACGCGGTTCAGCCAGGCCTGAAGCTGAAAGTGGGAGCGGTCAGCGAAGATTCGACCAAAGGCCGACACACGACGTCGCTGGCCAGCCTGTTGAAGCTGGACGGTGGCGGATACGTTGTGGACACGCCCGGCGTGCGTTCATTCGACTTGAGTTGCGTGCCGCGCGAGTTGCTGGAAAGTTACTTCGTAGATTTCGCAAAGCTCGTTCCTGATTGCAAGTACCCCGATTGCACGCACATCCATGAGAGTGAATGTGCGGTGAAGTCCGCCGTTGAAGCCGGTGAACTCTCCATCGCGCGCTACGAGAGCTATGTTCGGTTGTTCACCGATCCCGAATTTCGCGGGAATGCCACGTTTTGATGGTGTAGCGGGTTCGCCGAGTCCGTCGCACCTGAAGGTCATTTCACCTCAATGATCCGCGCGAACTGAAGTTCGCGGCTCGCCCTAAATCGAGCATTGACACACGTATTCGCAACGTTGCTGCGAACCGGCCGCTACGGCCTGCGTCCTCGGCCACGTCCCCGACTGCGGCCTTTGGGCGCTGCCGCTTTGCCGCCGAAGTGCTTGCCCATGTCTTCGCCGTGGACCGGTACGATCGCTTTCCTGTTCAAGTCGTATCGATACACGATCATCTTGTTCATGGCAGTATTGAACACGTAGAGCAGTTCCTCCCGCTCCCACAAAACACCGGTCAAGAGCACATAATCGCCACCCCGATCGCCCATGCCGGATGCATAGGTCGGCGCGGGATTGACCTGCGACAGAAACAGTCCGACGAAAAGAATGACAGCCGTCGTACTGAGAACACCAATAGTCAAGTCTTTTGAATCCATGTCATCCCCTCCGCTTTAGCGTGTGAAGTCGTCCGAAAGATCTCGACTGCCCGCGAAGTCCACTTTGCCCGATTGATCGCGGTTGGGCGCGAAGCAGTGCAACGTGCGCCGACCCAGCTCGAGCACGTAGAGCACGTCGTAGTTCACGTCGGCTTGACACGTGACCGCCACAAAGTTGGCCGACGCTCCGACCGCTTGCGCTTTGGCAGCCGGCGGGGAATAGTTACCCAGGATCATGGCGGCCAGCAGGGACAGATTTAGGCCGACCAAGCCAGTAATAATGCTGCGTTTCGTAACCATAATATCTACCTCCGCGCGCCGTCAAAATGACGCGATGGACCTCTTCGGAACCCTAATCCTGATGCGAACGCTTCGGATTCTTGATACCGATGGCGACGATGGCACCCGTGGCCAGCACAATGGCGATCCACTGCTTGATCGGTTTCTCTTCCTCGCGGATCGCGGTCGTCGATTGGCCTATCGACGCGGGAGCGAACGTCATGACCAAGCCCGCGACTACCACCGCAATCCGCATTGTCATCCTTCGGTGATTCTTCATGCGTATCATTATACGCTCCGAAGCCTGCCGGTAAAATCAATTGATCAGACGCTTTTGGACAAAATCACCGGCTTGGCCAATCGCCGAAACGTCTCGGCGGGCACAGTAACGGTACGCCATTTGGCTGACCGCGGGCGGGCGTGGGCTGCATAATCCTCGGCTGACATGTAGAGAAACGCGTAATGTTCGCCCCGGAAAGGGTGCGTATGGGGCGTCGGCTGGCGGTCCACCGGGCCCAGCAGGTGGTAAGCGAACACGACGACCGCTATGAAGCCGTCGCCGAAGACGTTCTGCCACTGTTTGAGGCCTTCGAGATCGTCCTGAGTAAGCCAATTCTCCCAATATCGCCGATTTCCGCCCGTATCGTAGGGAAATTTTCGACCCTTGATGTCCGCCAGCCAGGTTACCCCGCTCTCCACAGACACGAGAAAATCGAACGATTTCACGCGTGCGCCGGAAAAAATGGCCTTCTTTTGTTCGTCAACGGGGATGTACGCGATACCTTGGGATCGCAGAAAATCCTCGAACGCAGCTTCGTAATGAATATGGCGACGGGTCATGCCAACAGTTGGGTCGGCGCGTTCAGCAACGACGAAATGCTGATATTTTTCTGCACGCCGGTGGCCATGTCCTTGACGCTGACGATGTCGGCTTCGCGCGTATTGGTTTCCACGATAACAACGCGGGCGGCACGCTTGTTGGCCGCCTGTTTGAATTGTTTCCCGACGGCCTGCCGTTTGTAGGAAAAACCAGTTGCAAACCCCAACCGGCGCAGCTTGGCGGACAGCGACAGAACGGTGTCGAACAAATCAGCGTCGGCGTCGATGACGAAGAAATCGAGCACCGGTTCGTATCCGGGTAAAGCACCGAACTCTTTGAGCACATCTTCTATGACCACATCGCTGGTTGCGAAGCCGGTCCCGCTCATGGGTGGTCCGCCCACCTCACGCAGCAAATTGTCGTAGCGCCCCCCACCGCAGATCGCCCGTTGCAGACCGCCCTTTCCAAACGCTTCGAACACGACACCCGTGTAGTAGGCCAATCCGCGTACGACGCCCATGTCGAATCGGCAGCAATCGCCCACACCCATCGCAGTAAGCAACTCGAACAGGTGTTCGATCTCCGCCAACTTAGCCTCACCGACTTCATGCCCCGCCACGAGTTTGCGAACCGTTGTCAGCCCCTCGTCACCCTTGGCATCTCCGAGCGAGATCAGCGTATCAGCCTGCTCCGTCGGGAGATTCAATTCCGACACAATCTTCGCAAACGCGTCCGCGCTGACCTTGTCGCGTTTATCGAGCGCCGCGTACACCGCCGGCAGGCAAGCCTCGTCGAATTCCCCACGCTGGAGGATGGCAGCCAGCAATGCACGCGAATTCACCTTGATGTAGAACTGCTCGTAGGTCAGGCCTGTCGCCTGAAAGAAATCGGCGGCCACGAAAATGCACTCCGCGTCCGCCAGCACGGAGTCTTCGCCGAGGATGTCGATATTCCACTGAAAAAACTCGCGCAGGCGACCGCGCTGAGGCCTCTCCGCCCGACACAGACGCGGCATGGAGAACCACTTGACCGGCCGGGCCAACCCGTTGGCCTGTGCTGCGACCATGCGCGCGATCGTGGGCGTCATTTCCGGACGGATGGCGAATTCGCGATCACCGCGATCACAGAAATGAAACAACTCGCTGACAATCTCATCGCCGCTCTTGACGCGATACAGATCGAGCGATTCGAAGATGGGGCCATCGTATTCCTCGAACCCGTTACGCAGGGACACCTGCTTCCACAAGTCAAATATCCAGCTCCGCACAGCCATCGCGGGCGGGTAGAAATCACGTGTTCCTCGCGGGCATTGGAATTTCATCGCCTGCATACTCCGTACGTGGGCCGATTCGAGGCGCGCAACATCGTTTCAAAGCGTATCAGCTTTACGGGGTGGGCAGGATGCCGTCAAACACATGCGCACGACCGGCTGCGTCGGGAACCGTGAACCGCACATCCGTCGTGCCATGCTTGTTCAATTCAACAGCCTTGGGATAGTAGATAATGAGTCGCTCGCCGCTGCGATTCGGCTCGCCCACGGTGAATCCCTGCCGTGCATTGTCGCCGGGCGTGATCGTCGCGATGGCCCCGTCGCTTTTCACAATTTCGAGTCGCCCTTCCGCAAATTGCAGATCCGTGCCGTCATTCGGAACTGGAAGCTCAACAATCGAACGATAAACCGTTAGCTGAATGCTATCTCGTGCGACCGAACGATCAACACCGTCGAACGGATCATCCGCCTGCACCCACTCGCTACCGATCAGCCTCATGTCGCGCAGGCCTTTTTGACGAACGGCGGACGCACGCACAACGATGCCGCCGCCCGGACGCATACCGACCACATCAAAGCCGAATCGGTAGTGACCGGTGTTGTCCAAAGACGCTTCGATGTACTCGTCGCCAGCGACGGCCACGCAATAATCGACGATGCCGGTCGGATCGTGGTGTCGGCCGCGCGTCAGACTCTGGCTGATGCCGAAGCTGAATTCGACATGCTCACCCACATGGACGAGTTGTTCGTTCTGCGTGGACCATCTGCCCGAAGGGCCGCTGTCCGAGGCGAGCGAACCGCTCATGCAGCCGCTAAGCGGAAAAATGCCCGTCACGACGGCCATGAGAATGAGACCGCCGCGCAGCTTAGCGGGCTGCAGCTTTGCCGGTCGCGGGTCGGGCACGCTTCTTGCTCCCATTGGCGGACTTGCTGGTTGCGCGTGACTTGCGACGACGGTCCGCGAAATGCTTCTTGGCATGGGCGGCGATTTGCTCCGGCTCGGTGAAAAGGTGATCGTAGTCATAATCTCCGCCCGTGTAGTCGCAATCAGTCGCTTTGTATTCGCGGCATATCTGAGGCCTCGTTTCGTAGACACCGCATTTGAAGTCCGTACGGAGATTCCGGCACACCGCCCGAAACTGAAGATACCATGCCCCCTCTTCGACAAAAATGATGACACCTTCGTGCATGAGATACCAGCGGATGTCGTCAAAATCGCGCTGAGTCGTCGGCTTGTCGATCGCAAGCGCGACGTAATGACAACACTCACCCGTACAATGTTCGCAAGCTACGCATCCCATGCGGCGGTTCCTTTCTTGCCAATGCTTCGATTCGGGCTGATTATAGGAGCGTGTAAACATCGGGGCAACGCATGTCAGCAAGCAAGGGCCAACGAGATTCGATGCGCATTATCGCCGGGCAGTGGCGATCGCGCCGCATCAGCGCGCCCCCCACGCGCCACACCAGACCCATGCCGCATCGCATCCGTGAAGCCATTTTCGACATGCTCGGCGTGAAACTTCACATGCCCGGGCACGTACCCGAAACGACCGTCGCAGACATGTTTGCCGGCAGCGGATGCATGGGACTGGAAGCAATCTCGCGCGGGGCGACATCCTGTGATTTCATCGAACGGGGCGGCCGCGCGCTGGCCACCCTTCGCGAAAATATCCGCGTCCTCGACGCCGACGCGATGAGCAAGGTTCAACGTGCCGACTCCTGGACGATTCCGCTTTCCATGCCGCGCCCCAAACAACCGTACGGCCTGATTTTCGTGGACCCGCCATACGCGGAATTTCGCGATGCATCCCCGGCGGGACGGGTGTACCGGCTGCTGAACGACCTTTTCCGCGCTTCATGGGCCAACGCGAACACGATCATCACTCTGCACCACGAGAAAAACGTCCTCCTTCACGCCGAGGACTCGTGCGTCTGGAAGATCGAGGACCACAGAGTCTACGGCAGCGCAGCCGTCACGTTTGTCACAGGTGCAAAGCCGCAAGTCTCCGACGAACCTGCGCGCGATGAGACGCAAGAGTCCGCGGAGGAATCGTCGCATTGAAAGCAAAAAAAACAGCACGTCAGGCTGCAGAATACATCATCCACCAATTGGCGGAGAACGGTTTCACAGCCCTGCTCGCGGGCGGATGCGTTCGCGATGAACTGCTCGGAATCGAGCCGAAGGACTTCGACGTCGCCACCAACGCAACGCCGGACGAAGTGCGCCAACTCTTTCGCCGAACCGAAATGGTGGGCGCAAAATTCGGCGTTGTGCTCGTACGCAAGTTCAGCCAAATGATCGAAGTGGCTACGTTTCGCAAAGACGGCGTGTACAGCGACGGTCGCCACCCCGACAACATCACGCTCGGGACGATCGACGACGACGCACGCCGGCGGGACTTCACCATCAACGGCATGTTCCACGATATCATCGCCGATCGGATTATTGACAACGTCGGCGGGCGGGACGATCTCGCCGCCAAACTCGTACGCGCCATCGGCGACCCCGGGCAGCGATTGCGTGAGGATCACCTGCGTATGTTGCGGGCTGTTCGCTTCGCAGCTCGCCTCGAATTCAGCATCGAAGCGCAAACGCACGCAGCCATTCGCTCCGCCGCCGACAAGCTGTCAGCCATCAGCACCGAGCGCGTACGCGAGGAATTGCGACTCATCCTGACACACGCGAATCGGGCCGATGGTTGGCGAATGCTCGTTTCGACGGGCTTGGTCGGACACATCTTCGCAGAATACAACTTCGACTTGGCTACCCACGAGGTCGAGCAGCGATTGAGCGCGCTGCCGGCCGAATCTGCATTTCACACAGCATTGGCCTGCCTGCTGATCGAATTGGAACCCCGCCGGGCGGAGCGTATGTGTCGCACGTTTTCGTCGCCCAATACAGAGGCCCGTGCCGTCGGATGGCTCTTGAGTCATCTGCCAAGGGTGCGCGAAGCCGCCGCATTGGAGTTGGCCGACGTGAAGCTGCTCGCAGCCGACGATCGGTTTCAAGATCTACTCGCGCTGCTGCGCGCGTGCCTGTCGGCTGACGGGCATTCGCTCGACGCGTTCGATTGCCTCACACAACGAGTGGCTGAAATTCCACCGGAACATCTCGCCCCGAGTCCGCTGATAACCGGAGCCGACCTCATCGCTCGAAAAATCCCCCAGGGACCGATCTACGCCCGCACGCTGGAAGCACTCTATCGGGCCCAGCTCAACGGCGAATTGAATTCGCGAGAGGAAGCATTGAGACGATTGGACGAACTCGTCAACGGATAGAGTGGCCAAAAGGCTACCGAAACAAGCCCTGTGCAAGAAGTCGAACGATGTGCGGCTGGATGTGAATAATACGCAAGCCGAAGTTCTCGCCGCATTTCACGGCGTTGCCCGTACCGATCGGCTTGTTGTTCACCAGCAAATCCAGCTCCGAGTCAGCCAGCTTTTCAAACTCGATGATCGTCCCGACGGATATGTCGAGCACCTTTTCAAGCCGCATCGTACGTTCAGCCAGTTGAACCACGACCGGAACAGAGATCGGCTCAATACGCCGAAGTTGCTCCGGCGATGCATGTACGCGAAACCCGTCGGGGACGTTCGCCAAGGCTACCGCGGAAACCCCAACAGCCCCTCCGTGACCGGATCCAGCCGATCCGCCCGCGGAGCCGGAGGAATCATCGCCGCCCTGCTCGGTATTCAGAAGCGCATCGATTTCCGATTGATCGAGAAATCCCATGATCGCAAAAAACCGCCGTCCGACAAGCCAGCGAATAGTACCCAGCAGGACTCCTCGGGAATATCGGATGATGCGCGGATCACCTTGAGAACCTAGGCGAAGCGTTTGACGACCAGGCAGGCGTTGTGACCGCCGAAACCGAAGGAGTTGTTCACCGCGACGTCGACCCGGCGGTCGCGGGCGGTCTTCGGGCAGTAGTCCAGGTCGCACCCGTCGGCCGGGTGATCCAGATTTATAGTCGGCGGAATGATGTTGTGGCGAATCGCCTGAATGCAGGCGATGGATTCCACCGCGCCGCTCGCGCCCAGGGAGAGGCCAACGGCGCGCTTGGTGCTGCTCACTACTAGCTTGGTCGCGTGGGGTCCGATCTCTTTCTTGACAGCCAAGGTCTCGGCTACGTCGCCCAGCGGCGTCCCCGTTCCGTGGGCGTTGACGTAATCGATCTCCTCCAACGCCACTTTAGCGTCTTGCACGGCCTTTTGCATCGCAGAGGCTGCGCCGTCGCCGGTCTCCAACGGCTGGGTCAGATGTTCCGCGTCGGAGGATGC
>JAJDDQ010000049.1 GCA_029260215.1 Phycisphaerae bacterium
ACCTTGGCTTCGAGTCGGCGGTTCGGGCCTTCATTGCTCCGCCGGCCAAACGCCGCCGCCCCATTCTCGAACAGCTCTTTCTGCCAGCGATAGAACAGGGTGGGGTTGATACCAGCCTGATCGCACACGTCCGACACCGGCGTCTTCTCCACCAGGTGCCGCCGAAGAATCGCCATCTTCTCCTCGCCCATGAAATTCCTCCGTCCGTTCTTCATCACCATTTCCTCTCCCGGGACACGCTAAGCCCCGATCAGGGAATGTCCAATTCCGACTGAAGCAGCACAAGCGAACTTTGCCTTGCCGAACAGTTCGATCTCCGTCCAGCTGTCGGCTCCACAGATGACGCCGCAAAGAGCAATCACCAGAATGTCCGAAAGACGATGGAGCTTGGTCCGCTCCACACGCGGATCCTCCACTTGGTCAAATACGCGCAGCAAGCCACGCGGGGCTTCGACGTCCATGTCGCCGCTCATTTCAACGATCGTTTGCGTTGATCGCGAGGCCTCACCAGTTCATTCCAGCTTTAAATATCGGCCAGACTCCGCCGAACAGACCCAAAACCACCCCCGCCACGATGATTAGATGCGATTGCCCTGATTACAGCACTGTTTGCGACGCAGCTATCTTGACAAAACGGGGCATGGCGACTAGCTTTGGGGATTCGTCTGTCGAACCGTCGCAAGTGACGACTACGAACGACGTTAGGACTTTTGAAACAGGCTTGAACCAGCATGCTTCCAGTTAAGAAGAAATCCAAGTGTGACAAGCGTAAGCGTCGGGCGCACCATGCGCTGTCGCCGGTGAATCTCGTGTCCTGCCCCAAATGCGGTCATGCCAAGCTTCCGCACGCCGCCTGCACACCGTGCGGGTACGTCAGCGGCAAGCAGACCCTGCGTTCCGGTTCGGGTGATGCGTAATGCCCTGTCGGATCGCCGTCGACGCCATGGGCGGCGATTTCGCACCGGGGTCTGTCGTGCGCGGCGCAGTTAGCGCTGTCGAGTCGGACTCTGATGTCGAAATCATTCTGGTCGGCGATGAGCAAAGCATTGGCTTGGAGCTGGAATCGCTCGGGGCGGAGTCGGAACGCATTCACATTGTCCATGCCACCGAAATCATCGGCATGGACGAACACCCCATAGAAGCGCTCAGACACAAGAAAAACTCGTCGATCGTTCGCCTGGCCCGGTTGGGTTCGGACGGATCGGCTGAGGCTGTGGTGAGCGCGGGGAACACCGGTGCGTGTGCGGCTGCGTTTCAGTTAAAAATGCGTGTATTATCGGGCGTGTCGCGTGCGGGCATCGCGGTTACGATTCCGACCAACCGAGGCCCGATCGTGCTGTGCGACGCGGGCGCGAACATTTACGCGAAGCCGCACCATCTTTTTGAGTACGCGGTGATGGCTTCGGTGTATGCGGAACGTCTGCTCGAAATCGAATCGCCGCGAGTGGGGCTGCTGTCCATCGGCGAGGAAAGCCTGAAGGGAACGGAACTGGTCCGCGAGGCTCACGACCTGCTCAGTGCCGACGAGCGTGTGAATTTCGTGGGCAACGTCGAAGGCCGGGATTTGTTCTCCGGATCGTGCGATGTCGCGGTTTGTGACGGTTTTTTGGGCAATGTCGTGCTCAAACTCGCGGAAGGCCTCTCCGAAGGGCTTTTTACGCGCATCGAGGACGATGTCCGTCGTTTCGACGCTTCGCTGTCGGCGAAGCTGAGCGAGGCATTGGCGTTGCTTCGCGAGCGACATGATTACAGTGAATATGGCGGCGCCCCCTTGCTCGGGATCGACGGCGCGTGCATCATTTGCCACGGCGGGAGCAACGAGAAGGCCATCCGCAACGCGATTGTGACGGCCAAGCGATTCCGCCAACTCGACGTGAACGAAGCGATTGTATCCCGCCTGACGCCGCAGGCGAACCACGCGGTCGGCGAGCAGCGAGCCAATTAAATGTCTGATGTAAAGGCGATCCATCCGGTTGTGATACGCGGTACGGGTTCGTATGTACCTGAAGAGGTCATCGACAACGCGTTTTTTGAAAAATACCTCGATACCAGCGACGACTGGATCAAGCAGCGTACGGGGATCGATACACGGCACCGCTCGGCGGCGCATGAATCGACCGCGACGCTGGCGACGGAGGCTGGGCGCCGGGCGATCAAGGACGCCGGGCTGGAATCAGCGGATATCGACCTGGTCATCGTTTGCACCGCCACGCCGGATTACTCGATTCCGATGACAGCCGGCCTGGTTCAGCATGCCCTCGGGATTCAGAACGCGCCCTCGTTCGACATCAGCGCGACGTGCAGCGGTTTGCTGTACGGAATCACCGTGGCATCGAGCATGATGGACCGCGGCGCGTACAAGAATGCGTTGATTATCGGGTCGGACACGCTGACGCGCTTCACGGATTACAACGATCGAACGACGTGTATTCTCTTCGGGGATGGTGCCGGGGCGGTCGTACTCTCGCAGACGACAGACCCGGATCGCGGAATTATCTATCAAAAACTGGGGGCCGACGGTCAGCATTTGAAATCGTTCTGGGTGCCGGCGGGTGGAAGTCGTGAGCCGGCGTCTGCGGGGACGGTCAACGAGCGATTGCACTTTATGCGTATGCGCGGGCAGGAACTGTTCAAGCTGGCAGTGACGCGGATGCACAAGATGGTTGACGAAGCCCTGCGCACGACGGGCGTGACCAGCGACGAGTTGAAGCTGGTCATTCCGCACCAGTCCAACAAGCGCATCATTGAATCAGTGCGTTCCCGTCTGAAGCTGCCCGAGGACAAGGTAGCGGTGAATATCGACAAGTACGGCAATACATCGTCGGCGTCGATCGGGCTTGCCCTGGACCTGGCCCGTCGCGAGGGCAGAATCAGCGAGGGCGACCTGGTGTTGCTCGTCGCGTTTGGTGCTGGTGTGAGCTGGGCCACGATTATGTTGAGATTGTAGCGCGGAGAGATTGGCGTATGGCGGGCAATGTTGTCATTTTTCCGGGACAGGGATCGCAGGCCGTCGGCATGGGCAAAGACGTCGCTGGCGCATGCCCAGCCGCTGCCCGGGTTTTCGAGCAGGCGGACGAGATTCTTGGATTCGGACTGTCGGGAATTTGTTTCGAGGGGCCAGCTGAGGAGTTGACCCGAACGGATGTTCAGCAGCCGGCCATCTTCGTCGCAAGCGTCGCCATCTGGGAGGCGATGCTTGAGCTTGGTGCATCGCGGGAACGTCTGTTGCAGACGGCGGCGGGATTGAGTCTGGGCGAGTACACCGCATTGTACGCTGCGGGTTCGCTGACGTTTGAGGACGGCCTTCGTCTGGTTCGCCGGCGCGGGGAGTTGATGCAGGAGGCTGCTACGCAGACGCTTGGCGGGATGGTTTCGATTATTGGCGGCGAGGAGTCCGCGGTCGAAGCGCTTTGCAGCGAGGCGGCTGGCCGTGAGACGCTGGTGCTGGCCAACTTCAACTGCCCCGGTCAGATCGTGCTGAGCGGGCACGCAGCCGCCTGTGATCGGGCGGTCGAACTGGCGGGCAAGCATGGTGTGCGGGCGATCAAGCTCAATGTGGCTGGCGCGTTTCACTCACCGCTCATGCAGGCCGCTGCGGACAAGCTGAAGGGCGTGTTGGCTGACACGGCGATGGCGGTGTCTCAGGTTCCGGTGTACGCCAATGTGGATGCCGAGATTCACGGGGAGGCCTCGGCTGTGCGTGGATCGCTGGCCCGGCAGGTGACCTGTGCGGTGCGTTGGCGACAAACCATTGAAAAACTGATTGACCGGGGAAGCGATTGCTTTTACGAAGTAGGCTCCGGGCGGGTGCTGACAGGTTTGATGCGGAAGATCAACCGCAAGGTTCAAGCCGTCAATGTCAGCACGCTTGAGGGTGTCCGTGCGGTGGCTGGCGCGTCTTCGGAATAGAAAGAGAATAGTATTATGCCGACTTTGACGGATCAAATTGCGCTGGCGACCGGAGCCAGTCGGGGCATCGGTAAAGCGATTGCGTTGGCGCTGGCGGGTGAAGGGGCGCGTGTTGTGGCGTGCGCCCGGGATGAGGCCAGGTTGGCTGCGGTGGCTGCGGAAGCCAAGGAATTGGGTTTGCCGGGCGAGGTGATTCCGCAGGTGTTGGACGTGACGCAGCGGCCCGCGATCGATACTGTTGTGGAAGAGGTTGCCAGCCGCTTCGAGCGGATCGACATTCTGGTCAACAACGCGGGTATCACGCGCGACGGCTTGCTGATGAATATGGAAGACGATCAGTTCGACGACGTGCTGACGACGAATCTGCGTTCGGCGTTCTGGCTGACTCGGGCGGTTTCGAGGTTGATGATCCGGGCGCGCAAGGGTCGCGTCATCAATGTTTCGAGTATTTCCGGTCTGATGGGCAACGCTGGGCAGTGTAACTACGCAGCCAGCAAGGCGGGTTTGGTCGGATTCACGAAATCGGTCGCCAAGGAGTTGGCCAAGCGCGGCATTACCTGCAATGCTGTGGCCCCGGGTTTCATCGAGACGGACATGACGAACAAGCTCTCGGATGAGATCAAGAGCAGTTTCAAGAATCTGGTTCCGATGCGTCGATTCGGGGCGCCGGACGAGATCGGGTCGGTGGTGGCTTTCCTTGCCGGGCCTGCGTCGGCGTACCTTACCGGGCAGGTTCTGGTGGTCGACGGCGGATTGTACATGTAGCGAACTCGGGGATTGGGGCGAATGGTCGGCCCGATCAACCGACCACGCCCGACGGTACGCATCGTGCGAAGATCGGCGTATTTCGGTCGTCTTGTGCGGATTTGCGAACCTGGTGTGTTCGGATCGGACGAATTCTCCCGGATCATGCCTGTTGCGTGATGTCGCGGGCGTCGGTATATTTTCGGCCCAGCCGGTCGATATCGGGCAGTAAGTTAATGCTTTAAGGAGATAGCATCGGTGTCCAGCACTCAAGAGATTGAAACAAAAGTGGTCGCCATTGTCGCGGAACAGATGAACGTGGACGGATCGGACATTGGCAGGGAAACGTCATTCGTCAACGACCTCAACGCCGACTCACTCGACACGGTCGAGTTGGTGATGGAGCTTGAGGACGAGTTCGACATGAACATTCCGGACGATGACGCCGAGAAGCTTCAGACCGTTGGTCAGGCGATCGACTACATTACGAAAAACCTAAACAACGGCAACTAGGCTTCGGTCGCCGGCGGGAAATCCATGCTAAAGCGTCGTGTCGTGATAACGGGCATGGGCGTCGTTACGCCCATTGGGGAGACAGTCGATCTTTTTTGGGATCGTCTGATCGACGGGAGGAGCGGTGTGCGCAATGTCACGCTCTTCGACACCACCAAATTCGACGTGAAGATCGGCGGTGAATGTACCGACTTCGATTGCAACGCCCACATCGACAAGAAGCTTTCCAAACGCATGGATCGCTATGCGCAACTCGCATTGGTCGCGGCGCGCGAAGCCGTCGCCCATTCCGGGCTGGACCTTTCGACGGAAAATCTCGACCGGATCGGCGTGATCACCGGAACGGGCATCGGCGGCCTGTGGGAGCTTGAGACGCAAAAAGAGCGTCTTATGACCAAGGGCCCCCGACGCGTTTCGGCGTTTACGATACCCAAGCTGATGGTCAACGCTGCTTCCGGCAACATCTCGATCGAGTTCGGCATGCGCGGGTTGGCCAACGCGGTGGGGACAGCCTGTGCGTCCGCCACCGATGCTATGGGAGCCGCTTTGGCCCAGATTCGCATCGGCACGATTGACGTCGTGGTTACCGGTGGAAGCGAGGCGGCGTTGTCTCCGCTTGGGCTGGCATCGTTCGCGGCGATGAAGGCGCTCAGTTCGCGAGATGTACCGCCCGAGCAGGCGTCTTCCCCGTTCGATCGCGGTCGCGATGGATTCGTGCTCGGCGAAGGCGCGGGTATTCTTGTCTTCGAAGAACTTGAGCACGCCAAGAAACGTGGCGCGCGCATCTTTGCGGAGGTAGCTGGTTACGGTGCCAGTTCAGACGGCAACCACATCACGCAGCCGCAGGAGGATGGGCGCGGGGCTGCCGCGGCGGTGCGCTACGCGCTGGCAGATGCGGAAGTCAACCCGGACCAAGTCGAGTACATCAACGCCCACGGCACCAGCACGCCGCTGGGCGACAGGGCTGAAACGAGGGCGGTCAAGAGCGTATTCGGTGCGCATGCATACAAGCTGGCGATGAGCAGCACGAAAAGCTCAATCGGTCATCTCCTGGGGGCCAGCGGTGGGGTCGAGCTGATCTCAACGGTGATGGCATTCCTGCATGGCGTGCTGCCCCCCACGATCAATCTTGAGCATCCCGATGACGAATGTGATCTGGATTACGTTCCCAAGACCGCGCGCGACGCCAAGATCGACGTTGCCATGAGCAATTCGTTCGGTTTCGGCGGTCACAACGCCTGCATGATGGTGGGGCGGTTCGAGGACTAGCCGCCCCTACACTCCTGCATTAATGAACATTTAAGACTGTTTGAGTGCAACCATTGCGATCACGGGTCAAGGTGATCACACCAACCCGCCGATACCAATAACGGTCTTTTCTTGCGCGCAGGAGCCGCCATGACTCTGTTCGACCAAAGCGAGATCGACGCATTGCTGGCCACCGCCAGTACGGATGGCGCCGAAAGTCTCGACGATGGCATTCAACCCGGATCGCGAACCAAGAAACCCAAGACGTCCCTACCGCAGGAACTCAAGCGGATCTTCAAGATTGAGGTGCCCATTATTGTTCGCCTTTCGCAGCGCGATATGAGCATGGAAGAAATCCTGTCGCTGGCGCCGGGATCCATTATGGAATTCGAAACCATGTGCAACGAAGACTTGAACCTGGTGGTCGGTAATCAGACCATCGGATCCGGTCAAGCCGTCAAGGTGGGCGAGAATTTCGGCATCCGCATCACGCATTTAGCCGACATGTCCAAACGCATTCGAGCGATGGGCGGCGACGCCTGATTCAGCCAAACATCGATCTACTCGCATCAAATCAGTTCGTTTCCCAACCAGCCAAGTTCATATTGATCGTGACGCGAGTTGACGGGCCAGGTTGATCGCTGCGCTGCGGTCGTTGACCGATTCGTTTAGCTGTGCTCGATAAACTTGGTCGAGGATGTCGCCGATTCGGG
>JAJDDQ010000050.1 GCA_029260215.1 Phycisphaerae bacterium
TGAACATCGATTCCGATCGACCACATAGTGAGTCTCCTTTTTGAGGTTCTGGGGCTTCCATGTCGGGGATACGACCCCCGATTCAAGACCCCGAACGTACCCAAGGGGAGGCTCGCTTCATAGTTTCACGGTCTGGCGCAGCCAGGCCGTGGATATTCGCAATCCCCACGGCCTACCGACTGCGCCGGTAGACCGTGCCACCCTGCACTGCGAATTGCCACCCGTTTTGGGATGCACCCCTGCCGTGCAATCGGGCGGCCTGTCGCTCGCGGTCGGTACGATCGTTGGTTATCATACGGGCGACAATGTGATTCCGTTCACACGTCGCGAAACAACACCGAGGATGACGCTCATGGTTCAGCCGGAACAACTCATGACCGCCGCGATTGAAGCCGCTCGCCAGGGCATCGAAGCCGGTCAATCTCCGTTTGGGGCGGCCATCGCCCTCAAGACAGGTCAACTGGTCGTGGCCACCCACAATCGCGTGCGACTGACCATCGACCCCAGCGCCCACGCCGAGGTGACCGCCATCCGCGAAGCCTGCGCCAAGCTTCAAACCATCGATCTGAGCGCCTGCGTGATGGCTACCACGTGTGAACCCTGCCCGATGTGCGCTTCCGCCATCCACTGGGCACGTTTGGACGCGGTCTACTTCGGTGCCCGCATCTCCGACGCTGCCGAAGCGGGCTTCAACGAACTGCATCTGCCCATCGAGGAAATCTACGGTCGCGGCAGCAAGGTTGAAGTACACGCCGACATGTGCCGCGCCGAATGCGCCGGACTCTTCAAGGAATGGGCACAGGGGCCTAATCCTGCACCCTATTGATCCTTCGGGGCTCAGCCGGGAAGCTGGCGGTCTCACCGGTTACTAACGCTTTGTCACGCGTGAATTGATGGGTAATTTGAACCGCGATCGTGCGTTTGAAAATGGGCGTAATGGACGATTGTCTCGGTCCACCGCTTCCTTACGGGCGCGGCTCTGTTTGTCTCTTCACATCGAACGACGATTGACAGAGCACTAAAGTCACACTGATGCCGGCGGGGAAGACTTCGGGTTTCGCTGGATATTACGGGTCGAAACGGGGTTGTGGCACGCGGATTGCTAACGATAAGGAGGCACCTGCGTATCGGCGGGGGCCTTGTGCGTGTGGGTTTTTTGACCCAAAGGAGGCATGTCATGTCGCTCAAATCATTTCATCTTGTGTTCATTCTGCTGGTAATCGTTGGGGCCGACATTTTCGGAGCATGGGGCGTTGGCCAGTTTCGACAAACCGGCGATCCTGTGATTCTCGCATTGTCGATTTTCACGGTGCTGGGCGGGCTTGGTTTGATCTGGTACGTCTACCGGCTTGTACGCAAGTTTGAGTCTGCACATATCGAATAGCGATCGCCGTTGCTTTTCCGGCAGGTTGAAACCTTCCGGGAAAGACCTCGAAGAAAGTCGAAAGCAGAAAATCGACAGCCGACATTGGGCGGGCGCTGCTTTCACGGGGGAGGCCTTCTGATATCGCGGCGTCCGCTAAACGGCAAACCACGGTTGCACGCACTGACCCTTTGGGGGCTGACCAAGGCCACGCCACAAGAAATGGCCACACCCGCCACAACGATTCGGGCGACGCGAGGCACGCCGAACCCCTGCCCGATCTACCGCCAATGGGGCATGAATAGGTGACGGCCCCGCGTATTCGAAGGGTTTTTGGACTGCACGCGCAGGCATTAAGCCGCGGTTGGATTACACTGGTCGCCGTCGCCAACGCTTTGAACGGAGCAAACTATGCAACACGCCCTTAATCTGCCAGCGGATAGCGTCACAGCCCCAAGCATCGTTGAATTCTGCTCGCTCGGGCTTCCAGAAAATGAGCGCCTTGAATACAAGCAAGAGTTCTCTTCCAAGAATACCGCGAGGAGCGTAGCCAAAGAGGTTTCCGCATTCGCCAACACACAGGGTGGTACGATCCTGTACGGCGTCGAAGAGGATGGTAATCGGAGGCCAGCGTCAGAGCAGCCCGGGCGAGACCTCGGCAAGAACCCACGGCAAACGGTGCTCACTGCTTGTGCGCAAAAAATCTTTCCGCCTGTACACGTGGAGGTATCCGAATACGTCAGGGACAGCGACGATGATTCACAAGGGTTCCTTGTCGTGCGTGTCCCCCTAAGTGAAGACGTTCACCGTGTGCTTGGCGACGGTACAGGCGTGTACATCCGAATGGCTGACCAGTCTGAGCCTGTTCCCGCGCCGCTTGATACAATTGAGCTTTTGTTGAACCGACGTCGCCTTGCCCGCGAGCAACAGACGATCCGTCGTTTAGGGGCGATGGAATGCTTGCGTCTCGTTGTTGGCCCAGAGGAACAATGGGAAATGCGCGGCGGCGTAGTTTGGGTCTCCATCGGACCGGACGTGCTCGCGGAACGAATTGTCGCGAATGTTCGGGACCTTCAGGACAAACACGAAGACTACGTAATTCGATCCCAATACTTCCGAGACAGTAATTTCCCGGTTGACAGAACAGATCATTTACGTGGCTACTTGGACGGTGTCTATTCCGTCGGATACTCGCAAGATCATGGCGGTGCGATGGATGTGTTTGGAAACATTGCGGCGTTTTCGTGTTTGGCGAGATCGGGTGATCGATTCGAGTGGCCGTTGCACGATGAGGAAGTGAATCGGATAGGGCTGCGAATCGCGCTGCGATGGGGACGCGATCAGGATGCCTTTCTATCGGTACGCGCAGAAATGCTGGCCGAACGCCTGTTTGCGTCGATAAACGCAGCTCGCCAATTCGCCACGGCGACACAATTCGCGGGCGTACTACGCGGCAATGTTCGGGCGATCAGCAATCTTGTCCCAATCACTTGTAAAGGCAACTGGCAACGGAATGTTGTCGGCTGGTGTCCGACGACAGAAGAAATCTGCTTCGACTTCACGCTGAGTACCGAAGAAATCCGAGACGTCTCGACGATCGCGACTCCTGTTGATGACGTCTTTCAGCGATTGATGTGGGCGTGGGGTTGCACGACAGAGGCAGCTTTCGAACAGGCAATCATCCTTGGCGAACGAAACCATTTCGGATCGAAGGCTTGCGCTCAATGCGATACCAACGTGTCGCTCAATCGAACACTGTGTCCAAACTGCGGGAAGCGACGATGAATCAACCGCTACCGTGCCTGCCTCGCCACCGACCCGCCGACCAAGCCACGAACACGAACGTGGAAGGGATCCGATGACGACCTTTTGGAAATAGGGAATAGGGAAACATGAGACAGTCCCGAGAGGCACTGCCGGTTATTTGGCAAGGACTTACATCAATTTTCCTTTCCGCTGTTCGGCTTTGGCTTGGGCGCGTGGTTTGGTGGGTAACGCATGCTCTTGGGGTCGGCGTTTGATCGCGCGCGGTTTGGGCGGTTGCCGACAACTTGCTGTACCATTCCGGCGGCGATGAGTCGGGCGGCCAACGCGCCGTCGCCCAGAGACACAAGAAGCCCTTGAAGAAAGTCGAAAGCAGAAAACCGACAGTCGACATTGGGCGGGAGCTGTTTCCACAGGGAACACATTCTGACATCGTAGCCTCCGCTAAACGGCAAGCCACGGTCACACCTACTGGCCCTTTCGGGACTGAGCAGGCCGTACCGCAAGAAATGGCCGCACCCCGCGCCTCGCGGGTGGGGGTTGTCCGCGTTGACTTTCCCGCGTTGGTTCGGGAAAATCGGTGGGATGAGCACGTCGATACGCACGCTTACCCTTCGCACTTTGGCTGCGTGGGCGTTGGTGTTCTTTGCCGGTGGGTGTGCGCAATTCCGCTGGGACTTCTGGAACACGCCGGCCAAAGATTCTCTTGCCAATTCCGAACTGACCCGTGTCCCCATCGAGGACAATCCGCTGGCGCGCCGCCGATTGGCTGACGAAGCCCGCCCGGTCGTTGTTCAATTGATGTTCGACGTGTCGCGCGCGATCGTGCCGGCGGACAAGATGGTCGCGGTGCGCAAGGAATTATGGCGGCATGCGGACGCTCTGCGCCTGTCGCCCGCCCGGGCAGCCGATCTGGCCCGCAACGGCTTCCACATCGGCGTGGCTGACGCGAGGGGTCGGGAGGCTGTTCGGAAGGTGCTTGATTCCGTCGGTGCCCGCTTTGAGCGGAAGCGACACATTGTGCAAAACGGTGTTCCGCTCACGCTGGACCTGGGCGGGATGACTTCGGGCGAGGATGTTTTTTACCTGCCCGCCAACGCCGGACCCGTAGGCACGACCTTCACCGGTGCGACCAGGCTTCTGCATGTCGATTATGAGGTATCCCTTGGTGCCCGGGCGGTCACCACGCTGATCCTGACGTGGGAGCTTTTCAAGGAAAGCGAGGGGCAATCCTGGAATATTCAGGATGGCCAACCCCGGTATCAAAAAAAGTACGAAGGCAAGGTGTATAATGAGATGGCTGCGACATTTGACGTTCCGACTGGCGAAGCCATCCTCGTCGGGCCGATTGACGGGATAAGGCGAAGTTGGACACTTGGTGGTACGATGCTGACGGACACTCTGACCGGCGAAAAATGGGAGACCATCCTGTGCATTGAGCCGGTGCTGGTTCGGTTCGCAACGGAATGAGCACGATGATGGAAGAAAGCCATCCCAGGACATCGGAGGCGGTGCAAAGCGAGGCTGAGTCCGCGCTCTATCGCCAAATGGTTCAAAACGCGGGGGTCGCTATGGTATCGAGCGACGATGCGTTGCACATTCGTACGTGGAACAATGCAGCGGCGGCGATGTTCGGTGCATCGGCTGAGAGCATGGTCGGAGCCTCGATCGTGTCGGTGATTCCGAACGAGGGGCGGGAGCAAGGCCGACAGTTGATCGCCCGGACGCTGGACGTCGGCACGTCTGACAGCTTTGAATTTGATCACCACGATGCCCAAGGGCAACCCTGCACACTGCTGGTTATCGTCTCACCGATTATCGACGACGACGGCCGGCGTACCGGTGTGCTGGCTTGTTTTCGCGATGTCACGGTTCGCGTGCGCATGGCTGCCGAACTCGCTCAGCAGGGCAAGATGGCTTCTTTGGGACGGATGGCCGGCGCGCTCGCTCACCATTACAACAACACGCTGGGCGGTGCGGTGACCAGCATCGATTTCGCGCTGGCTACCGACAGCCCGACACTACAGGCTCGATCGCTCAGGCAGACCAGCGAAGCGTTGGCCCGCACGACGAGGATCACAGACTGTCTTCTCGCGTTCGCAGAGGGGGATACACGACACCTGGACGAGTGCGATCTGACCGAGTTGATTTTCTCCGTAACGGATTACATGGAACCGGAGATGGCTGCTCAAGGTGTTGAGATGACGTTGTCGCTGGAGGCTGACCGCGTCACGCGGGTGCCGCGTGCCCAACTTGTGACAGTGCTCGAAAATGTTCTGCACAACGCCGTAGACGCCATGCCCAACGGCGGAACCGTGACCATTTCCACCTATTTCGACGATGACGACGTTGTCCTGGCGATTGACGATACGGGCTGCGGCATGGATGCGTCGCACCTGACGCACGTTTTCGAGCCGTTTTTCACCACCAAGGCGTCGGAATCGCTCGATTTTGAGGGTCATCCGGGTTTGGGGCTTACCGTGGTCCACGGGATTCTCAAGACGCTGGGGCTGCCGATTCTGGTCGAATCGAATGTGGGCCGATCGACCACGGTCACGATTCGCTTCCGAGCAACCCCGGATTCGGACTCGTAAGTCGCACCGATTCCTCCCTGACGCTGAATTTGCACTGGAAAACGTTCTCTATTTCGTGGTGTGTCCGAATGCGCGTTTGAGTTATAATCCATACTGTGTGAGGGGCTTGTGATTGGTGCGGTCGGTCGTTCTGACTTAGTCAGTCTTGCTTTAATTTGATCGGTCGGCGTGAATATGCGCCGCCGGTGCCGGGGTCGCGGCCTGTGTCGCGCGAGGGACGCTCCATATGATAATTAGCTGTTGGTTGGGTTTCTCGCTCATGGTGGGTGTGGTGTCGCAGGTGCCGCCCGACGCGAGCGTCGAAGCCGGTGCATCCACGGTGGCGAAGCGGTTCGTGCCGTCGCCTGTCGGTTTTGGCGAGCGTGCGAAGAAGCCGGGACAGGCTGCTTCGGAAGACGAGCTGGCGAAAATGGCGGAGGCGGACCCGCTGGGATTCCTTCGATTCTGCCGGGCTGACTATCTGCGTCGCGATACGAAGGATTACACCTGTCGTTTCAACAAGCGCGAGAACGTGGGCGGACGTCTCCACGCCAAGGAGACCATCCGCGTGCGCTGCCGGGAAAAACCGTTCAGCGTGGACATGGTTTGGGTCAAGAACGCGTCAGCGGCTGAGCGGGCGATGTATGTCGAGGGTGCGTGGAAGGATAAGAAGGGCAACAGCCTCGCCTGGGTCAAGCCCAAGGGTGCGATTCTTCAACTCATCGTGCCCAAGATCAAGCAGCCGATTCACGGCAAGCGTGCCAGGAAAGCCGCCCGCCGTTCGATCGATCAATTCGGATTTCGCAACACGCTGGACCTGCTGATTCGTTACGCGGAGCGCGCGTACGCGAACGGTGAACTGGAATTGAACATGGTCGGCGAAGGAATGATCGACGGTCGGCCGACGTGGGTTTTTGAGCGGTTTCTTCCCTACTCGGAGACTCGGAAGACCTATCCGGACGCCCTGCTGCGTTACCACATTGATCGTGAGTGGCTCGTGCCGGTGGCGTGCTACGCCTACGCGGATCGCGCGGGCAAGAAACTCCTCGGCAGCTATGAGTTTGGCGATGTCAGGTTCAATGTCGGCTTGACCAACCGCGACTTCGATCCCAGCAAACCGGGGTTCTAAGGCGGTTTGGGTTCGTGCTGTGGCGAGCCGCGCGCTTCAGCTCGCGCGGACTTGGACTCGGTTGCACGGCGCCCCTTCTCAGTCCCGAAATCTCGCCATTCTTGACCCTGTCGCGGGCGAGACCTATTCTTGGACACCACTATGACTACCACCAACGAAATCAGTCTCGTTACCGGCGCGAGCGGTCTGCTCGGCAGTCACCTTGTCGAGCAGCTTCGCCGCCGCGGTCGATCGGTCCGGGCGCTCGTGCGTGAGGGCAGCGACAGGAGTTGGCTTCGCACGCAGGACGTGGAATTCGCCGTGGGCGATGTGGCTGACCGCGCGTCGTTGGCTGCTGCGTGCGCGGGCGTGAGTACGGTGTACCACGCCGCAGCCCGCGTGGGCGACTGGGGCCCTTGGCGAGAATTCGTCAGCATCTCGATCGAAGGCACGCGCAACATGATCGATGCCGCCGCCGATGCGGGCGTGAAACGGTTTTTGCACATCAGCTCCATCAGCGCCTATGGTCACGTTGACGGCGAAGGCCTGGTGCTTGATGAGACCGCGCCGCTGGGTCGGTGTTTGAACAAGTGGAGCTATTACAGTCGCGCGAAGGTTGCAGCCGAGGAGATCGTATGGGAGGCGCATCGCGCGGGGCGGATCGCGACGACGGTGATTCGCCCAAGTTGGCTTTACGGACCCAGGGATCGCGCGAGCCTTCAGCGTCTGATCACGGCCATTCGCAACCGGAAGACAAAGTTGATCGGCGACGGCAACAACCGTTTGAATCTCGTGCATGCCGCGAATGTGGCTGAGGGCGCGATATTGGCCGTCGATTCCGAACAGGCAGCCGGGCAGGCGTACAACTGTTGCAACGATGGCGTGATTACGCAGGCTGAGTTCTTCAACGCGGTGGCAGCCGCCATCGGCGAGCCGCCCGTTACGAAGAAAGTTCCCTACAAAGTGGTCAAGACAGCCGCGTTGGTCTTTGAGATCATCGGGCACCTCTTCGGTCAAAAGAAGCCGCCATTGGTTACCCGTTATTCCGTCTGGCTGATGGGGCGACGGTGTTTCTTTTCCGCCGAGAAAGCCCGCAAGGAGCTGGGTTGGAAATCGACCATCGGCTACAAGGAGGGCATCCCCGCCGCCGTCCGATGGTACTTGCAGGAGTCGCAAGGCGCGGTGTCGCCGTCCGCCGTCGCAGCCGCCTAACCGACCGTCGTTTCGCTATGGTTCTATTGTGGTTGGCCGGCTGATTCCGTTGCTTCGGAAATGACGTGTCGAAACTTGCCCGACGGTTGTTGTGCGATGCGGTCCACAATCTGAAGGCGCGTGGTCAGTGAGTCGCCGAGACATTTTCGCAGCCCGCCGAGCACATGCTCCCGGGTGTCGCGGCTGATCCCGCCGCCGGTGACGACCTGCACATCCAGCGAGCGATCTTTCTGCTGGCGAATTTGAAATTGCTGAATCTCGCACCGCTCGCGCATCAGATAGATTACCGACAAGGCGTGTCGCAGGCTGCCGTCGGCTGCGACCAGGTGGTCGGTCCGGCGACCGTCGACGACGTCCAGCACTGAGAGATTTCGACCGCAGGGACAAGCTTCGCCGGAAAGTCGACCCATATCTCCCGTGCGGTAGCGTACGAAAGGCGTCGCGAAATTGTCCAGATTGGTAACCACGATTTCGCCGGTCGTGCCGTTTCGCACGGGCCGACCTTGAGCGTCCACGATTTCCAGAATGACGTGTTCGGATGTGATGTGCGTGGAGCCAGCAGGGCATTCGTGGGCACATGATCCCGTGTCGCGCCCGCCGTAACCGTCCGCCACGGGCACGTTGAAGAAATCCCGCAGCAGACGCCGCTGCTGAGGGTCGAGTACCTCGCCGGTTGTGAACACCGCGCGCAGCCCGGGCAGGCGAACGTTGATTTTTTCGTCCTGTGCGATGCGGCAGAACGTCGCGAGGCTGCTCGGGTAACCGAAGATGCAGGACGGTTTGAACCTGTTGAGTTTCGCGGCGTAAGTGCGCACGGTTTGCGGTGAAAGGTCAAACGCGCTCAGCAAGAGGTCATTGAGGAAGATGTCGCGAATCGCCCGGGCGCGGTCCTGTCGCCGGTTGCCGATCGCCGCTGCCCAGAGGTACGCCTCCCGGTCGCCCGGCTCGATACCGAACCACAGATGGGCGCGCATGCGGGCGGCTTTGTCGTACGCGCTGCGTGCCGGATCGACCCAGAATTGCAGCGGCTCCCCGGTCGACCCGCCGGTGCTCATGGGGCGGGTGCCCGCAACCGTTGGCACCGGCGCACTCCGGGCGATCTGCTCTCGAAGCGAGCGTTTGTCCGTAGTCGGCAGGCGTTCGAGCACGTCGAACGGACCAGCTTCGGATGGGTCGATGTTCTGCAGGTCCAGAATCTCTGTAAAATGGGGCACTTTTTCGGCGAGATGCCGCAACAAGAGTGTGAGCTTGGCCGCTTGAAGATCGCGCATCGCGCGTTTCGAGTGCCATTGCGACGTCTCAAGCTCGTCGAGCAGCCGAAACGTCGGCCTGCGCATCAAGCGTTCTTGCAGCGGGTACAGGATTCCACGGACGAGCTTCGGGTGCATAATGCGTGAACGTCACAACTCACGATGGCGATAGAGCTTCCTGTTCGTAAAAATCGGACATTCGGACCAACGAGTTGAGAACGGTGTTACGAAAAATGCGGCTGCGTTTCCGGGCGGGGTGTGCGTGCATCCCATTTCCGGGTGGCATGGCCTGCACAGCGAATTGTCACCTGTCTTGGCGTGCGGCCTTTTCCGATTCGTCAGCGCAGTTCGTGGTGACACCCGGCGGGCGACGTGCTAGGATCGCGCCCGAGCATCGAACACAGCCACTTAATTGAGATTACTGATGAACCCAACGAGTCTTCTTGAGCAAATCGATCTTCGTGATGTTTTTGGTGCGGCCGTGCGGTGGATCCACCTGTTGTCGGTGATCGCCGCGATAGGCGGAGTCATCTTCGCCCGCGTTGCATTGCTGCCGGCGATGTCCGAAGTGTTGCCCGACGATCAACGCGATCGCTTGCGCGCGAGCGTGGCGAAGCGATGGAAGATGGTCGTGCATGTGTCTGTCACGCTGATTCTGGTGACCGGTGGCATCAACTTCTACCTGACGTTCGGCGACGGTGTGAAGCCAATTCCGTATCATCCGATTTTCGGTCTGAAGCTCATCAGCGCGTTCGTGATTTTCTTCCTCGCCATCGCCCTTTCGGGGTCAAGCCCCGGATTCGCCGGGCTGCGCTCCAACGCGAAGACATGGCTTGGTGTAATCATCACGCTGGCTGTTTTGATCGTGTTCCTCTCGGGCGTGTTGAGGTTGATCCACCAGGCGACAATGGTCGGGGTCGCGACCGCTGCCGCCGGTGGATGACTCCATCAGTACTTCTTAAAGCAAAACGACTTGCGTGCAGCCGTCAGATCAGGACGGGCTTGTTCAGTTGGCGGCGAAGCGGCACGAACTGGCCTGCGTGCATGAGCAGGTGCGCACCGAGCATGATCAGCACGTCGCCCACGGTAGCCCTGAACGCACGCATGGATTCGGGTGTGGGTTTGTCGAGGTCAGCCTCCGGCATTGCGTCCAGTGCAGCCAAGGTTGCGGTGTTCTGTTCATCGAGCCACTTCAGGTATTGCTCTTTCCTGTGAAACTTGGCTGGGTCGTCGGACGTGGCGGTCTCCTTGGTGTACGCCTCCGCGACGCCGTCCGCCAGCGGGGCGGCTTCCAAACCACAACTGACCAGAATCTGATTGCACGACGAGATGATGTGTCCAAGCTGCCAGGCGATGTGGTTGGTGCCCGGCGTGGAGCGTTTCATTAGCTCCTCGTCGGTGAAATCGCTCACGTATTGTGTGAGTATCATGTTGCAAAGATCGAAATTGCTCTTGATCGCATCCTTGGACGTCATTCCGCAAGCTCCGTTAGGGGTTCGATTGGCTATTCGTTGATTCGCCGGGATTGTAGCGAGCTGTCGTCATTGGCCAACCGGATTTCGGTCGTGTTTTGTCGGTCGAGGGTTTCAGGACGACGGTTGACGGGCAACCAGCCGTGATTCCGCCGGCAAAACCGGTATCATGCGCGTGTGTGCAGGATTCAAGTTGACGATCAATTTCGACAGATCATGGCCCAGGCAGCCATCGACGCCTACCCCGAAGAGGCCTGCGGAATCCTCATCGGTCGTGATTCCGGCGGTGTGCGCACGGTGGAGCGCGTTGTGGTGACGGGCAACCTGGCTGATCGAAATCGCGGGCGACGGTACGAAATCGATCCGCAGCGCGTTTTTGAGTCGCAGCGTCAGGCGCGCGAAGAAGGGCTTGTGGTGATCGGGTTTTTTCACTCCCACCCGGACGGCACAACGACGCCCTCGGCGCGTGACGCGGAGGCAGCGTGGGTGGATCGATCCTACCCGATTGTGGGCGTCGCCGGCGGGTCCGATGGAGTTCGCGTTACGGGGTTTCGATCCTGGCGACTGGTGCAGGCTGGGCAGGCGATGGTGGAAGAACGGTTCGTTTGACATTTGATCGAGGAATCGGCTAGGCTCTCAAATCGGTGGTGCATCGTCATTTCTGGAGGTGCGGTTTCGCACCGTCCGCCCCCTTGTGGTCGTGGCGAAGAAAGAGCGGACGAAGCCTGTAACAACAATGTTGACGCTGCACCAGGCTGTGATCGTCAACCGGAAATTCAAAGCGGAGTAAACATCATGGGGAACCATTTCAGCAACATCATTGAAACGGTCGGCAACACGCCGATGGTGAAGATCAACCGCCTGATCGATCACCCCAAGGTTTACGCGAAGCTGGAGTTTTCCAACCCGCTCGCGAGCGTCAAGGATCGCATCGGAAAATCCATGATCGAAGCGGCGGAACGCGATGGCAAGGTCAACAAGGACACGATGATCATCGAGCCGACTTCGGGCAACACCGGAATCGGATTGGCGTTCGTTTGTGCCGCCAAGGGATACAAACTCACGCTGACCATGCCCGAGAGCATGTCGATGGAACGTCGCACGCTGCTCCGCTCGCTCGGGGCGGAACTTGTGTTGACGCCCGCGGCTGAGGGCATGCCCGGTGCGATTCGCGCCGCGGAAAAGCTGGTGGCGGACATGCCCAGCGCGTTCATGCCTCAACAATTCAAGAACCCCGCCAACCCTGAAGCCCACCGCAAGACAACGGCGTTGGAAATCTGGGAACACTCAAAGGGAGAAGTGGATATTCTCGTTTGCGGCATCGGCACGGGCGGTACGATCACCGGCGTCGGGGAAACACTCAAGGAGAAGAAGCCGTCCTTCAAGTGCATCGCGGTCGAGCCGGCGGATTCACCGGTGATTACGCAGACGCGCAACGGCGACGCGGTCAAACCAGGCCCACACAAGATTCAGGGCATCGGCGCGGGGTTCATCCCCGAAGTGCTGAACCTCGACGTTATTGACGACGTTGTGCGCGTGACCAACGAAGACGCCTTCCAGTGGGCGCGTCGCGCTGCCCGCGAAGAAGGTCTGCTGTGCGGCATTTCGTCGGGTGCAGCCCTCGCAGCCGCGAACCAGGTCGCGTCCATGCCCGAAAACAAAGGTAAATACATCGTTACGGTGTTGGCCAGCAGCGGCGAGCGTTATCTCTCCACGCAGCTTTTTCAGCAGGGGTAGGACTTCCCATAAAAACGGCATTCTGATCGGCCACCGCCCAAGGGTGGCCGATTGCTTGCGCGGTTACCGGACGCCTGCGCTTTCCGCGCGCGGGCGTATCGTAATCTGATCGTGCGCGTCGAACGGGGGAGACGCGCTCGAACGCAACGCAAGGGGAACGAAGCATGGCCTTCCGCTCGGAATTGGCTGTTCGCGAGCACCGCATCCCGGCGCCGGGGCTTCCTGAAGGCGGCGTCGGGCTGCGTATCGCGCAGGTGACGGATTTTCATTTTCGGGGCTGGTCGCCGCTGTTGGACGAGACGCGGCGGTGGCTTCTGCGTCAGGATTACGACGTCCTGGTCGTGACCGGAGACATCTGTTTCCTGCCCAACAAATGGCGGCAGGCAGCCTCGATGTGCAGGCGATTCTTCGAGGGTATCGAACCCCGATTCGGCACGTTCGCGGTTATGGGCAACCATGACAGCCGCCGCCTCGCCGATCAACCGGGGCTTCCGTTTCACTGGCTTCACGACGAACACATCCGCATCGAGACGGACGATGGCGCGATTCAGCTCGCCGGTGTGGATCAATCGGACGGCTCGCGCGGCGACGTTTCCAAAGCCCTCGCGGGCACATGCGACAAAACACCGACCGTTCTGCTCGCTCACTACCCGTCAACCGTCTTCGATCTTGAGTCCGTCCACGTGACGGTTCAGTTATCGGGCCATACGCACGGCGGGCAGATCGTGCTGCCGCGCGTCGGGTGCCTGTTCACCAACGACCGCATCCCGACACAGATGGCCCAGGGCTGCCACCACGTCTCCGATGTCTGGCTTTGCGTGAGTGCGGGCATTGGCACGTCGGGGCCGAAACCGATGCGTTTCAGGTACCGCTGCCCGGCGGAATTGTCATTTGTGACGCTGGAGGGCGTCGATGCACCCCAGCCGGCCGTCTCGCGAGAGCGCGTTGAGGTCCGTAAACCGCAGTCCCGCAAAGAATTGGCACAGACCGTTTGACCGTTGCGAACGCCTCGACCTATACTTAAACGGTAACGCTGCGGTGTGAGCGTCGGGGGACATTATCCCAATAACGGCATTTTCCGTATTTTCCCAATCCGCCGGCCTTCACATTTTGCGATAACTTTGATGTCTCGCTAACTGGTTCGCGCTCGCTGTTCGAGCGCTGAGTCGCGGTGACAGGCCGCGGTGCGTCTGCTCAATCAAACCCACTTGGGAACCCCTGCCGCTCGTGGTGGAGGTTTCGGCGGGCAGGGTTCAGCCATGAGTCTGATTCTTCCGGATTACCGCGTCATTCGCGAGCTTGGTCGCGGGGCCAGCAGCCAGCTTTATTGCGTGGAGGATATCAAGACGGGCGAACTGCGCACCGCGAAGCACATCATCCTCGGCGACGCCGACGAGAAGAAATTCATCGAGCAACTGCGGGCCGAGCAGGCCACCGGGCAACTCCTGGACCACCCCACCCTGCGAAAAGTCTTCGAGCTGCGCTACATTCGAAAGCGCTTTCGCGTGCAAGCCGCCGTCCTGATGATGGAGTACGTCGACGGCATCGATATGGGCAGCAGCCAGTTTCGCTGGTCACTTCCGCAACTGCTCAGCTATTTTCGGTCGGCGGCTGAGGGGCTGTCGGCCATGCACCACCACAAATTCGTACATGCCGACCTCAAACCCGGCAATCTCATGGTCACGCCGAGCGACGAGGTCAAGCTGATCGACTTCGGCCAAAGCTCGACGCTGTTGCAGGCCAAGGAACGCATTCAGGGCACACCGGACTACATGGCCCCCGAGCAGGCCAAACGTTCCGTGCTGGATCAGCGGACGGACGTCTTCGGGTTCGGAGCGACGTTGTACAAGGTTCTCACGGGGATGGCCCTCAAAACCGAGATGAACAAAACAGCGGGCCTGCACCTTGAGGGGCGCATCGGCAAGCGCGTGACCGAGATGAGTCGCGGCTCGACGGACGAAGTGCCCACCTGCATACTCCGCTTCATTGAGGACTGCTGCCGCGAAGACCCGATGGACCGCCTATCGGACATGCGCGCGGTAATCAATCGCATCGACCTGAGTCAGACCATTCTCGAGCACCAGGCAGCCAACCGCGAAAAAGAAGAAAAAAAGAAGAAGAAAAAGAAATCTTCCACGCGATCCGAATCGTGAGATTCGTCTCGTCGCAGGCGAAATAGTTCCTATTCCACCGCCGCCTGATCGTCACCGTCGTTCGACTCCACATTCAGCAGTCGAAATCCCACGTCCGGCGCTCGGCGTGGACGGCCTCCAAAACCTATCGGCTTTGCGAGTGCTCCACCGTCGTCGACACCGTCGTGTCCGATTGAGTAGATGGCGACATACCCGTCCTTGATCGCGTAGCGCAGCGGCTGCTCGTCGAACGGATCGAGCGGCACGGCGTCGAGGTACTCCGAAACCAACTCGTCGAGTGATGTCGGCCACCGACCGTTGTTCAACCGAAACCGTTCCACAGCCATCGCCGTGACGGCACAACGCATCCGGGCCATTCGCGTCGCCAAGTCTTGGCACGCCCACAGCAATCCGGGCGTCAACGACTGTGCGAGAAAGTACCGCCAGTCGCCCGGAGCATTCGCGTCGAACGCTTTTCCCATTCTCTTGGCCGCACGAATTACCTGCATATGAGAATCAGAGGCTTCAACCACCGGCGTTATCAATTCGAGTGACTTGGCCAGATTCAGGTCGACGATGCCCCTCAGTGCCCAGCTCAATGACTTTGGCCAACCTGACCCTGCCCCGGTCATTTTCGCGGTCGTGTCGGTCCCATGTTGTCGCATGTAGGTGTAAATCTCGATTTGAGCGACCCGTTCACCGGACAAACTCCACTTGATCAGATTGATGTCTGCGCGCTCGGCGAACGCCTGCTGCAATAATTCCAAAGTCGGTGCATCGAATCGGTTCTGAGCGAGTATGTGCTCCAGCAATTCAGCTGCAAGCGAGTCAACGCGCGCAACCGAGTATACGGACGCCAAGCATCGGCTGTCTTCAAGCGACCGGCCGATGTTCAACGTGGTCAACAGGCGACGGACAGCCTGATCCGTGTCGCCACGCCGCGCGTCGCGTTCGGCAGCAATCGCCATTAATCTCGAAGTCGTCCGTACGGGCGACAGTTCTGGCAGCATCACCTCAAGCGGATTGCCGCTGTAGTCATGATCGAACCGCCCGCGCGGCATGTCCGCGATCACATCAAGCTCTACGAGCAACGCTTCGTGATCGGACAAGAGTTCATCCGCCGCCTCGGCCATCTCCTCCGGCCAACGCGCCGGCCAACCCGGCCGCGTCGCCTTCCCAAGCCAGGGAAGGTCTTTGTTTTTCGAATGCGCTCCGCGGAACGCTCGCAATTGGTCGGCGACGGCCAATATCACGCGCGCCGAATTCTCGTCATCCGGTAACGGCGGCAATTCGGCCAGCCATTCTTCAAATGTCAGTGCACCACCGGCTTCGCGAATCCGTTCGATCTCCGGTGCCAACGCCGCCCGCCCCATGTGCAGCGTCACACCGATCGCGACCGACAAGAGAATCGCAACGGCAACCAGCACGCAAACGATCGACAATATCCACTTCCCCACCGTCGAGCGACGCACGCTTTTGTTTTCACTCATCGCGGCTGATCTCCATGACTACCAACCCCATCATACGGAAACCACTCGCCGAAACATCAAGATGACGCAGGCGAGACGATTGCTGTCCGACTGTCGCCTGCTTGTGTGGCACCGGTTTTCAACCGGTGCAAACGATGGTGTTCCGCGTGGCAATCAAGTCTTGGCCAGTCAACACACAGGTTGAAGACGCTTGCCACACTATTCCACGCCAAGGTACAGCACGCCCGCATGCGCCCATCGGGCCAGGGCGATAAGGAATGCCTCGAACGCCTGCGCTTCGTCGGCGAACGTGTCGGGCGGAGCGGATTCGATGTAGGCGGTGGCCAGCGTGTTCAGATCGGTAAACACACCAGCCGGGGCGGCGGAAATCGCAGCGAACTCTTGCTCGTCAAGCCGAAGCCAGGCCGGCATCAGGTTGGCGGGCGAACGACCACAGACGGTTAGACACACGTTGGCGGGCGGCAGCGCGTCGGGAAGCGCGCCATCCTCGTGCCACGTCTCGTGGATGGATAGAACGTCGTGAGTGTAGCGTTTGGGAACGATGTACGGCGGGCGGGCCACCGGCTTGGCGAGTAAATCACCCACGGACAGTTCAGCCAACTCGGCTACGTCAATCGCTCGGCCTGCGAAATCAAGCGCGTAGAAAACATCCAGCTCGGTACGCTCGAAATTGATCAGGTCAACCAAGCCAGGCCAAGCGTCGGTAAGATCGCGTAGGTGCTCAAGTGCGTAGGATTGAAAATTAGCAGCCAACGCGCGCTGCGACGAGTTGTGCCACGGCCGCGTGCGGTGCAGGTCGCGGGTGAGGTCGTACAGGATGTCGCCCTCGTCGCGCGCCTCGCCGCCAATGCGTTTCAGACGAACGACAGCCTCAAGCGACTTCGGGAAAATCCAGCGCAACATGCCGCGCTCACCAGCGAACACCAGATTCGTGTAAACGCCCATGCGCTCGGGCGGCACGTTGGCAAGGTCGGCAATCTCTGTCTCGGTCAAATCGGGAAAACGCTCGTGCAAGCAGGCTCTGCGCGCTGCGAGGCCTCCGTCCGGAGGCGCGTCGTCGAGAATCAGCGTGCGCATGGCTGACAGCAGATCAGGCAGTGACATTATCCTGTCACCTTCGTCTGGTGGCTGACCGTTTCGTCCATCAACCGCTGAGCCATCTCTGCTTCCTGAAGAAGGCGATCCAGCGACGGCAACTCAGCGTCCCATTCGACCAGCACGGACGAAGGCCCGGTGAGTTTGATGACTTCGCGGAAGAGTTCCCACGTGTCGTCGGAGACGGGCTTGGCGTGCGTGTCGAGGAGCATGTCGCCCTGCTTCTCGAAACCGGCTAAGTGCATCTGCCCGACGCGCTCGAGCGGGATCGTCTCGATAAACGCGATCGGATCGAAGCCGTGATTCTTGGAATTGAGCAGCACGTTGGACACGTCAAGCAGCAGGCCGCAATCGGCGGACTCGAGGATTTCCGCGATGAATTGCGGTTCGGTCATTTCTGATTTGGATACAGTCATGTAGTACGTGACGTTTTCGAGCAGGAACGGTCTTTCCAGGATGTCGCGCACGACGCGGACGCGCTCAGCCACGTTGCGGACAGCTTCGCGGGTAAAGGGCAACGGAATGAGATCGTTGAGGTTCACATGATCGACCATAGTGAAGCAAAGATGGTCGCTGAACCACGGGCTGCCGATTTCATCGCAGAACTGCTTGACGCGACGGACGTGTTCGACGTCCAGCGGATCGGTACTCCCGATCGAGAGTGACACCCCGTGGCCTACGGTCGGATAGTTGGCGCTGATCTTGCGGAGCGCGTCGGCACAGTACCCGCCCCGTCCGATGAAATTCTCGGGGATGACCTCGAACCAGTTGATGTCCGGCTGCCGGTCGATGATGTCGTCGAAGTGCTCACGTCGCAGGCCCACGCCCGCGCCGAGCCGCCGGAGTCCGTAGTTGGTATTGCTCATGGTGGGATTCTAACCGGTGCGGGCGAATTGTCCGCCGCTGCGACACACCATCGGCATCCGAAAAACCACGGGGTCGCCGCGGACGAACCCGCGACGACCCCGAAATGTCTGTCTTGTGCATCAGATGATGCGCAATCTCAGGCGGGCGGGCTACTTCTTGTCGCCACCGCACTTCTTGTCGCCGCCACATTTCTTATCACCACCGCACTTTTTGTCACCGCCACACTTCTTGTCGCCGCCAGCCTTCATCTGGCAGGAGGAGCAGGAAGAGCACTTCTTCGTCGATGCGCAACCGGTCGTGCTGAGTGTCGTAAGCGCCGCGCCGGAAATGAAAGCACCGACCGCGAGAGACCTGATACCGTTGAATGCGAGTTTCTTCATGTTCATGGATTCAAATTCCTTTTTTTGACTATGAAACGTTTCTACACCGATTCGACATTTCGTCGGCCGACACGTCCGTCGGCCTGAACGCCAACCGTCGTACGTCGCGTTTTGTTACCTTGTTCGTCGCGAATGGTCGCCGACCCTGACAAATCCTCCGCGCTTTCCGTATTGTGACTCAGCCACGCCGTTCCCGCAACCATCGCGCTCGATGAGGTAAAACACCCATTCGCCACGTGGTTCAGCACCTTGCGAAACCCTTCTAATACCCGGATGGACGCCCACCCTTGCGCGGATCGGAGACACCGACCCATCCTTCCGGTGTGCGTTGGATGGCTTGCACGATGCCCGTACGGCGTTTCTCCGAAATAGTGTGGCCGCTGGTGGAAATCGCGCGTTCAAGGTTATCAGGCGGGGCTTCGTCGAAAAAAACCATGTTTGGCTGCCACTGATGGTGGATGCGCGGAGCTTCGACCGCCTCCGGGAGCGACTTGCCGTTGTGCAAAACGTTGCGCAACACGTTGAGCACGGAACTGATGATTCTCGGCCCGCCGGAAGCGCCGAGCATCATGTAAGGTTGGCCATCGCGCAGGACGATCGTCGGGCTCATGCTGGAAAGCGGGCGTTTGCCGGGTTCGGGAGCGTTTCGGTCAGACTGCGTCAGGCCGTAGGCATTGGGCCGGCCGGGATGGGTAGTGAAATCATCCATCTCGTTGTTGAGGACAACACCCCATTCGTCGACAGCGGCCAACGAACCGAAAGCGGTGTTGATGGTCTCGGTGGCCACCACGACGTTTCCCCATCTGTCGACGATACAATAGTGACTCGTGCCGGCATCGACGGGCAGGGGAAGTTTGTTGGGCGGAATCGCTGCGTCCCTGAGTTGGGTCGATCCGTAGTCATCCGCGTTGGGTAGCGGCGTCCTTCCGACGCGCGCAGCCAGAGACCACGCGTAGGCTTTGGACGTGAGTGTATCGACAGGCACGTCGGCGAAATCGGTGTCCGCCATCCAGCGTGAGCGGTCGGCGAATGCGTGCTTCATGGCTTCGATGAACGCATGCGGGCCGGGGGGTTCGAGCGTGACGGCTTCGAGGATGTTAAGCGTTTCGAGGATGGTCGTTCCGCCCGACGAGGGCGATGGCATGGTGATCAGTGTGTAATCGTCGTACAGGCCGACAAGCGGTTCCCGCTTCTTGACTTTGTAGTGGGCGAGATCATCGACAGTCACGATGCCGCCGTGGTCACGCATGGTTCGCGCAAACGCAGTGGCGAAATCTCCGGTGTAGAAGAACTCGGGGCCTTCAGTCGCCAACCGTTCGAGAAATCGTTCAAGCCTGGGCTGACGCAATTGGGTACCGAGCGCGGGCAGCGTACCGCCGCCGAGGTGCAAGTCGTACACGTATCGGCAGGACTCTATGAGCGAGGGGTCGGTTTCGTATTGGCCCAGCGCGTTTTCGGCGGAATCGAGGTAGTGGGCGTCGATTGGGAACCCGTCGCCTGCCAAACGAATGGCCGGTCGCAGGACGCGCTGCCACGACATGGTCCCGTATCGTTTGAGCGCTTCGGCTTGACCGGCTACCTGACCGGGTACAGCCACGGCGAGATACCCGTTGCGACTGGGGCTGAGTCGTGCGCGTTCGCCAGTGGCTGCTCGGACGAACATATCCGGCGTCGCCGCAGCCGGTGCGGATTCGCGATAGTCGAGCACAACCGTTCGGCCATCGGCGAAGCGGATAATCATGAACCCACCGCCGCCGCACCCCGTGCTGTTGGGACGGGTGACACCGAGTGCGAAAGAAACAGCCGCGGCTGCATCGACGGCGTTGCCCCCGGCGCGCAGGATTTCAACGCCGGCCCGCGAAGCATACGCGGAGTCCGTCGCGACCATGGCCTGCTTTCCGACGGCGACCCACGTTTGTTGCGGCGCACGGCAGGCAGTGAGGCTGAGCGTGGCGATTGAAGCAAGTGCAAGGTAATGGCGCATCATGCATGGCGATTCTAAGGCGAATTCGATGCGCGCGTAGTGGTTGGCGGTTGCTACTTTGGAAAATCCGCGCGAACTGAAATTCGCGGATCGCAACGCATTGGATTGAGAATGCTCTAATATCTTGTCACAACTCAATTGACGGGTTGGGTCCCCTACGGCTTTAGCCGTGGGAGAGTCGAATCCAAGGGACTATTCGATTCCCCCACCTCTGAAGAGATGGGGCACCCGCGCGTGATTTCAGGCTTGACAAAGCTCAGTCGTCGGCGATGAGACGCTTGCGCTCTTTGGTGTAGGAATCGAGAGCTCGCTTGGATTGCTCAACTTTTTCCTCGATGTGTCCGATCAAATCCACCACGTCTCGCTCGATGGGATGGCCCGAGTCGGCAAAGTGGACAGCCCACTGCTCCCAGCCTTTGGTCAGCTCTTCGCTGTAGAGGTGCTCGATCACGGGGACGTAGCGATTGATTTCGAGATCGTGGTGCGCGTCCGAGCCGGTGTCCATGTCGGTCAAACGCTCGTGCAGCCTGCGCAATCCGTCGCGAACGTTGCTTACGTGACCTTTGGCACCGTGGGCTTTGAGCGTGTTCCAACCAGCCGCCACCATCGGAGCCCCTCGCACAAAAATCTGGTTCTTGCGCGCTCGGGAAAGTGCCCGGCTCATGGTCTGCAAGCGCTTGGCCACGTTTTCCGCCGCCTCCAACGCGCGCTTGGCGGTACGCGATTGCTCGGACGCCCATTCAGCGTACCCCGCGACTTCCGCGAGTTTTTTCGCACGCTCATCGTCGCCTGCTAGGATCGCCTGTTCGCGCGTGGCGAGGGCGTCTTCAAACTCCTGCTCCACATCGCTCAGCCCACCCAACTCCTGTTCGAGCTGCTGGGCACGGGCGTAGAGTGAGTCGAGCGTGCGTTCGACGTCATGAAACTCAGTCTGAATGGCGGCCTGCTCGTTCTGCATCTCCCGAATTTTGACTTCCTTGCCGCCGAACAGAGCGTGCATGAGTCCGGTAAGCGTCGGGCGTTGAAGCGTGTCGATATCGTCCTCCACGGCTTCGAGCGCGACCTGAAGCCGGCGAAGGTGGTATTCCTCCTGCGTGAGCGAATCCTGATTCCGCACTCGCTCGCCACGCAGGTGGTCACGCTGCTCCAGATTCTCCCGCGCTTGCCTGTAACGATCCCCGTGTGATTCGGACAAGGTGACGAACTCCCGATGGCCGTTTGGGTTCTCCGGGCGATACCCCGTATTGAACATTTTCGTCAAGGGTCGCCACGGGCTTGAAACGGAGAATGGTTACGGGAACACAGCCCGCGGCTTGGAACGTTTGCGGACGGCGTGTGCGTCCGAAAACCAGAGTGTGCGACCGTCATGCCGCCAGCGCGGCGGTGTCAGAGCGGTCCCAATTCGTGCGCAACGAGCCGCGGACTTCAGTCCGCGCGGACCCCCCAACCGCCAAAGTCGCAATCCGCCACGCGCGTTTTCATCTCGCTCCGGCGCAATGTCACGACCCAATTGACTGATTGGGTGCCCCACGGCTTTAGCCGTGGGGAAGTCGAATCCAAGAACCAATCGAATTCCCACCTCTGAAGAGGCGGAGCACCCGCACATCATTTCAAGCTGGACAAAACACCAGCGAATCGCTCCCGCGTCAATTGCGGTCCGCCTGCCCGTAAGGCCCCATGACGCGCGGGCCGACGCGACGCGGCAACCGGTTGTTGAAGAAGCTCGGCAGACGATCCACCGTCTCCTGAAAACGGACAGCCTGCCCATCCACCGCCGACTTAGGCCCAGCCCCACGCAGCGTGCCGTAGACCGTGAAAACATGCGACTTCGTCGTCACCCAATCGCCCAGCGCGACAAGGACGGAAATGGCATTGATGTAATCGGCGTCGGTGTCGTCGATGATCCCGCTGTCAAACGAATAGAATTCCGACGGTGCAGACCCACCGCGCACATTCGCCAATTCACCTACTGTCAAGAATCCCGTGCCGGGGCGTAGTCGCGTGGCACCGCTGAAATCTGCGGTTTCGTCGCCTGAGAACAAGACTTTTCGCGCTTCGCGGTAAGCGACAATGGACTGGGCCAACTCGACGTTTAGCTCCGTCGGGTTGGTTGAAGTCATGTCAAGACTCGCGGTCATAACAATCCTATCGACCACGCTCGCCGGGTAAGCGGCGAACGCTTCCGACGGCACCAGTGGCAGACCAGCCAGCACGGACCACGGTGCCGCATTGATGTCGATCCGCCCGTGGACGCGCAAACCGCCCTGATCGACCGTAGGCATATGCTCGGTAATCGTGAATGGCGGATCGGATAGGGCGATCGTCGGATCATACTCGTTATCAAGCGGCAGCGCCGTGAAATAGTCAAACACCAACTGGCCCCACGGAATACCCAAATCGAGCGGCAGCAGCGGGTCAATGTCTGACGCAAGTTGAGTCTGATCGAACACCGGCATACGTCCGTTGTCGATCTGCTCCGGCGTGGCCGCAAGTGTGCTGTTAAACGGAGCCGCAATCGTGTTAGCGTATCGACTCAAGAGCAACAACGAACCTGTCGTTGGAAGAGCGGCTGCGACCGACGAAGACGCTTCGTTGACGAGGACTATCTCAACCGGAAGGATATTGTCGTCGAACGTCGTGTTCGCATTGATCGCACCCAATGTGTGGCCATTCAACTCTTCCGACATCGGCACAACGACCTTCCACGGACTGTCGGTGCCATCTACGCCGTTTTTCATCACGCGTTGGAGTGATTTGCCAGACGCGCTGCCGCTGAACCCTCCCGCATCAAACCGATCAACGATGATACTCGTTCCGATCACGTCGCGATTCAACACAACGGTTGAGCCGGACGTCAACATTCCGGTAGCGGACCCGTCATAGTTACTAATCCCGATTATGCTTGGGCCGCTGTTATGCACAACAAGGAATCCACCCGCCGGAACACTCAGGGAATTCCAATTCACAGCGGAAAAATCAAGATCACTGCCGGCGTCGAGCGAGAAATTCGCCATAGAAACGCTCGTCGAAAACGGATTGTACAGTTCGACAGCCGACGAACCATCTCCGTGCAGAAACAGTTCCGAAATGAACGGCTGCGCTTCGATTCCGTATGCCGACGGAAAAATAGGGAGTTCCATTCCGCTGACCGGGTGTCTTGGCACAATTTCCGTCGGAACGTCGTCGCTGTCGATGAAGTCTATCAGATTCGCGGTCAACGCAGCCGCTGTATTCGCTTGAACGGAAGCGGCCATAGAGTCAACGTTGCGCAGCATCAGCAGGAACCCATCCTGAATCGTCTGAACAAACCTAGTCCGGAAGGGGTCGGCCACAGGCAGTGCCATCAGGTCGTCGAGGTTCGTCAGCGGTGGTGCCGGATCATTCGCGAAGTTCCATTCCGCAATGGTTTGATCAACCAACCCCGGCAAACTGATTTTAAGTCGCCCATTCAGCGGATCGGTCGAATCGCTTGAATTAGGCCAATCATCAATGCTGAACGCATCGGGGTTGTCAGTCTTGATGTCATCGATCCAATCAGTTGCCCAATCCATCATCAGACCGGGATCGCGCCCTATGCGCATCAAATTGTCATCATGACTAACCGTCGTCATAACGTGGCGGTAGTCGTACTTCGCCGAGTTCGGATCGACCCAGTTAAGCCAGAACGGCTCATTGGTCACACCCGCCGGCGGAACGATCTCGCTGGCGTCGCCGCCGTCGTCGCCCGTATCGATAGGCCACCAGCGCGCGACGATGTCAGAATTCGCCGGCAAAAAGTTGGGCCAATCGGGTTCGCTCACGAACGCACGATACAACGACTCCGGTATCTGGCCGCCCGCTTCCATGCCCGGTGTACAGTCCGGCATGACGCGGCTCTGAAGCTGCGACAGCGGAATCTGCTTCGGTGGCAGCAGGAATCGCCGGCGGAGCACAGGCTCCTCACCTTCGGGAATGTAGCTGGCACTCATGCAGCCAAACGTGGTCGTGCCCATATCATCGACCAAGAATTCCGGCAGTTGTGCAAGCAGCGTGCGATGGGCGGCGGCTACGTTGATCATCGCACCGTGCGGAATCACACGCAGCGCGTAATACAACGCTTCCCGATCGCCGAGGAAAGTCTCATCGTACTCCGGCCCACCGTCGGGCGGCACGTCGGCCCGCAGACGCTCAACAACATTGCCGCGCACCGCGTCCGGAAAACGATCCCTCGAAAGCAGGCGTTCGTAACTGTCCCACACACCGTCGCCGTCCGCGTCACGACGATAGATTCGATAATCCCGGTCGGCGAGAACGGGTGAAGTAGGATCAACACTTAATTGCGTATCACCCTCGAACCTCTCACGCCAACGGGGTGAATTGAAATTGAAGTTGTCGTACAGCGGGTCAGGGTTCGGATGCGTCAACCCGATCAGCCCGATCGGCGCGTCGACCAAAACCATGTTAGCAATTGAGATTTCGTTCCCGCTGCCTGGGATCAAGTCGGGATCAAGACCCTCGAAAACCGGAACCGGCGGACTCGCCAGCGCCATTTCCAAATCACTGGTCGTCAAAAACGCCCACTGACCATTCATAGGCGGAGCCGAAGCGTAGGCTTCGTGCGGCTCGATCGACGCGATCAGCGGATGCACGCCCGGCAACTCACCGTAAAGGTCCGCCCCGATCGGGCTGACAACCCCACCGCCGGATTCGCTGTCCCGGTTCCAAGCCTTCCCATCGTCGCCCAGAAACCCCTGCCGCAAGACGGTGCGAACTTCGCGACTCAAGCGGTCGATAATCTCGGATTGCTGCTTGGCCTCCGACTGCCCTTTGAGCGAATCCGTCTCGAATTGCACCGTCGACAGGAACGTAAGCCCCACGATGAACAGCATCGACAGCATCGCCACCACCATGACCAAAACCGTCCCCGCCCGCCTCGCTTCGCCCAACGCGAACGGCGGACGCAGCCCAGCGCTTCCCCCCCTTGCGAAGGGGGGATACAGGGAGGTCGCGCGATCGGTATCGACAGCCTCCGCTGCGAGCGTCACGCCCAGCCAACCCAAGAATTTGTTTGTGTTACCCCTACACATCATCATCACTGCTTATTGGTTCTGTTCGCTGCTTCTTTCGCTGCTCGTATCCATCACATCCACCGAATCCGGCACCTCCGCCGACCGCTAGCCACCCCCGACCGGCAGCACCATCACATGCCGCAAAGGCTTGTTCAGCCGACCAGGCCTATCGAAAATATCAACCGTAATCCGCAACACCCTCGGAAAAAGCGGATCGGGCGCGTCAGTGTCACCCAGAAAGTCGAAGTCCTTCGCGAAGAACATGTGCGTTGATGCGTCGCTATAGTCAGCGGGATTCATAGTAGGGCCGTTGGGGTCGAACCGGCGGAGTCCTTCGAATTCCATCCGGACCGGATTGGTAGCAGGCACACTAAGCCGATCAAACGCGGCAATGACACTGCCCCCCACATTGCCAGGATCAACCCAAATGATCTCATCGGCGGCTATTGGGTGCGTGAATCCCCATTCAACTTTGAACGATGCACAATTGTTCAGAAAGTAGTGCCCCAGCCGATTAGCGACAGCGGGCGGCGGTGCGAGATCGATGCGGCTGCGACGCGACCACCGGAGTAGCGTATCAAAGTCCGGGATCATCTCGGTCGGTTCGCCAATGACCTGACTGTGGAAGAACAACTCGTTGCCCCCCAACTCGTCCTTCGCAATGACATCAACCATGCCGTCACTGAGCGGATAAACCATCGGGGCCATGCCCTCATCTGGAGAAGGCCTCAAATCGTCGTTACCAGCCATGAATGTTGAGTCCAGCGCGTCTTCGTTATCATCGACAAGAATGATCTTGCGACGTGCCAAGTGCCAATTCTGTGCCGGTGTCGAAAAATATGTTCCGGCAACTGGAAACGGAATCGGCATCGTCGTCCAGGCGCCCGTGTTGTCCAATTCGCCGATCTCCGCATGGCCGTAGACCACTTGCACGAGGTTGGACGACGCAGCGGGATAGGTTTCACTCGTCGCAGGATTGGTCGTGAAGAACATCAGCACGTCCGCCCGCGGCTTGTGCAACGGATAGGGCGGTGCGGGGTTCCCGTTGATTCCAATCTCATCTCCCGTGCCGGGTAGCCCATCCGGGCCGACGAGATCTTCTCGTTCAGGATCGGGGTCGTGCGGATAGCCGTTCAGCGGATCACCATCAATGTCGCCCTCCTGCTGGAACCCCGTCCAGTAGGCGTCGATCGGGTTGGCTGATATCACCATCATCGATCGTTCCGGATCGATCCCCGCAAGATCCTCCCGCAGCGCCTCCTCCAGCAGGCGGAACGACTGGTTGATCTCGATCAGCGAGGTAGCCTGGCTTGTCGAGTCGATGGACAGCTTGAACACCTGGCCAGCCAGCAGCATCATGATCGTCAGTACGCCGATCGACACCACAAGCTCCACCAATGAAAAACCCGACCGGCGGACCGCAACCCGCCGCCCGAAGCCTCCACAGGCCGATAAAACACCCGCCACGTTACGTTGTGATTCGTTCGCTTTCATCACGCCTAAAGTATGGGCTGAACCAAGTGTCGGTCCAGCCGTGAGTCATCAAGGTGCAAAGACCATCTGCCGGGTTTCGACCGCCACCACCGGCTGTTTGCCCGTAAATTCCGGAAAAGCGACAGGCGTCGTAATGCTCCGATCCACCGGCGGCGGAAAAACCCAAAAATCACGACGATCCCCGCCCAACATTACTGGCGTGCCGTCGTCGATGGTGTCAATCCGCACCAAGGGAGGCGGGGTCGTGGAAGGCAATCCCAAATCTGTGAACAGGATTTCGCGATCCAGCGTAATCGCAGCTTCCTCGTCATAAGTTAAATTCGGCCCAACGTATCGATGGTCTTTGACCGTATAAACGGCACCCGTTAGGCGATCGATCAATATGGCTCCCGGCTGGAGCATTCGTCCGATCAGCCGCGCTGCCGGATCGGACGTTGGGTTGGTCAAGGCCTCTGACGGAACACCCGTTGACGCAGCTGAATCGCCAGTCATCGGATCCCAGTTTCCAATAACCTTCAGATTGATAAGCCACGGAACAGGGAAAAGCATGTCTTGGTTGAGAACCAAAGCTTGTGGAGCCGTAGTCGGTGCGATTGAAGCGTATTCTTGACGAGCGAATCGATGTGACGATTGCGTCCGCCGAAGCGTGAAAAAAAACATTGTGACGGAACGGGTCTCCGTGCCCGTAACAGGTACGGGATCGTCGAATTTGTAAAGCACGGACCAGATGTAACGGCGTGCGCCAAGAAGCTCGTCCCAACGATTTTGTTCGGGACCTGCCATTGCCGGTCGCGGACGGAGGGGAGGAATCAATCGTTGTTCCAACGAAACCAGAGGCGGAGGGATTGCCGCATTGAGGCCACTAAGGAGGATCAATCTTGGATCGACCAAGATGTTGGTCATATCGATATCCGTCGACTCCGGCCAGACTAAACCGAATGCACCGACCGTCGCTGGAAATGCGAAGGCATTAGAGAGCTCCAAGGCGTGGACATTCGAGTCCCCAGCTTGCACTATACTTGCCAGAGGAATGTCAAGTGCCACGTCACCGATAAAGCTGGAAAGAGTGCCAGCTTGTGGATTGGTGACGCGCCCCAGCAGCCCCACCGTAGTCTCCGCCGTCTCCGCAGCCGTCGCATGCACGGTGAATTCCGTCAGATCGCGCGCCCGCGACCAGGCCACCGGGAACATGGACGCGATCATCAGGAACCCCAGGCCCAGAATGACAATCGCGATCATCAACTCCGCCAGGGAGAAGGCCGATCGGCGGCGCGCTCCCGGCGCGTGGGTGGCTGCGAATTGAAATGTCGCCCGCGTTTCGCGCATCAGCATGCAAACCTCAAAATCGCCGTTCTTGTCAACCTTCCGAAATTCCCCCGCAGCATTACGGCGGTGGCGGTTCGCTCTCCCCGACCGGGCCTCTGATGATCGCCCCGGTCTGCCGGCTGATGTACAGCGGGCGGGCGTACTGAATCAGATACTGCCGTTTGTCCAGCTCGCCGGGCACCGACGTGGTATCCGGGAACTCCGTAAACAAAGAATCGTCATAAACCAGGAGTCCGTCTGCGCTGGGAAAGTTAATCGCGGGATTCGTACCCTTGTTCGTACCAAGAAGAACCAAGCTCTCAAGCCCGGAAAAGAATGGCTGAACGCTGCCATCGGTGGCCTGAAAGTCTCCGTTGCCGATCAAATCATCGTACATCGACACAGTCAGCCCCACGGTATCGCCTTGGGTGGGGCCTTCGTTGAAATCATGCCCTTCGGCGTCGTCGCCGATCAAGACTCCCGGCTCCTGAGAGAGTCTTCCGTCGGAGAAGATGATCACGAAGAAGTTGCGATGTGTTTGGTTGCCAACGTTATCCAGTTCTATGTCGGTGTAGTCTTCGTTGGCCAACTCATCGTCAGACCAGACGAACTCCGGCGGCGGGCCGATCATTTCCAAGTCAAGCACTCCGCGCGGCACGACGCGAAACGGCTTGGGGAATTCGTGGACCTTCTCGCCTTCCATAACGCGATAGATGGGCACTTCGTTTCCGTTAGCGGGCGGGCCTTCCGTAATGAACGCCATCCGCTGCACACCATCGGTAACAAAGAAGAACAGTCCCGTCGCATCGTTGGGTTTGTTCGAGCGCGCACGGGCCGAGGTGAGCAATCCGCGAATCCTGTTTTCTGAATTGGCACCCTTCGACTCCTCCCACATGCGCGAGACAGCCGGCAGTGTGATGGCAGCCAATATGCCGATGATGCCGATTACCACCACAAGCTCGATCAGCGTGAACCCGTGCTCTGTCGAGCGGCAGCGTCTTGCGGAAGGATGACATTGGTTCGCGTTCATGGGCTTGAAACTGCTATGGATTGCCGTGAGCGATCTCTCGACTCAACCGGCTCTTGACCTTCTCGTCGATGTACACGTTTTCCAGATTGAGCACGTTATCAATCACATGCGGAAAGGCCTCGAAGTCCGCCAGCAGCGGCGATGTAACACCGTCGATCATGCGATCAGGCCCGCTCGGACCGAACGAAACCAGCAGAGGCCTGTTGTAGTTGGCGGCCACCAGAAACGCAGACAAATCCCACCGCTCGCCAAGTTCGCCTTCATAGCCTTTCTTGACCGCGTAGTATTCCAGCGGCGTACCCCATGCATCGACGTAATGTTCCAACGGAACGTCGTCCGTGTTGAGCGTGCCGTCACTGCCGCGATCGAAGAACTCACTGGCTGTCACGCGACGGAACTTGTTGGAAACCTTGTCCAGCACCGCAGCCGCTTCGCCACCATAAAGGCGGATGGCCAGCGACATCGCTTTCGTATCTCGGTAGAGCAGGTCGCTAATCCCCAGGCTGTCAGGGTAGTCAAGCGTGCCCCCGCCCGGGCCGATGCGCACCCAACTGGCAGGCGGCAATGCTTCGGGGATACCAGTGGCGATGTCGAACGGCTCAAGCTCATCGCACGGAAAGTCACCGTAGCGACTGCGATACTGCACGACACCCTTGAGCGGCGAATCATCCGCGAACTGCCCAATAGCGGTATCGATCACGCTCATCGTCATGATGGATTCTTTGATCTTGGCGTCATCGATTACGGACGAGCCGACCGAGATCAGAATCGTCAGCAACAGGCCGATGATGGCCACCACGACAACAATCTCAACGAGGGTAAAGGCCCGTGCGCGCAGCCGCCTCGCTGCGCCAAGTTGTCCGTGTGGTGCAGCAATCATGGTTATTCGCGCGTCCAATTGACGATGTCGTCTGTCGTTCCGTAAACCGCATCCTCGCCCGCGCTGATCAAAAGGAACGAACTGCGATTGACGGGTTCGTTGCGCTGCTTGACGGCTGGGTTAAGGATGAACCGCTCCATCGTGTTGCTGTACGACATATCGTTTACGAGGATGTCGTGAACTCCGGTCGTCTCGTCGAGCATGGGATCCGCCGGCGGCACGTTGGTCGTCGCCATTGCACTGTAGAACCCTGTATTAGCCACCATCCCATGCCCGAAATCCGCACCCTTGAATGGCAACAACGATGATCCCGTGAGAAAACCGTTGTCACGATTGTCGTACACGCCGACGGAAACTCCGGGGTCGGTAATCATTCGTCGCCCGGCCCGGTTGGCGCGATAATACAAGTAGGGTCGCCCCCAAGGATCGGTAAAGACAGGCTGCAGTGCAGAACCGTCAACGAAGCCGTCCGGGACTGTCATCAGCCCCTCGTCTTCAAGCTCGCGAAAGGACTTGATGGAGGTTCGCGTGGTTTCGTCAACGTAGCTGCCGCCGACGGACGGGTAGCGCGGGAAGAGTGGTTCACGAGTCGTCAGATCAACCTCATACAGGCCGCCACCATCCAATGTTGAATCCTGATTATTCCACCAGTCGCTGTCCGTGTCGGCGGCGGTATCGCTAAATCCGGGCGTGCCCAGACGATCCGCACCGACCAGCGCGTATACGAGCAGGTTTGCACCGGTCATCGCTCGATTTACGACCTCCAGAAACGGATTGGCAACCGTAATGACGCCCAAAGCACCATCGGGATTGTCGCTGTGCGATGGCGGATAGGTCTGCCCCAAAGCAGGCTCGTTGCGGAAGCTCTCCAGCCCGCGCTCAAGATTCTGAATCCTGGCCATAGCCACGGTCTTCTTCGCGTTTGACGTAACAGCCGAGAAGGCTGGAACGAGAATGCCGATGAGCACCGCAATAATCGAAATGGTGACAAGCAATTCGATCAGGGTAAATGCACCCGGGCGACGAGCGGTTCGTAAACAGGGTAGACTGGCGAATGGCAGACGAATCATGGACGCTCTCCGTGCGTTCGGGGCATTGATTACCTTAACTGGTCGATATTGCTGATGTCGTCACGCGTTCCGTAAATACCATCCTTGCCGGGTGTTATGAGAAGGAACGAATCTTTCCGAAAAGGCCTGACCGTGCGGCGGTCCAACTGCCCGGGGAGGTTGGCGCCCGATTGCTCCAGCAAGTTGATGTCGGTCAGATAGTGAACAAAGGAGCCGACGTTTTCGATGGAATCGACATTCTGGGGCAACGGATCACCGAAGGTGGCCAATGGATGCCTCTTCCTCGGCGTGAAAATCCAACCGTCCGTAACTTGAATGCTCCCTGATACGGACAGCGCGCCGTCCGAGCCGGCGAACCCCAGATTGTCCTCCTGAATGTAGATCCCAGGAGGGGAGGCGTCGCGCGTGGGTTGGGCGATTACCCGGCCCAACGGATTGGCGACGTAGTAAAGAGTCGGTCGGCCAAACGCATCCACGATAACCGGAGCCGTCAAACCGCTGTCTATAACAGCTTCGCTCGAAGGAGGAGGCGAGCCCGGAAGCTCGTCCGTTCGCACGAGTTTTAGTGAATCTGGAGCAATGTAAGGGCCTACGCGATCCAGCGGGCTGCCGTTCAGTGCGTCAGACCGATACCAAAGCTCGGGGGCGCTGGCCAGACTCGCAGGGACAGCCCGTTTGGGCACAAAACCCTGAAAGTCAAATCCCATCAAGTGTCGCACGAGCCAATGCGCACCGTACATGGTATTAACCGGCTGGTAGGCAATCGTCGTCGCGTCGTGAATCTCTTCGCCGCGGGCCGACGGCGGATACCCGTTTGTACGCCGGAAATCTTTCTCATTCTCGCTCTTGAACGATTCCAAGGCCGTCGAGATGGACTTCAGCGTAGCGCGGGTCTTGACGTTCTTGGCTTGATCGCGGGCACCACTAATCGCGGGCAGCAATATCCCGACAAGCAGCGCAATGATGCTCATTACCACGAGCAGTTCAATGAGCGTAAACGCCGCATTCGAGGACACCGACTGCTTCAAAACCGACACCGGCCTGCGAGCCGTCCGAGTTTCCATGACACCTGCTCCTGGGTTCTGAATCCGCAAACGCATTACTATCCACCCGACGAAACCGACTCGATCAGCGAGACCAGCGGCATGAACAATGCCACAACAATAAAACCGACAATACCGCCCAGAACGACCACCAGGATCGGTTCGAGCAACGAGAACAACGAACCGACCAGCGTGTCCACCTCGTCGTCGTAGTTGTCAGCCACCTTAATCATCATATTGTCCAGATCGCCCGTTTCCTCGCCGACGTCGATCATGTTGACCACGATCGAATCCACCACCTTGCTCGCCCGAAGCGGGTTGGCGAACGTGTCGCCCTCACGAATCGAGTCGTGAACACCCTCAAGCGCCCGGGCGATCACCTCATTGCCGGAAGTGTCCTTCGTAATGTTGATGGCTTCCAGAATGGGCACACCCGCATTGATCAGCGTGCCCAGCGTACGCGTGAAACGCGCGACGGCTGTCTTGCTGATGATCGAGCCCATGACCGGCAACTTCATCATCACAGTATCCGTCGCATACCGCCCGCCTCTGGACTGCCGGGCCAACCGGAAAAAGACCATGGACGCAATCGGTGATATCAGGATGATCGACCACCCCGGCGGCGTGCCACCCACGATCCAACTGCTGAAATTAATCAAGAGCTGCGTCACACCCGGCAACGTTGTATCGAAGTCCTCGAAAATCTCCTTGAACTTCGGAACCACCACAATCATGATGCCCGTCACGATACCCATCGCAAAAAACACCACCACGATCGGATAGATCATAGCCCCAACAACTTTACGCTTCAGCCGTTGGGATTTCTCCATAAACTCCGCCAATCGCTGGCAAATCACGTCCAACACACCGCCCGTTTCGCCAGCGGCGATCATGTTCACATAAAGTCGATCGAAGGCCTTGGGGTGTTTGGCAAATGCCTCGGAAAGCGTCGAGCCGCCTTCGATATCCTCGCCGACCGCAGCCAGCGTGTTCTTCAGCAATCCGGGTTTCTGCTGCTCACCCAAAATCTGGATACTGCGCAAAATGGGCAAACCCGCGTCCTGAAGCGTCGAGAGCTGGCGGGTAAACTGCGTGACCACCTTCGACTTGACCCCGCCGATGCTGAATCCGCCGCCCTTTTTCTTCTTGGCAACCGCCCCCGGCGCAGCCGCCTTCTTCCCGCCCTTCTCGCGAATGCGCGTGGGGAAGTAGCCCATATTTCGGATCTTGGCCAGCGCGTCCTTGCTGTTCGGAGCCTCAATCTCGTCCTTGACCTCTTGGCCCGCCTGATTCATGGCCTCGAAGACATACTTGGGCATAACTGATAAATCTCCCCGGAGGATCACCTGAGTCGTCGTTGCCGCCCGGCATTCTCACGCGGACTGGCCGACGCTACTCGTCCTCCATGATCGTTTCCTTGACGACTTCCTCAATCGTGGTCAAACCGTCGAAAATCGACAGCAACCCCGACTCGCGAAGCGTGCGCATGCCGCGCTTCTTGGCTTCGGCACGGACCAATGCGGTGGACGCCTGCCGCATGACCAGATCGCGAATCGGGTCGTCAACCACCAGAATCTCGTAAATAGCGGTCCGACCACGGTACCCGGTGTTGTTGCAAAAATCGCAACCCTTGCCGTAATAGAACGTCTGCCCCGCGACTTTTTCCTCGGTCAGGCTCAATTCCATCAACAGCTCTTCCGTTGGCTCAAACTTCGTTTTGCAGTTCTTGCAGATACGCCGCACAAGCCGCTGAGCGATGATCGCCTCAACCGTCGCTGTGATCAAAAAGGCCTCCAGGCCCAAATCGAGCATACGCGCAAACGTCGACGGAGCATCGTTCGTATGCACGGTCGAGAATACCAGGTGTCCCGTCAACGCAGCCTGAACCGCGATCTGGGCCGTCTCGAGGTCGCGAATCTCACCAATCAGCACCGTATCGGGGTCTTGACGCAGAAAACTACGCAACGCCCGAGCGAATGTCAGTCCCACTTCAGGACGAACCTGACACTGGATCAATCCGTCGATATCGTACTCAACCGGATCCTCAGCCGTCAAAAGCTTGACTTCCGGCGTATTCAGCGTGTTCAGAGCTGAATACAGCGTGGTCGTTTTTCCCGATCCAGTCGGCCCGGTGACGATGACGATGCCGTTCGGGCGACGGATGATCTGATCGATGACCGAAAGATCGTCTTCACGCAGGCCCAGCTTGTCGAGATCCAGATTGACGTTGGCCCGGTCCAGAACACGCATGACCACGCTCTCGCCGAACAGCGTGGGCAGAACAGCCACGCGAAGGTCCACCGGATTTCCACCCACCACCAGCTCAATACGACCGTCCTGAGGCAGGCGGCGCTCGGCAATGTCGAGGTTGGCCATCACCTTAATACGCGACGAAATAGCCATTGCGATGTAGCGCGGCGGCGGGATCATCTCGTACAAAACGCCGTCGATGCGATAACGCATCTTGAACTCGTCCTCGAACGGCTCGAAGTGGACGTCGCTCGCTTTGTCGCGAATCGCCTGCAACAACACGAGGTTGAGCAGCCTCTTGACCGGGTTGGAGTCCGCCGCCTCCTTCAACTGCTCAAGGTCGATGCTCTCGCCCCGCCCCGCCAGCGATGCCAGGTCCGCGTCGGACTCGATTTCGTCGATGATGGCACTCATCGATTCGATCGAACCCTCGGGATAGCACTTTTGCAGGGACTGCTGCAACATCGCCGGGTCGCAGATGGCAGCCACCACGTCGAAACCCATCAGCGTTTTCAGATCGTCCGTAGCCCGAAAGTTGTCCGGAGAGGACATCGCGACGTGAATCTGATTCTTCTCCGCCACGAACTTGAAGGGCACGATCTTGTACGTGTTGGCCATCTGGGCCGGGATCATATCCACGACTTCCTGCGGAATGTCCATCGACCCGAGGTCCACCGCGACCATACCCACTTGGGCGGCCAGCGCGTAATTCAACTGTTCCTCGGTGATTTGGCCCGATTCGACCAGAATCGCCCCGATAGGCCCCCCACGCTGCTTCTGGATGTCCAGGGCGTCATGCACGTCGCGCCGACGCAGAATGCTCATCTTGATGAGGATTCTGCCAAGCTGTCGCCCGCGCAGTTGTTCGATCGGCGGCATGTCCATCGCTTCGGTTACCTCGGGGCGTTTCGTCGTGCGCTAAATTCGTCGTTCGTCGTCTCGGACGCTGGCATCAGGAATTCCGCCGGAACAGAGCGTCGGTGTCGTCGTCGCCATGATCCTCGTCGAAGTTGACTTCCAAACCGCGACGATGGGCGTCGATCTTATCCTGCATCTCGCCGGGGCGACGGGCTTTGTCCACCGTCTCCTCAGCCGAGATAAGATTCGCGGAGAAAAGCTCCCACAGGTGCTCATCGAGCAACCGCATGCCGTACTTCTTACCCGTCTGGATCGCTGAGTCGATACGATAGACCTTGTTCTCGCGAATCAGGTTGGCGACGGCCGGCGTGACCAGCATAAACTCATAGGCAGCCACCATGCCCTTCGGCTGTCTGGGGCAAAGCGCCTGTGACAGCACGGCGATCAGCGTAACGGAAAGCTGCACGCGAATTTGGGCCTGCTGATTCTGCGGAAACGCGTCAATAATACGGTTGATCGTGCCCTGGCAACCCGTGGTGTGCAGCGTGCCGAAGACAAGGTGACCGGTCTCCGCCGCCGTAACAGCAGCCTCAATCGTCTCAAGGTCGCGCAGCTCGCCGACGAGAATCACGTCCGGGTCCTGCCGCAGCACGCGACGCAACGCCTCCGAAAAGCTCGGCACGTCCACGCCCACTTCACGCTGGTTCACAATCGACTTTCTGTGCGAGTGGTAATACTCGACCGGGTCTTCCACCGTCACAATGTGACGATCCAGCTCCCCGTTGATGTAATTCACCATCGACGCCAGCGTCGTAGTCTTGCCCGATCCCGTGGGGCCTGTGACCAGGAACAGTCCGCGCGGACGCCGGCACAACGCCGACACGATCGTCGGCAGGCCGATGTCCTCAAACGACAGCAGCCGCGACGGAATCAGTCGCAACACCAATGCGAGGTTGCCCTTCTGCCGGAACACCGACACGCGAAATCGGCCATGCTCGCCGAAAGCGAAGCCGAAGTCCGTCCCGCCCTCCTCCTGAATCTCCTGCTGGCAGCGTTCAGGGGTGATCGCCTTCATCAGGGCGGTGGTGTCGTCCGGCGTGAGAGTCTTCGTCTCCAGCCGCCGCATGCGCCCGTGAAGGCGGATGACCGGCGGCGTGCCGACGGTCAGGTGCAGGTCGGACCCGCCCTGCTTGATGACGGTTTCCAGCAGCCGGTCAATATGCAACGTGGACATAGCGTCGTTTCCGATTCAACCCGAGAAAATCCCATCCTACGCTCGAAAAAACCGCCTCAACCGGCAGCCCAAGCGATTATACCGGTCTTGGACCATCCTAGCGAGCGGTTAGCGTCGTTTGGAGCGATCTGCGTATCATTTGAGAAGCCGGGGCGTCCTAACGGGACGTAAGAAACTTCCGGCGGCGGCAGAGATGCATGCGAATCAACCGTACAACGCTCAGCCAGGGGCGCGCGCACCGCGCGAATCAGCACCGACGTTCTATTGGTAGAAGCTGATTCGTTTCAAACGCCGGATTCGGGGGCTGCTTCGATGGTAACAGGTCAGTCATGTGCAAAGCGTGAGTATCTTTTGGCAACCCCTCACGACAGGGAGCAATCTTTTCCCCCCTTGCAAAGGGGGGATACTGGGGGGTCTGGATCAGAGAAACGCTTTGGTTTGCGAGAAGAACCTGATTCTGGACGCTCCCGGTTTGGTCACGTCCAGCCTCCTGCGCATGGAGGGGAGGAAGAGGGTTATTATCGCCATTCGACATAGCATATGGCTGAACTCTCACGCGGCCTGGTTGTCAGACTCGGGAGCAGGCTTGGGCTTCCTGCTGGTCGGCCAGGAAGTGGTCCGTATATCGCCGGTCGACGCGTACGCATACTTCCGTCGCGCGGGCGGCGATTTCCGCGTACTCCGGATCGCCGCCGGTGAACGCTCCGAACTCGCCGGCCAATATGATGAGACGCAGCAAATGTCGCAGGACCAGCCCCTCGTGCTTGGCCAGGTCTCGGTTGCGGCAGAATTTGTAGAAGTCGCCGCCGGTTTCGAAAATGCCGCCGGCTACCCAGTGTGATTGGACCGTTACCTCTTCCGGAGATGCCAATTGTGCGTCGAAGAGCAACTTGAGCATTTCGGGCAGCGTCAGAGGCCAGCGCCTCGGTTCGTCTTCCATGAAGTCCTCATACTCATCGTCATTCGGTTTGACCAGTTGCCCGTCCTCGTCCAATATCGCCAGTCCCTTCTTGAGCAACGCGGGCGCGAGGTGTTCGGTGTACAGTGGCCCTTTCTCCAGATCATGCGGCAGGCGAACGCCTCTGAGCAGTGCGGGCGGAATCGGCAGCACAGACTGCAAGGCCTGCAACTTCTCTTCAGTGCTGGAGTATTTCAGTTGTTTACCCAGAAACGCGCCGTACAACGGATCGATACTGCGGAATTCGAGCAATTCCATCACCGAGTCGCTCAGCGTGACGTGGTCGCTCTCGGCGTCGCGGGTGAGGTAGCCGAAGGCAGCCAGATTGTCGAGCATGAAGTTGAGCTGCTCCTGAAACTTCTCGTTGCGCTCCGGTGTGTTGAATCGTTTGGAGAGAAATTCCCGCGTTTCGCGAACCGTGCCCGACCGCGTCAACAGGTAGATCAACACCTGATAGGGAATCATGGACCGGCTGAACAGCTTCGCAGGGCCTGCTTTGATCAGCGTCTGAAACTGCCCTTCGGCCCAATACGCATAACCTTTTCGGCGTGTGGGGCGTTTCTTTTCGAGTTGCTTGCGCTGCCGCATAATGCCCGGGTCTTTCGAGTTCGGATCGATTTTTTCGAGCTTGATCTTCCACTTGGCGATCTTGACGTCGTCTTCGTGGGCCAGCACACAGACGTAGCCCTTGGTGTCGAATTGAGGCCTGCCCGCCCGACCGAACATCTGATGGGCCGACGACGACGCGATCAGTTTGCGGTCATCTCTGGGGCCTTTCATGAGCGATGTGATGACCACAGCCCGCGCGGGCAGGTTGATGCCGGCGGCCAGCGTCTCCGTGCAAATGACGAATGGCACGAGTTTCTTGAGAAAAAGTTTCTCAATGACTTCCTTATGCTTCGGAAGAATGCCCGCGTGATGCACGCCGACCCCGCGAATCAGCATCTGCTTCAGCTTGGGGCCTATGCCGTCTACAAACGTGTCAGCCTCCAGATGTTCCTCGATTTTTGCGCGCGTTTCCCTGCTGATCAGCGACAGTCCCTTCAGCCGCTCAGCCACATCCCAGCATTCATTTCGGTTGAAACAAAAGACCAGTGCGGGCGAACGGTTGTCGGCGTCGTTCTCGGAAACCATGCCGGGCAGCAATTCCGTTACAAGTCGCTCGCCTTCCCAGATAAACTCCAGCGGCACGCGCCGCTCGTCGGTTTGCACGAGGCGCAGATTGCGGCCGTGTTCCTTTTTGAGCCAGATCACAAAGTCGGTTGCGTTGCCCACTGTGGCGGACAGCAGCATCAGGCGGACCGTTTTGGGCAGCAGGACGAGCGACAATTCCCAGACGATCCCGCGTTCCCACTCGTTGAAATAGTGAAATTCGTCCATGACGACAGCCGACGTGTCGCCGAGCATCTCGTCGTCGGCCAACAGGTGATTCAGGAGGATTTCGGCCACAACGACGCGCACGACGGCATCGGGATTGACTTTGCGGTTGCCGGTGATGAGTCCGACCGCGTCGCGCGGAAACCCCCACGATTCCGCCAGGTCTTGAAATTCGCGAAATTTTTGATCGGTCAGGGCGATGAGCGGCGTTGTGTAGTACATGCGTCGCCCGGTGCTGAGTGCTTCGAAAATGGCGGCTTCGGCGATGAGCGTCTTGCCCATGCCGGTCGGCGCGGTCACCAGCAGGCCGTCAAACGCGTCATCGAACCAACTGAGAAGCGCCTCTTCCTGAAACGGATAGGGGTCGAAGGTCAGCCGATCGAGGAAGCCGTCACAGATTTCGTTGCGGTCCATGCGTCGCTTTCAATTGAAGACGTCTCGCACCGTAACGCTTTCCGTCATCCGATACCGTGGCGGGTGATATCCTGCGAGTCGGGAATTCTTGAACGTCTATCGCGAGGGCGGGCCTTGTACCTGGGTTGCGAAGCGTCGGGCACGCCGTCCGCCGCCTCGCAAAGCCCCAACATACATACGTCCCCCAACGGGGTAAAGGATGGCCTTGGTGAGCGTGCATCCCAATACGGGTGGCAATTCGCAGTGCAGGGTGGCACGGTCTAACGGCGCAGTCGGTAGGCCGTGGTAGTTGCGGAGCTCCACGGCCTGGCTGCGCCAGACCGTGCCACCCAGAATGGGATGCACCCCCTTGGTGATGGGCGACGAGCGGGTGCGACTCAGGCGATTGATTCAGCGTGTGTTGTTGCAGGTCGATATTTCGCAACAGGGCGCACCAAACTTATTGTTGATGAGGCAGCTGAAGACCTCAAGGTCACATCCGTCGATGAAGCCGTCGCAATTGATGTCTGCTGCAAGGCATCTGGGGTCGCACACCGTGCTGTTATTCAGGGCCTGCCTGAGAAGCAGATAATCGAAAACACCGATTGAGAGACTTTGATCGAGATCGCCGCTGCACGCGCAGGGCGGGGCCGCGGCGGAATCGATGATGAGCTGCAGGCGATAGAAGTCGTGGAAGTCCACATCATCGTCAAAATCGAAATCGAACGATTCGCAGCCGTCCGCATAAGGGCCGGCGTCGGGGCCTGTTCGGCAGTTTCGGAAGCTGAGGAAGTCGATGAGGTTGCGCTGGCCATCGCGGTTGGCGTCGCCGGGCAGGACGCGCACCAACTGCAGGCCGTTGATCATGGCGTCGGACGACGACGTAGCCAAGCTGCAAAACCATTCTCGTCCCCCGAGTACGGAAACGACATCGCGAGCGTGGGTAACGCCCTGTTCGAGTTGCCCGGGGAAAGCGCCTCCGACGGAAACGTCGGACGAGCCGCAGCTTGTGTCGAAAGCGTTGAAGTAAATCGTCGTGGTAGCGTCGGGCTGGCCCGGCGACCAAGCGTACACGATGAGCTTGTACGTGCCGCTGGCGAGATTCTCGAATTTCCAGAGGCAGGTGTCGGTGTCGCCGACTCGCGTGCCGTCGTCGAGCAGGCGTTCATCGTCTTGATTCGTGGCTGGATCGTCCTGACTGGCAGGGTCGAACGCGCAGCCCGACATCAAACTGACGGTCACGGGAATCGGCATCCCGCTGAGGTCGACGAGTCCATCGGCAGGGAACGCGGTCACGGCGTTCCAGACTCCGGGCAGGCCTGCGGCGGCGTAGCTTTGCTGCGGCACGCCAGCCTGATTTCCAAAGTCGATGTTCAGTGATTGGCCGACGGACGCGGCGGAGCATGCAAAGAGTGCTGCGGCGGTTTTGTGAAGTAGTGCGAGGTGTTTCATGTTGCACCTTTCGGGCAAAGCCAATTTTGGAACGAAATGACATGTTCGCCGCCCGCTACCGGAGGGCGACAGCACTGCGATGGTTCGACGACCACCGCCCAATACAGTAGCGCCACAGTAAGCAGGTTTTCAATCACTTTGCAGTTGGATTGTATCAATTGAGCGGGCGGGGACCGGGTGGAGCGGCGCAATAGCGGAGATCGCTTGACCGGGCCGGGCGCATCCCATTCTGGGTGGCACGGTCTGGCGCAGCCAGGCCGTGGAGCTCCGCAACTCCCACGGCCTACCGACTGCGCCGTTAGACCGTGAAACTATGAAGCGAGCCTCCCCTTGGGTACGTTCGGGGTCTTGAATCGGGGGTCGTATCCCCGACATGGAAGCCCCAGAACCTCAAAAAGGAGACTCACTATGTGGTCG
>JAJDDQ010000006.1 GCA_029260215.1 Phycisphaerae bacterium
CACGTGGACCATCGGCACGGACCTGGCTGGCAGCGGGACGTCGAAATACCTGGTGCGGATGCAGAACGGTTCGAGCGGTTCGCCCTCCACGGTCGAGGTCACCGGCGACGTTACCGACATGCACTTCCTAAGCGGCACGCGCAAGGGCCAAGACGCCGACTACGCGAAGATTGATGTTTCCGGAAACATGACGGAGGCGGATATCACGATTGGCGACGATGCTGATATCGATGTAAGCGGGGACGTTACCTCCGTCGCTGCCAACGGGGCGCAGTGGTTCGTCGAGAACAACGGCAAGATCGACATCTTCGGCACGGCCTACGGAGTGGCTATGAACATCGGTGGTTCCACCTTCAGTACAGGCGACGGCACGGTGATGAAAGTCGGAGACATTGGAACGGTGGCGAACGTCGAGACGAGACGTTGGGCGCTCTTGGGGAATACGAAGCTCTTTGTGACCGACGATACGGGCTACGGCAACGGTGATTTCGTGGGGTCTTCCAACTTCGCACCGAAGGTGGATCAGCTAAACAATTCAGAAATAACCGTCGAGGGATTCACCGACGAAGGCTGGTGGCGCATGTTCGACGACAGCACGTTCACGGGGAAGAAGGAAATCAACGACGGCAAGTGGCATCTTCGTGACGAATCCGTTGTGACGGCAGAGGCCGACACGGTCGGCGGAACGTGGGTGCTGTACGACGACTCGCGGTTTGTGGCCACCACGGGAGATGTTCAACAGGACGGAGCGGGCTTCGCCGATTGGACTGTGAACAGCAACGGCACGGTGGCCAATCCGTGGGGCATTGACATGGTGTCTGGAGGTACTCAGGAATTCAACCCCAGCATGCTGACGGTGGATACCGGTAAGGTTCGGGCGGATCATATCGGCTATATTGCCGGACTCGGAGGCGGTGACGTGATATGGGACAGCTATTTCAAGGGCAACGCTGAAGTCGAAGCGAACAAACGGTCTGAGTGGGCCGGGTGTTCTCTGACCTCGTACGAAGGGACGAAAAATGTTTTTCGCCATAATGGTGTACAGAATGGTGTCGTCTGGGAGGGGCCGTTCAAGCGCGTGAATTCCACGTCAGAACTTGAGATCGAGATCAATCAATCTGGAGGTCAGGGATATCTGACTATCGATTCGCAGTTGACGATTAACGAGAACGGCTCACTCAAGATTCTGGATTACGAGGTCCAGGGTGTCACGATCACGATGAAGGGCAGCAATAACAACGCAGGCACACTGGAAGCGGTCGGGCCTGACTATGACGAGTATTGGCTCGAGGTTTCAGGGTCGCCCGTTCGTCCGTTTTTCGAGGATGTGCCCTGCACAAAGCGTTGGGCCGCGGTTGATGTCCCGAGTGGAATTGCGACGTTGCAGGATGGCAAATATAACTCGATCATCAGCGGGTACAATGGAGGCACCTCCAACTTCGTGCGCGATGCCGTGTACACAATCGACCTAAACGTTGCGAGTGGCGCCATCATGCACACGGGCACGCCAAATGGGACGGGGCAAGAACTTATCCGTGTTTACACGACCAATACTGCGGTCATTGATGGAAACGTCTACTGCGCAGAGTTGGGTCAACTTACCACCGATTGTTCGCAGCACGTCATCGAACTCGATTGCGTGACTCAATACGGCAACTTCAATTGTAACTTACAAGGCGCTCCTCTTGACGATCAGGAGGACGTGGATTTCTTCAATGAGGCCTACCCATCCAGCAAGGATGACACCACATGCACCCCGGGAGAATGCTACAATCCGCTGGTGGACTACAACTGCGACGGGGAGATCGACTGCTGCGATCGGGAGCAGTTGCTCGCGAATTGGCCGAGCTATACAAATGTTGAAGGCGCGACAGCCTGCGCTTCCTTCACGTGCCCGACGCCGGGAGACGTTTGCCAGTAGATCGTTACACTGACGTTTTCATCATCGAGGCCGTCGCCGCTCGCGACGCTGCGGGTGGTGGCGGCTGACGTTTTAACGGGGCGGCTACTTGCTGGGGCGGGGGTGGTTGATTCTTACTGCGTGGCGGGCGGTGAAGGTTCTGCCGGTGGCGAATTCCTCGAATGTGAGGTGGATGTCCACTTCCTGATCGGGGCCCAGGTCCGCGTTGGGGAAGAACGGGACGTCGGCTTTGAAGAAGCTGGTTATGAACTTGCCGTACCACATCTTGCGCAGTCTTTCGGGTTGGTTGAAAACCGCCACGGGGCCTAGCAGCGTGGGCGTGCCGAACTTGCGGTTGTCGAGCAGTTTGATCTTTACCGCGCCGCCCGTCTTGAACGGATCGCCGTCCTGATCGAGGGGCCGAAAGTAGACGGTGACGTGATCGTCGCCGGGGGTATCGTCGAGGTCGGCTCCGGTGGTGATTTTCAGAATCTCGATGTGGTCCACCACGAACGCCGGCGCGGGCGGTGCCAAGCCTTGGCCTCGGAGATTTTGCATTCGGCCTTCGAGGGCGGCGATGTCGGCGTCGCGGCGGACGAGGCGATTTTCCAGGTCGATCTTTTCAATTGTCAGCGTGTTGATCTGCTTGGTCAGGTCGCGGAATTTCTCGCCATCTGTCTGACAGCCGACGACGAGCATGGCGTGTGCAGCCAATGTCGCGAAGAGGCAGGCCTTGATTGAGACGGAGAACGTCATCGCCCCGAAACTATAACTCGCCGCACGGATTCCAGAAAGTGCGGCGGGGAATGGGGTTTTGGCGTGCGGCGGGAGATTTTTGGGGATTCCTGATCCGCGTGAACTGAAGTTCACGGCTCGTGCAGCCTCTCGGGCTGACCGGGTGCCTCGTGGAGGGTATACTGATTTTCCATGATGACGGACGATTCGGAAAAAGCCCTTGATTGACCCGATGATCGGTGAAATGCTGCCGGCCTTTCGGAAGGCGGGCGAAACGTTGCTGGCGTGCGGTTGCAACAACTCGCACTCGGGCAATCTTTCGGTCCACCGAGGGCCCCGGCTCATCATCACCCGGACGGGGGCGATGCTGGGGCGTCTGGGCGAAGACGATCTCGTGCTCACCAGCCTCGAACCGACGGAAAACGAGCGTAAACGGGCCAGTACCGAGCTTTGCGTTCATCTGGAAATCTACCTCCACACCGCGTTTTCAGCGATCGCACACGGGCATGCCCTGGCTGCGGTGGCGGTCGGCTGGCTCGGAGACGTGCTCAAGCCCGTCGATGTGGAAGGGGCGCTCTATTTCGGGGAGATTCCGGTCATCGAGTGCTCACCGGCCACCGCCTCACCAGAGCTTGGGCGGGCGTTGGCGGAACGGCTTGTGGATGTTCCAGTCGTCATCGTGCGCGGCCACGGTGTGTTCGCTGCCGGCGATACGCTGGAACAGGCCATGCAGCGGGTTACGAGCGTGAACGATTCCGCCGCGCTGGTCCTGCGTGCTCGCGGGGCTGGTCTTGATGTCGCGAAGCTGGCTGAGGCTGACTACTTGCGTTTCAACCGGTAGCCGGCTCCGATTCGGGTAAAATTACCCAGTCCGCTCGGGCGATTCGTGGTTCTTTACCCACCAAGCCGCGTTTCGACGCCATCACGAAGCGCTGCAACTCTCTTATTAACAATACATTACGAAAATTATCGTTTCTGGGCGGCGGCTGGCACGGAGAGTGCCTTATCAGCATGCTGTAGTGGTAAGGACGCGGGGCGCCAACCATCGCGATCGGAACTGACTACACCCTGGCCTTGGGGGGGGATGCGTCGTCGGAAGAATCGATGATGCTTTGATTGGGGGGCTGCAGAGGTCGATACGTCGGCCTCTGCAGCATAAACTGCCGCCTCGGTCGCGGCTGAGTCACCCTGCGTTGGGGTTACTCGGCCGCGGCTTTTTTTTTACACATTTCGATGGAAAAACGGGCTGATGGATTCGATACGCGGGGTTGGCTAGAATGCGGTCGGGATTCCCATTGGCTGGTGAATCGCTTAACCGTTTTTGCATAAGGGACTTACGGACATGCCGACTTTGCTCGCGGAAGACCGCCGGATGCTGCTGGACGCGATCCGTGAGTTCGCACGCAACGAACTGCTTGAGGCTGACCGGCGGTGGGATGAGGGTGATTCCACCGTTTGGGAAATGTTGCCCGCCATCGCGGAAATGGGGCTTCTGGGGCTGTCCCAGCCGGAATCGGCCGGCGGTCTGGACTGCGACATGAGCACGTATGCCGCTGTCATTCAAGAGCTTGCGTACGCTTCGCCTTCGGCGGCGGTGACGATTTCCGTTCATTCGATGACGTCGAAAATTCTGAGTGACCATGCTTCGCAATCCTGGCGCGATGAGTATCTGGAGAGCCTGTCGTCGCATGAGTCCTTGCTGGCTTTTGCGATTAGTGAGGCTGACGCGGGGAGCGACCCGGCTGCGACGACGACGCGCGGGGTGAAGGTCGACGGCGGGTACCGCGTGAGCGGGAGCAAGATGTGGATCACCAATGGCCTGCGGGCGCGGTGGTTCATGGTCTTGGTGCGCACGGACGAGAACGAAACGCGAAAGCGCGGGCTGTCTGCGCTGTTGATCGACGGGACGGCTGACGGGATCGAGCGCGATGTGATTCACGGGAAGATGGGCATTCGCGGGAGTGAGACCGTGGTGCTGCATTTGAACGATGTGTTCGTGCCGGACAATTGTCTGTTGGGCGATGAGGGCGGCGGGTTGAGTGTGTTCTTGAGCGCGCTGGACGAGGGGCGGATCGGCATTGCGGCTCAGGCGGCGGGCATTTCGGAGGCGTGTCTGGACGCGATGGTCGCGTACGCACCGCAGCGTGTTCAGTTCGGCAAGCCGATCGCGAAGTTTCAGGCTATTCAAAACATGGTGGCGGACAGTGCGACGGAGCTTGAAGCGTCGAAACTGTTGATCGATCGTGCGGCCCGAAAGTTCGACTCCGGGCAGCGCGATCCGAAGGCGTCA